>JBIIGQ010000023.1:0-8337 GCA_044236365.1 Candidatus Limnocylindrus sp. | reverse complement strand
GTGCGCCACTCCATGGCGATCCCAACGATCGGATGCTCCCCCTGGATCTCCTCCAGGACGCTTGCATCGGTCGACCAGGCGCCCGTCTTCGTCTTCTTCCCTTTCGGAAGGTTGAGCTCCACAAAGAGGAGTTCACCGAGCTGCTTCGGCGAACCGAGCGCTACGGGGTGACCAACGGCGCGCTCGGACTCCCGCTCGAGGCGCGCGATCTCTGCGGTGAATGCTGCGCTCAGCTCGCTCAGCGCCGATTGATCCACGGCGACCCCGGCGATCTCCATGCGCGCGAGCACCTCAACGAGCGGCAGTTCAATCTCACGATAGAGACGGAGCGTTCCAGCCTCGCGCAACTCTTCCGCGAGCGGCCCACGCGACGCTCGCGTAACGAGCGCGGCAAGGACCGCCTCTTGCAGTGGCTCGAGTCGGTCAGGAAGATCGGCGCCAAGGCGTGCAGAGGCAACCTCCACCAGTCCGGGGTTACGCATCGTGACATTCGCAATCCAGGTGCCGAGCGCAACATCATCAATGAGGCGTGGCGAAGACTCAGGTCGAATGCTCACCATGGCGCCGATTAGGCCCTTTACGCCGAGGCCGGCGATCTCACGCTTTGAGCTCGCAAGTGATTCAAGAAGCGCATGCACCACGGCGCCATCATCCGCGGCGAGAATCGTTCCCGCATCATCGACGATGGCGATCGCGAGTTCTGCCTCTGGCCCACGTCGGTCCGCACCCACGCCGCCGATGGCAAGGTGCCCCTCTGCCGATAGGCCGCGGAACGCATCTCGCGCCTCATCGACCGCGCCCAGCACGCGAACCCCTGCGGCGGCAAGATCGCCGCGCTTCACCTGTTCAATCTTGGAGTGCGCATCGGACTCATCTGCAGCGTTGCTCTCCGACTGCGTGGACCGACCAGCGGCGGCATTCCCCGCCGTCACCGCATCAAAGTTGAATCCGAGCTGTAGGTCACTTGCAGGGCTCGCCTTTGACGCAGCTTTCACGACCGGCGCAACTGAGCCACGCAGGGCAGCCCCTGCCGCGGCAGCGCTCACTGCAGCGTTTGCGGCAACGCGATCCTCACCGGCGAGCGGTGGGAGGCGCTGTGCCAGCGCGCGGAACTCAAGGTCGCGGAAGAGGGCGAGTGCCGCTTCGCGGTCGTACACCCCAATCTCGCCACCGGTGGCTGGCAGCGCCAGCGGTGCATCGCGATCAATCGTCATTAGTCCCTGCCCAGCAAATGCTGCGTCGCGGTTTGCAGCAAGCGCTTCGCGGATGCGTACCGGTTCAACCTCATCGAGGCGGCTGTACAACTGCTCAAGGGAGCCGAAGCTTGCAATCAATTTCGAGGCGGTCTTCTCGCCCACTCCTGGCACACCGGGAATGTTGTCGGAGCTGTCACCCTTGAGCGACTTGAAGTCAACCATCTGCTCTGGGGTGAGGCCGTACCGTGCGAAGACTCGTTCTGGGTCGTATTCAACGATCGCATCGGCTCCGCCCTTGGCGGTGTGCATCAGGTGGACCTTCTTGGTAACCAGCTGCAGCATGTCGAGGTCACCAGAGACGATGTGCACCTCCCAGCCGTCGCGCTCTGCGGCGGTGGCGATGGTGCCAATCACGTCATCTGCTTCGTATCCCGTTGCCTCCAGGAGTGGCAGCCCTAGCGCGGCGACAAGGTCACGAACGATCGGCACCTGGGAACGAAGCTCGTCGGGCATCGACGGCCGCTGCGCCTTATATGCGGGGAACCGCTCGTGCCGATAGGTGGTGCCCGGCGCATCAAAGGCCACGATGGCTCGCTCAGGATCGACGTCGGTCATCGTGCGCAGCAGGATGCTGGTGAACCCGTACGCCGCATTCGTCAGCTGGCCGCGGCTATTCGTGAGCGGGGGCAGCGCGTGGAAGGCGCGGTAGATCAGCCCATAGGCATCAACGAGGAGGAGTCGGCGCTTGGTTGGCATACCGCGAGGGTACCGCAGGAGTGCAGAGCCCTTCGGCTAGGCGCGACGCCTCCGCACGCTCACGAACATCACCGCAAGGCTCCCTGTCAGTAGAAGGAGTGCGGCCCCAGAGGCGATGACGGCGGCATCAAGCGTCCCAGACTCGAGGAGCACACCGGTCGTTCCGTCTGCTTTGACATCCATGGAAGCTTCGGGGGCCAGGCTCGCTCCGACGAGGTCGCCCCCAGACTCCATTCGCACTGCGCTCGCAGTGCCGCCCGCAATCTGACCAGCGACGCCCCCAAGAAGGAGTGCCGCAGAGAGCGCGGCGCCCGCGAGGGCACCACGCGGCGCGGCGCTCATCCAGCCGAAGAGGGCTGAGCGCCAGCCACTCGCAGCGCGCTGGGCCCGAGCCTCGGCGATCTGTGCGATCTCGCTGCGCAGCGCGGGGCTGGCAAAAGGGTCACGGGCGCGGCGGGGCTCACTGGCGCGATAGGCGCTCAGCGGATCGTGCTCAGGGGTGCCGGCGGCGTTATTCATCTCGGTCTCCCAACGATAACGGGGCGCCCGCGGTTCCCGGCCGCAGGTCGGCCAGGAGGCGGCGCAGCTCTTCGCGCCCTCGGCTGATGCGGCTCTTGATGGTCCCCACCGATACCCCCGTGAGCTCAGCGATCTCCGCATAGTCGTAGCCATCGACGTCGTAGAGGAGGATCGCTCGGCGCCGCTCCTCTGGGATCGCCGCGAGGGCGGAGGCCAAGGCGGCGGCGAGTTCGCTCGCCTCGGCACGCTGCGCTGGGTCAGAGGTCGCTCCCGCCTGCGGCTCCGCCGCGACGCGTTCGCGATTCGCACCCTCCCCCGCCTCCTCGTGCGTGTCGCTGGCAAACGGGAGCGTCGGG
Source organism: Candidatus Limnocylindrus sp. (assembly GCA_044236365.1). Lineage (GTDB taxonomy): Bacteria > Chloroflexota > Limnocylindria > Limnocylindrales > Limnocylindraceae > Limnocylindrus. Next base: position 5,510 of record JBIIGQ010000023.1, on the reverse strand, counting down.
TGTCGGCGCTCACGGCGCATCAGGTCGCGCGCGGCGTTCTCCACGATCCGTACAAACCAGCCGCGAAGATTGGTCGGTGCGACACGGTCAAGGGAGCGGTAGGCCGAGATGAGTCCCGCCTGCAGGGCGTCGTCGGCGCTCGCCTCGCTCCCCGTGATGCGTAGCGCCATCCGCCAGGCAAGGTCCAGGTCGGGGGTGAAGAGGTCGCGGAAGGCGTCCTGAGAGCCCGCCCGTGCGGCGGCGAGCAGGGCCGTACGCTCCGCCCCCTCGCCTCCGCCTGGTCTGCTGCCTCGTGTCATGTGCCTAGTGTGCCGCGCCGCTAGGATCTATGGGTGCCGAAGTGGCGAAATGGCAGACGCAACCGACTCAAAATCGGTCGACTGAAAGGTCATGTGGGTTCGACTCCCACCTTCGGTACCAAAGCCACCGCCCCGCTACGATAGAGGGGCCGAAGTGGCGAAATGGCAGACGCATCCGACTTAAAATCGGCCGGTCGATGAGATCATGCGGGTTCGAGTCCCGCCTTCGGCACCAACAACTTCACAAGGAGGCGAGATGAGCGACAAGGCATTCACCCCGCGCGCCGACCGCCCTACCCTCATGCGCGAACATGCCGCCGCCCGCGCGAAGCGTGCTACAGCGGCTGCCGGCTCAGCTGAGTGGCGCGCCGCAGCTGCAGAAGTCGCGGCGATTGAAGTAGAGATCGCGAAGTTCGAGGCACTGCGGGTTCCGCCTGCCCGCGTCGCTCGACCCGAGGCCAAAGGGAAGTAGCGTTCAGGGCGACGCGTTCGCATGGGTAGGAGTAACTCGACGAACGCACGCAGTACCTCTGACTTTGCCCGTGAGCTTGCTGCCGGTAAGCCCAACTCGCTCGGAAACACCCTCAACGTGGTTCGCACAGTAAGTGGAGAGCCCAAGAGATTTCCCCAACTCTTAGCTCTCCTCCTTCATCAAGAGCCGCTAGTTGCGATGAGGGCAATGAACGCAACAAAGCGGCTCATGCGGGGCGACAGCACGTTCTTCCATCCGCACAGAGCGTCCCTCGTTGCAGAGTACTCAAAGACCACGCACACAGTCGTGAAACTTGGGCTGATCACCCTTTACTTCGACTTCACCAGCGAGTTCACTCCAGCTGAGTTGCGGCGGGTCAAGGTGTTGACGTTGCGATGGGTGAGCGAAGCTATCGATTGGATGACCCTTGTGCAAGGGCTCAAGCTCCTGGAGAAGTTGGCCAAACTCGATCCGGCCTTTGAGCCGAAGGTGCTTGCCGTAGCGAAACGACTTAGGAACGACTCAAGGAAAGCCGTGTCAACGAAAGCAAAGGGGATCATCTCGCGCCTGTAGCTTCGGTACGCAAGGAGAGAGCGTAATCCCAGCTGCTTAGCGGCCGATGATCGCCCCAACAACCAACCCCACCAAGAGCGCGCCCATTGCAGGGCGCGAGGCGAGGAATGCCGCGCCGACATGCCAGAGCGGCCAGAGTGGGTAGCCGGCGGGTGGAGCAGCTGGACGCGGCGCAGCAACAATCTTGAGTGCTGAGAGCGCAATGAGGGCGCCGATGCCCGCTAGCGGCGCTACGAACCACGGGAAGATTCCGATCGCTGGAATAGCGAAGACCGCAATGCCGAGGTAGCCCGCGGTGATCAGCAGCGTTGTGAAGGCACGAGCGCGGCGCTCACCGATGCGCACCACGAACGTCTTCACGCCACGTGAACCGTCCGCCTCGATCTTGTCGAGGTGCTTACCGAAGAGCACCGCGGTCACAAAGAGTGCCCACGGGAGTGTGGCAATGAGGGCAGTTGCATCGATAGAGCCAGTTGCTGCGAGATAGGTGCCACCACCCATGAGTGGTCCCCAGACGATAAACGCCGAGAGCTCGCCGAGGCCGCGTCGCTTAAGTCGTAGTGGTGGATCGGTGTAGCCCCACGAGAGGATGAGTCCCGCGATCGCGAAGGCACCGAGAAGTGGCTCGCCACGAATCACCATCGTGAAGCCACCAAGGATTGCCGCGAGGGCCGTCAGTACACCGATGGTGATCAGAAGGGTGCGGCTCGACATAGCGCCTGATGCAATCGGGTGTGGAGAGTAGTCGGCGCGCGGGTACCCGGGTCGGTCGAGGCCGTCGTGATAGTCGCGCCAGTCGTTTGCCAAATTGTTTGCGGCGTGGGCGAGGTTTGCGCCGAAGAAGGCGGCGAAGCCAAGAAGGATCCCGCTCACAGCGTTGCCGCCGAACGTTGCGTCACTGATCTTGCCGCTCCACCAGGCGAAGAGAAGTCCCTGTCCGGAGCCGAGGATAGTCAGGGGAAGAACTGAGGCGCGTGTCAGGAGAAGTGCACGCGCAACCACGGACATCGTGCGCCAATCAACGCCCTCAGGGGCGGACTGGCGGGTCAGGACGGAGACGTAATCGTTGCTGCTCATGTGGCTATTCTCCCCTCTTCTTCATAAACCTGCAGGGCTGGATCTTCCTCAGGTGGCTGGGGAGATCAGCTCCAACTCAATCCCGTCGCCACCCACGCGGTCACGCAGGATTGCTGGAAGCCCGGCGTCCCAGGCAACGCCGCTGCGCTGCTCCATCGGCAAGAGCTGTGCGCCACCCGCCTGAGGGATGTGCACCACCACACGGGTCGCCCCTGGCCTTGACCGCAACTCCCCCTTCACAATCTCCATGGCGCGGATGGTCTCCTCAACGGACTGGCGCGCCTTGAACTTGATGTGGAGCACCGCATCTGCGGGGATCTCTACCGGATCCGGATTCGACATCGCGCCAACCAGCGGTTCGGCGGGAGGCGACTCGGCCGGCGCGGCGGCATCAAATTCGACTGGTGCGCGCTCTGGCATGAGTGGTGCGCTCGTCTCCATCCCTTCAGGAACCATGCCCGCTGGAATCCCACCATTAGGGAGCGGGGCGACTGATCGCTTTGCGTAGCGTCGCCCCCCACTCGAAACAGTGAGCTTGGACCGGACGGCCTCCGCGCTGAGGCGCGACGCCTCCTCCCACGGAACAACAGACTCAACCAAAACAGACCACTCTTCACCGCGCTGCTCGGTGCGACCGGCGATGAGGATCCCCTCACCCTCAATCCAGGAGCTCTTCGTCGACTCCCACACCTGGGGGAAGACCACGACCTCCATGCTCCCCGTGAGATCTTCTACGGTGACAATCGCCATGGAGGCACCCTTCTTGGTGACCATCTGGCGAATGCTCAACACAATGGCGCCAAGCGTTGCCGTCTCATCGCGGTACGACTCATCACTGAAGTCACCAACGAAGGTGCTCACATACGGCTGCATCGCTGGCGCAAGAGCGTTCATTGGGTGATCACTGAGATAGACGCCCATCAGCTCTCGCTCCCAGCGCAGCCGTTCGCGTGTTGAGGCTTCCGTGACGTGTGGGAGTGCGGGGATCCCCGCTCCAGCGAGCTCAGGCATCGCATCGAAGAGACCAACCTGCCCAGCCGCACGCTCGCGCTGCGCACTGGAGCCGCCGGAGATCGCGTCGTCGAGGGCGAGCAGGATCTGCGCTGGATGGCCGAAGCGCCGGAGCGCCCCAACCTTCGCCAGTGCCTCAAGGACGCGCTTGTTCGCAAGGCGCAGGTCAATTCGCTCGCAGAACTCCTGCAGCGAGGCCGCCTGCTCCCCCGCTTCACGCGCCGCAACGATCGACTCGGCGGCAGTAGCGCCGACATTCTTGATCCCCAAGAGGCCGAAGCGGATCGCCTCTCCCTCTGGCTCGAAGTCGAGATTCGAGAAGTCGACATCTGGAGGGAGTACCGGGATGCCAAGGCGGCGGCACTCTGCGATCGCCGCGGCAACCTTCTCCTCTTTGCTGCGGAAGGCGTTCAGCACGCTGGTCATGTACTCGACGGTGTAATTCGCCTTGAGATACGCGGTCTGGTACGCGATGAGGCCGTAGCAGGTGGCGTGCGCCTTATTGAACCCATATTCAGCGAACGGCTCCATGAGCTTGAAGACCTGTTCGACTGCACCACGATTGACGCCACGGGTTGCCGCACCCTTATAGAAATCTGCGCGGACACTCTCCAGCACGTCTTCCTTCTTCTTTCGGATAGCCCAGCCAAGTGTGTCCGCCTCGGCTCCGCTGAAGCCTGCGAGCGCAACGGAGGCCGCCATTACGTCCTCTTGGAAAACGAAGATCCCTTGGGTGCGCTTCAGCACGGGCTCAAGGAGTGGATGTGGGTAGGTGACCGCCTCCTTTCCGTGCTTGCGACGGATGTAGGTGGGGATGCTCGCCATCGGCCCAGGGCGATAGAGGGCCACCATGGCGGCAATGTCGAAGACGCTCGTCGGGCGCAACTCCTTGATGTAGCGGCGCATCCCTGGGGATTCCAGTTGGAACACGCCCGTCGTTTCGCCGGACGCCAGAAGGGCAAAGGTCTTGGCGTCATCAAGCGGAATCTTGTCGAGATCAATCTCGATGCCACGGGTCTCGCGGATGCGATCGACCGCCGTTCGCAAAATAGTCAGGTTCGCCAGGCCGAGGAAGTCAAACTTCAGCAGGCCGAGCGCCTCCACTCCATGCATCTCGATCTGCGTCATCACTCCTTCAGAGTTCGTCGCACGCTGGAGCGCCATGATCTCCGTGAGTGGCTCGCGACTGATTACCACGCCGGCGGCGTGCGTCGAGGCGTTGCGAACTACCCCTTCAAGCTGCTCTGCAAGGCCGATGAGTTGTCCGTATTCCGTGCCGTCGGCGTAGGCGGCGAACTCAGGCGATTTACGCGCATCTTCGAGGCTGATGTTGTTCTGAGCTGGGACGGATTTCGCAATGCGGTCAACCTCGCTGTAGCTCTTCCCAAGTACGCGTCCTACGTCGCGGATCGAGGCGCGGGCCGCCATGGTGCCGAAGGTGATGATCTGTGCCACGCGGTCCTCGCCGTACTTCTGCGATACGTACCGCAGCACCTCATCCCGTCGACCATCCTCAAAGTCCACGTCAATATCGGGCATGGTGACTCGTTCAACGTTAAGGAAGCGCTCAAAGGGGAGTTCGTAGTGCAGCGGGTCCACTGGAGTGATCCCTAAGGTGTAGGTGACGATCGACCCTGGAGCACTCCCTCGGCAGGTTGTGGCAATCCCCTGCTCCCTTGCGAAGCGGACGAAGTCAGCCACGATCAGGAAGTAGGCCGCGTAACCCATCTTGATGATGATGCCCAGCTCATACTCCAACCGTTCGCGTGCGATTTCGCTTGGGGTACCGTATCGCTGCGTAAGGCCACGCGTCGCCTCTTTGCGCAGCCAACTGTTGACGTCTTCCCCTGCGGGCACCTCAATGTTCGGGAGGCGGAGCGTGCCGAGTTCCAGGTTGAAGTCCACCATCTCAGCGATGAGGCGGGTGTTCTTGAGGAGCTCGGGGCGATCGGGGAAGAGCGCCGCCATCTGCTCTGGTGACTTCAGGTAGAAATCACCGGAGCCAAACTTCATGCGACCTGGCGTCTCGAGGTTGCTCGCCGTACCGATGCAGAGGAGCACATCGTGTGCGTCGCGCT
>JBIIGQ010000006.1:0-27940 GCA_044236365.1 Candidatus Limnocylindrus sp. | reverse complement strand
AATTGGTAGAGCGCGACATTCGCATTGTCGAGGTAAGGGGTTCGAATCCCCTCAGCTCCACCAGCCCCTTTTCTCGCCGGTGGTTCGCTAGCGAACCGCGCTGAGTGCTGGAGCGAGGCGCTGCAGTAGACGCATGCGCACCGCCTCGTCAGGGAGGTGCCTCTCTACCACCGCACGGAACTTTGGCCCATGGCCGTTGGCGCGTAGGTGGGCGAGCTCATGGACAACGACCGCCTCAAAGCAGGAGGGCGGGGCCATCACCAGTCGCCAGGAAAGCGAAATTGTTCCATCAGCCGATGCACTGCCCCACCGAGTGCTCTGATCACCAATCCGCAGCCGCGTAGGGCGAACGCTCATCTCCCTTGCGTAGATTGCAATCATCTGTTCCGCCACACTGCGAGCCCGCCGTCGTAACCAGTTTGAAAGCCTGGAGCGCATCAGGACTTCGTCTGTTGCCATACGCGTGGGGACCAGAATTTCATTGTCAGTTACGACAATTTCAGGAACCTCCGCCACCCGGATTCGGTGCGCCCGACCTGCATACGGGATCAACCCGCCAAGCGCCAGTCGGCCATCCGTGCCAAGTGCGGCACGGCGCTCTCGCAACTCCGCGAGTGATCGCTCTACCCACTTGTTGCGCTCCCCGATGAATTCTTCCACTTGGCGACGAGCGTGGGCCTCGCTGAGCCTCGCGGGCACGACCGCCTCAAGCCCATGTTCAGGGTTGATGCGCAGGGTTAACCGGCGCGCTCGCGGGCTGCGAACCATCGTGTAACGAGCACCCTGCGCGGTCGATTCACTCACCTGGAGATTGTGGCTCACTGAAAACTTTTGTGCGACAGGCTCACCTGTCATACATGACAAGAGTCGTTGACGCTTTACGTGGGGGCTGCAAGAATAAGCCGATGCTGACCCAACCGTTCCACGAGCAGATCCTCGCCGCGACAGAGGCGTCGCACCGTAGCGCTGAACGCACGACCTTCATTGTTGAACTGATGGGGGGGAAGCTTGATCAGCGGGCCTACCTTCGTTATCTCGCAGCCCTCGCACCAATCTACGAGAAAATGGAGGCGCTGCTTCGAGAGCGAGCAGATCGCCCCTTGGTGAAGAGCTTCGATCACCGGGGCTTGGACCGATTTGACCGCATGCGGACCGACATTGCAGTTCTGAGTGAGCGAGTTGGGGTAGAGGCTGGCGTGGACCTTCCTGAAACCACCGCGAGATACGTGTCGCGTCTCCATGACGGCATTGAGGATGAGCGGCTCCTCGCACACCACTACATTCGATATCTCGGCGACCTCTCTGGTGGGCAGGCTATCGCGCGTCTAGTCGTCCGCCATTACCAAGTCCCACCTGAGGCGCTCACGTTCTATGACTTTCCTGATCTGGGAGATGCAAACCACTACAAGGCTGAGTATCGAGAGAGGCTGAACAGCGCACAGTTGACCGAGGCACAGCGACACGGCTTCATCGACGAAGCGATGCAACTCTATGCGCTCTCGGGCGACCTGTTCACCGAACTTGGTCAAGCGTGAATTGAGTAAAAAGACAAAAGCGGCGATCTACTTTGCCGTTTTCCTGACGTTTATTGACAACTTCGCCTTGCTCCCGGTCATCGGGCCGCGTGCGCAAGAGCTTGGCGGGACCCCCTTCATCGTAGGTATTGCCATCGCCGCATACTCGCTCGCCAACCTTGCCTTTAATCCCATCGGTGGCGTTCTCGCTGACCGTCTCGGCAGGCGGCGTGTGATTGTGGCCGCCCTCATCATTAGTCCACTTGCAATCGCTGTGTATGCACTCGCAGACTCCCTCCCCCTCTTTCTCGTGGCTCGCGTTGTGCACGGCGCTGCAGGTGGAGTCTTAGCCGCCGCGCTCTTCGCGCTGCTCGGTGACGTCGCCGCACCTGGCGAGCGTGGAAAAACACTTGGCCGCGCTGGCGCACTGATTGGCGTGGCAGCAGTAGTTGGGCCCGCTGGAGCAGCGATTGTTTCAAGCATCGCAGGGCTCAACGCTGTCTTCCTCGGTCTTGCACTGCTGATCGCTGGTGGACTTCTCGCGGTCCTTCCGTTGATTCCAGAGACCCTCACCCCCTCGGTCGCCCGCAGTCAGCGGCCCGGAGCGTGGCGACGCATCTTCGCTAACCGCAATCTGAGAGTGGCGCTTCTCGCCATCTTTGGCCTAGAGGCGGCGGTTGGATCCATCACGGGCTTCATGAAGGATGGTCTCTTTCAGCGCGCGATTGAAATGGGTCGTGATACCGAAGCCGCGCTGCGCTACGCCACCGGGGTGAGCGGCGGCCTGTTTAGCATCTTCGGCGTTGTCGCCATCTTGATTATGCTGAGTCGCTTCTCTGAGCGTGTCGACAAGCGTGGGCCGTTTGGCATCTCGCTCGTTGGCCTCGCCGCGATCTTCGTTGCACTGATTCTGCTCGCTATCAGTCCGCGGCTTGAGGTCGACGTGGTCGCCATCGTCTTGTACGGCATTGGCTACGGCCTGATCTTCCCTGCCGCCGCAGGTGCCGTCGCCATCGCCTCAGAGCCTGGGGAGCGCGGTCGTGCCAACGGCGCATTTAACCTCTTCTTTGACCTTGGTATCTCGGCCGGGCCAGTCCTTGGCGGCACGTTGACCACGCTGATCGTCGGGCTTACCCCCTTCTCGGGTGGACTCCTCCTCGTGGCGGGCGCACTCCTCCTTCTCCCAATCGTGGGGCGCGAACGCTCCTGATACACTCGCCCCCCTTGGGGCTATAGCTCAGTTGGTAGAGCGCTTGCATGGCATGCAAGAGGTCAAGGGTTCGAATCCCTTTAGCTCCACCAAGCCGCCAAATGGCGCGCTTCGGAAGGAGAGGAGCCCCACCCGTGGCCGAGCAAGACGAGCGACTCGAGCGGTACGACCCGACCGAGATTGAGCCGCGCTGGCAGCGCCGCTGGGAAGAACTCGGACTCCACACCACCGACCTCACCGATACGAGCAAGCCCAACTACTACCTGCTCACGATGTGGCCCTACCCATCGGGCGACCTGCACATTGGCCACTGGTACGTAAAGACTCCAACAGACGCTATCGCGCGCTACAAGCGCATGCAGGGCTTCAACGTCTTCTACCCAGTCGGCTTCGATGCCTTCGGCCTCCCTGCCGAAAACGCCGCGATCAAGCGCAAGATTCATCCACGCGAGTGGACCTACGCCAACATGGAGAACATGCGCCGCCAGCTGCGCAGCATGGGTGCATCGTTTGATTGGAAGAGCGAGGTCGTCACCTGTGATCCCGTCTACTTCCGCTGGAACCAGTGGATCTTTCTGAAGTTCTACGAGAAGGGTGTCGCCTATCGCAAGCAGGCCCCTGTTGACTGGTGCCCGTCGTGCCAGGTGACCCTGGCGCGCGAACAGGTCGAAGGTGTAGATCGCATCTGCTGGCGCTGCTCTACACCAGTCACCAAGCGAGACCTAACACAGTGGTTCTTCAAGATCACCGACTACGCCGATGAGTTGCTCTCGTTTGAGGGGCTCAACTGGCCAGAGCCGATTCGTACGATGCAAACAAATTGGATCGGTCGATCCGAGGGTGCCGAGGTCAACTTCACCGTTGCACCTGCGCCGCATCATGCTGGCGGTGAGAAGCTGCGCGTCTTCACCACGCGCCCCGACACGCTCTACGGCGCAACCTTCATGGTGCTCGCACCAGAGCATGAGCTCGTCGAGGCCATCACCACACCAGAGCAGCGCGCCGCCGTCACCGCCTACATTGAGGCAACGAAGCGCAAGACCGAAATCGATCGCCTCACCACCACCAAAGAGAAGAGCGGTGTTGCCACCGGCGCGTTCGCCATCAATCCAGTGAACGGCGAGAAGGTTCCGGTCTGGATCGCCGACTACGTGCTCGCCGGCTACGGCACGGGCGCAATCATGGCGGTGCCCGCGCACGATGAGCGCGACTACGAGTTTGCCCAGCAGTTCGGCCTGCCGATCGTTTCCGTTGTTGCGCCAGCAAACCTCGCCGCTACACCAAACGACGTACCGCTCCCGTATGTGGAGAAAACTGAGGGTGCCGCCGTCGCCGTGAACAGCCCAGCCTGGAACGGCGCCGCCTGGCCCGCCTCACTCACCAAGGCGATCGCCCACCTCGAAAGCAGCAAGAGCGGCGAGAAGAAGGTCACCTACCGCCTGCGCGACTGGCTGATCAGCCGCCAGCGCTACTGGGGCACGCCAATCCCAATCATTCACTGCGAAACCTGTGGCCCAGTCGGCGTGCCGGTGGAGCAGCTCCCTGTCACGCTTCCTGACGACGTCGACTTCAAGGCAACTGGTGAGTCGCCACTGAAGACCGCCACCGCGTGGCTCAACGTGCCCTGCCCGAAGTGCGGCGGTCCCGGCCAGCGCGAGACCGACACGATGGACACCTTCGTCGATTCGTCGTGGTACTGGTATCGCTACCTCACACCAAACAACGAGCTCGGCCCTGTTGATCGGAAACTCGTTGATGCCTGGTGCCCCGTCGATCAGTACACCGGTGGCGCCGAGCATGCCGTGATGCATCTGCTCTACTCGCGCTTCTTCACCAAGGCGATGCGCGACCTTGGGTTGATCGGTGAATCAGAGCCGTTCACGCGCCTCTTCAATCAAGGGCAGATTCTCGGCGCCGACGGTGAGCGCATGTCAAAGTCGCGCGGCAACGTGCAAGACCCCGACGAACTCGTCAGCCGACATGGTGCCGACGCGGTGCGCCTCTTCTTGATGTTCATGGGCCCGTGGGATCAGGGTGGCGCATGGTCGTCGAGCGGCATCAGCGGCATGGTGCGCTTCCTTGGCCGCATCTGGACACTCGCCCTCGACCCGCACGGCAAGGAGCCGGGGGATCCGAACTCTGGCGTGCTCCCCGAAGGCCAAGACCAAGCCGCAGGTGAAGCGGCGGTACGTCGCGCGGCGCACAAGGCGCTCGGCGGCGTGGGCACCGACATTGAAGCCTTCCGCTTCAACACCGCCGTTGCCAAACTCATGGAGCTCGCTAACGCGCTCTTCCCGTATCGCGGCAGCCCCGTTGCTGGCACCGCGGCGTGGAACGAGGCGATTCACTACCTGCTCGCCGGCATCGCCCCAATGGCGCCGCACCTCGCCGACGAGATGCACAGCCGCGTGCAGGCGGCCGCCGGCATCAGCGCCAGCGACCCGCGCTGGACCTCAATTCATCAGTGCGCATGGCCAACGGTCGACGCCAGCCTGCTCACCGAGAGCACCCGCGAGCTGCCAGTGCAGGTCAACGGCAAGCTGCGCGACAAGCTCACCGTGAGCGCCACCGCGACCGAGGCCGAGATCGAAGTGCTCGCCCTCGCCTCACCAAAGGTGCAGATCGCCCTTGAGGGGCGTGCACCGAAGAAGGTGATCCACGCCGGCGGGCGCCTCGTCAATATCGTCGGCTAGTTCGCGAGTAGCGCCAGCATCGCCGCAACGTCAATCGTTGCGGTCATCACCGTTCCGTCACTCCCAGGTGTCAAGACGATGTCGCTCATTGGGAGCCCCGCAGTCGCATCAGACCCTTCGATCTTTCCATCCTTGATCGCCGCTGTCAGCGCTTCGGCGAGCTCGTTGGAGATCGTCCCGGTCAGTGCGGCCGTCTTATCGGTGCCGATCACGGTTAGATCCGCAAACGAGGAGAAGGTGTCGGCGGTCATCGTGAAGCGCGTCCCCTCAGGGAGCACGATCGTGCCCGACTCGGCACCGGCCATGAGGCCGTTGATGTCGTCAACGCCGAAGCCACCAAACTCAAAGACAAGATTGGTCGCCATCAAGTCGCCGCCGCCTACTGAGGCAGGGAGTGTTGGGAGGGTGAGCTTCGCACCATCGGCGCGAATCTCGACGATGGCGCCTTCAAGGCCCGCAGCCTGAAGCTGCTCGGTTGCGAGCTTGTTGATGGCAGGGGTAACGACCAGGACCCACGCGCCAACCAGGAGGCCGGCGATCACACCAAGGGCGATGAGAAACTTGCGCTTCTTGCTCATCTTCTTCTTTGGCTGAGCGGCTCCATCAACGGTTTCCTTGGCCACGATGCACCTCTAGCTAGCGGGCTGAACCAGAGGCTCTGATTTACAGCCCGCTCACTCTACGCGAGCCCCGTAAACAACAACAGCCCCCACCCGAAGGTGAGGGCTGTTGGGTGCGCCGAGCGCGAATCGCTACTGAATCTTTTTCGCTGCGCTGACTCGCTCAGCAACGCCCGCAGTCGAGGTCGCGGTGACCTTGACGCGAACGTGACCAGCGGTCTTATCGGCAGCCAAGACCTTATAGGTGCTCTTGGTTGCTCCAGCGATGAGCGTGCATGTGCCTGGCACGGTCGCCGCGGCAGCCCCTGTGGCCGTGCAGCGGTACCACTGGTACCTGTAGGTCGCCGTTGGGGTCGCCGTCCAGGTTCCCTTTGCCGCGGTCAGGGTTCGCCCGACTCGCAGGACACCCCCCACGGTTGGCGGAGCGCTTGTCCTACTCACCGGGGCGGTGCCGATCATCGCCGTAGCCCTGGAGAACGAGAAGAGCTGGCCGCCATCACCGGTGCCGCCGATGCGCATGCGCAGGAACTTGCCCTTATCTGCGGTGACGGGCGTGTAGGTCAGCTCGTTAGCGCCACTGATTGCTGAGCAGCCCGAAGGCACAGAGACTGACGTGTACTGATCAACAGCGGCACCCGCCTTGGTGCAGCGGTACCACTGCGGTCGGAAGTAGGCGCTGATGCTCGTCCAGATGCCGCGCGTGCCCGTAAGCTCCACACCCACCGCGGCATAGCTACCGGTCACGACAGGCTTCACCGTTGCCACGGGTGCATCAACCCAGAAGTCGGTGGTGGTGAGGGTGACGTTTGTCCAAGTTGCATTGATGTATCCAATATCATCAAAATCGTCGCAGCCAGTAGCGCGAAAAGCTAAGTTCACTGTTGTCCCCGCCCACGCCGTCACATCAACATCAATGTGTCCGCTGCTATTGGCGACAGGAGTCAGCGCGTTCTTGAGCAAGCCGAGTGCGGGCGATCCAAACCACGATTGTCCTGACAAGGTGGAATCGACAATGTCCACACGAAACTGGCGGTTGTTGCTTGTCGACATGGAAACCGAGCAGGCCATTGTGCCGCCTACCTTAAGAGCGCCGAGGGCAAAAACCGAGTAATCAAAGGAGATCGTGGATCGCATGCCAGCTGGCAGGGCAATGGGCACATACACGGCTACCGCCGATTCCATGTCAGAGACGGCGCTACCCCAGGACCCAGAGCTGCAGCACGTCGGGCCGCTGTCCTCCTGCTTAACGGTCGTTACTCCCGTGCCATCAATCACAGTCACGACCGGATCGGCGGCGCGCACCTGTGCTGGCGACAGCGCCATCGCTCCAAAGGCGAGTGATGCTGCAAGTAGCAGCTTCATGGTTTTTCCAGCCTTCATAGAACCCCCTGCAGCAGAAGGCCCAAGTAGATCGCAGGGTTCAGAAACTGAAGCCTGGCGGGCACTCCACTAGCAGCACGATAGGCGAGATCCCGCGAAGGTAACAGGGGGTCGCACCCTGTTAGCCCCTGCACTCCCACACAAGGTGCCGCCCGCAGAGGAGTACCCTTACCCCAACGCGGCGGCCTGCCGCAGGGGTTAAGGAGGGTTCATCGTGGGTGAGGTCAAGATTGGCGCGCTGGTATGGCCACAGTTCACCGAGTGGAAGTCGGTTAAGTCGATGGGCGTCACCGCCGATCGCGTGGGCTTTGACACGCTCTGGACCTGGGACCACATGTACCCCATCATCGGCAACCCGAACGGCCCCATGTTCGAAGGCTGGTCAACACTCGTCTCGTGGGCCGAGAACACCTCGAAGATTCGCATCGGCCTGATGGTCGGTGCCAACACGTTCCGTGAGCCAACCATTACGGCGAAGCTCGCCACCACCCTCGACCACATCTCCAACGGCCGCGCCATCCTTGGCGTAGGCGCCGCCTGGTTCGAAGAGGAGCACGAGCACTTCGGCCTGAACTTTGGTGATGGCTTCCCGGAGCGACTCCGCTGGCTCGGCGAGGCCCTGCCGATCATGCGCGGCATGCTCGACGGCACCGAACCAACCGCGACCGGCCCGCGCTACAAGGCGAAGACGGTGCGCAACCTTCCTGCCCCTATTCAGAAGCACCTGCCGATCCTGATCGGCGGCGGCGGCGAACAGGTCACGCTGAAGCTCGTGGCCAAGTACGGCGACGCCAACAACGTCAGCGGCACCCCCGAGCAGGTCGCACACAAAGAAGAGGTGCTGCTCAAGCACTGTGAGACGCTCGGCCGAGACCCAGGCACCATCGACCGCACCGTGGGCATTGGCAACGTGGTGATTCGCAACGATGCCGCCGAGGCTCTGCGCATTCACACGGCACAGTTCGGCACCAACGGCATCAGCCCCGTCTGGGAGAACCAGCCGGTCGGCACCGTCGATCAGGTCGTGGAGCACCTCGCTCCTTACCTAAAGATCGGCTACCGCCACCTGATCGCCGGCTTCTCTACCCCGCACGATGAGGAGTCCATGATCCGCTTCGCCGAAGAGGTGCTGCCGAAGCTGAAGCAGATCTAGGCGCGCTCCACGCCAGAGTGGCGTGGTACGTGCCGAACATCTTGTGGAGCGCACGTTGTATTTGAGTTGAGCTTTACCTGTACGGCGGTCCAGTCGCCACTGCAACGCCGGAACAGAGCCGCGTGCTCATCGAGTGTGGGTCAACCTAATTGGAGCAGTTTTTTGAGAGTATCAGCACATTTAATGCTTCTGACCAATTTGCACTTTTGATGCCTTCGTCTTTGATGCATCTCAAAATGGCGCCTTCAAAGTTAGCACCTCTCACATTCGCGTTCGTAAAATCAGCGCCATCTAGGTAGGCACCAGAGAAGTCAACGTTAGTGAGGTTAGCAAAACTGAAGTCTGCAAAATGCAATATCGCACCTGTAAAATCTGTGTCAATTAGGTTGGCTTCCCCCCAGTCGCTAGCTCGCTCAAACTGTCGGTTGGCAAAATCACATCCTTGCAAGATTGCCTGAGGCCTAGCGAATAGGTAAACCCGATCGCCGATAGCCGCACAACCTAAGATTGGCTGTGGGCTTCGCGTAGCAGCCGGTGTTGATGTCGGCTTTTCGGAAACATTGTTTTTCTCAGCGAATGGAGCAGCAACGAGAATAACAACGGTAAAGACTAAGGCGAGCTGCTGCCAGCGCTTTAAGCGCCTAAATCTATGGAAAATTTTTGTCATCACGATTTAACCCTTAGTTGATCCCACAGCCAAAATTCTAGCAACCAGCAGGTTCAGGAGCGCGAAAAGTTGGCTCTGTCACTTGACAGGAGGGCTGCCCACTTTTCTCGCGCAAACCAGTCTGCGGCTGAGTCAATTGTTTGGGGAAAAAGTTGGACAGATTGCCAAATCTGCATCCGAATCCTTGCCAGTAGCATTGTCCACGTACCACGAGTCGGACGATGTCAATGTCCATTGTCCGCCACTGTATTGCCAGACGCATTCATCAAAAAACACTCGACCACTGTTCGAAAGAATATCGCCAAAAGAACCAACCATTTGCACGGCATCATTTTTCAGTTTATTGCTTGTGAGAGTGAATTCTCCTAATTCTGATTGTTTTGCCTGATAGGTGGATTTGGCCAAATTCTCCAGACGCACGAGCGCTTTGTCATAGCTCAACGCTGGGCTAGCAGTTGGTGCAAGGCTCGCAGTTTGTTCAGGACTAGAACTGGCAAGCGACGATCCAGAACATCCACCTGCTAGAAATGCAGCTGCGAGGACTACGATAGGCATGTGATTCTTCATGTGCTTAATCTCTCTTTCTGCTTCATCATAATGTGAGCCTATTTCATTCTAACAGCCGAGTTAGCGCAGGGGCGGATGAGATGCACGCCCCTGCTTGTCCACAGTGGGGCTGCGCAGTTATCGCGCGCGTAATGGGGTTGGCAATATGAACGAAATACTTGTCCGTTTCGATTGCCCTCGTTCTGCTGATCATCACCCCAGGCATCCCACGCGCTAGGATCCGCCCATGGGAACGGCACCGATCCTCCTAGCCTGGGGCGACGACCTCCTCCTCATCGAAGAGGCGGTGGCGGCGCTGGGCGCCCGCATGGCCGCTGAGGACGCCATGGGGGGCGGGCTCCCCGAGAAGGTGCGCCTCAAGGCCGAGGGTCGGGGCTCTGGCGACGGGGCCGAGGTGCTCGGCGAACTGCGCCGCCGTCTCGGCACGGGCGGCCTCTTCGGGGGTGGATCACTGATGGTCGTAGCCGGCGCTGGTCGCCTCGGGCGCACCAAGGATCTGCGCGCCAACCTCACCGACACCCTCGCCAACATGGCCCCCGGGAACGGTGTTGTCTTGGTCGATCAACGCGCACGCCGACCGAACCTCAAGGGCATGCGCCCCGACGGCCCTGGCGAACTCGGACTGCTCGTTCAGGATCGCGGCGGCAGCATCGTCCCGTGCATCTCCCCCGGCCCTGGCGAGCTGGCTTCGTGGTTGCTGGCGCGCGCAAAGAGCGCAGGGCGCGAGATTGCTGGCGATGCGGCGAAATCGATCGCCGAGCGACTTGGTGCTGAGATACGCGAACCCGACCTTGATCGCAGCGGTATTCGCATGACGGCAGTTGTAGAACTCGAGAAGCTGATGCTCGCGATTCCGACCGGGCCAATCTCACTGCGCGCCGTTGATGCACTCGTTGCCGATCGCGGCGTTGGCTCGCTCTTCGCCTTTGCCGACGCGATCGTTACGCGCAGTGGCACGTTGGTCTCAAAGCACCTACTCCGCGCTGTGAGTGAACCTGGACCGATGGTGGTGGCAACGCTACATCGAAAGATGCGTGACCTTGCGCAGATTCACGGCGCGACTGTTGTGGAGGGTGCGTCAGTGGCTACGGCTGCGCGCACCATCGGCATGCATGAGTTCCCCGCCGGCAAACTCGCTGAAGCGGCGCGCAAGTGGAGCAGTACGGAGATCGCTGACGCGATCAATGGCTTAGTCGAACTCGATGCAATCAGTAAAGGTGACGGCGAGCGGGCCTGGGGCCCGGCGCTGACTCGCTGGAGCGCTGCGCGCATTCGCTAACGCAGCGCTCCGAGCGTGTCGTTAGATCAGCCTTCGCGCTTCTCCGGCACTCCCTGCAGCAGGTACCAGCCCACGAGCATCGTTGCGAGCAGGGTCAGCAAGCCGACCGTGTAGGCACCGTTGCCGATCACTGGGAAGAGGAAGTAGATCGTGGCGCCATACAGCAGCCCGCCGATCACCTGAGAGCCCTTACCTACAAGGCCGTAGAGGCCGTAGAACTCACCGAGCTGCTTCGGTGGGGAGAGTCGATACATGAGGATTCGGTCGGCGCCCGAGAGGCCGCCGAAGCCGAAGCCAAGGATCACCCCTGCCACGATGAACGGAATCGGCGACACGAACAGCGCGCCGATCACTAGCGCAATCGCCCAGAGGGCGAGGACGCGGTTCAACGTTGCCTTCGGTCCCTGGCTATCGGTGAGGCGCCCCCACACAAGGCCGCCGACCACAGCGGTTGTCGCAAGGGCAACGAGCACATAGTTCGCTTCACCCTGCGTAAAGCCAACCGCCTGCACTGCGAAGATCGCCATGATCGAGATCACGGTGTTCTGTGCATCGGTATAGAAGAAGCGCGCCGTGAGGAAGCGCTTCAGTCCTGGGTACTTCTTTAGCTCGCGAATGGTTCCAAGGGTTGCCAGCAATGTATTTCCGCCAGTGGCCTTCCCTGCTGGCTCTGGAACTTCCTTGATGAAGATAAAGATCGGCAACGCCAGGATGCCGAAGAGGAGCGGAGCGATCACAAACACCTGGTTAACGGATAGGCCGCCAAAGAGGATGATCACACCGATCAGGACCGTGCCAAGGTAGCCAAGTCCGTTACCGAGACCCGATACCCAACCGCGGTTCGCTGGTGTACTGACGATCCGGATCGTTGCGTCGTAATACACCAGCGCAGACTGGTACCCAAAGTTTGCGACGATGAAGAGGAGCACGCCAACGCCGACTGGAACCGATGGAATGAAGATGGCGGGAACGATTGCTAGAACCGTGAAGAAGAGTAGGTACGGAAGTCTGCGCCCGGCGCGATCTGAGATTGCACCGATCGCTGGCGAGATGAGCGCATTGACGCCCACAGAGAGCGCGATCGAGATCTGCAGCCACAGGTTTCCCTGCGATTCGCCGAGTCCTTGCTCGCTGGTCAAATAGAGACCGATCGCATACGAGAAGATTCCGTACGACCAGATGGTGTTGGCCAAGTCGTAGAGGGTCCACGAAGCGATCCAGGTCGCCGGGACGGTGATCTTGACGCCGCCTGCGGCGTTCCGTGTAGCCATGTTCTTCCTCCCCCTATGCCGGTAGCGCGGCGCGGGCACGCCGTCGCTTCGGTCAACACACAGGATGAGGGTTCGGGGGGCGTAGCGCCGCTCTGGGTGCGCTTGGCGCGCCGTGATGCAGCGCGGCTGGGGGCTAGGATGCAGGCATGCCTCCCGCACGAAAACGGCCAGTTTCCGCACGAATCAGCCCCGCGCAGGCCTGGGTGAAACAACTGAAGCGTCGTCGCCCTGGGCTCGTTGAGGACGCCCTCTCAGGCCTGGCGACCCTCTATGGCACCCCCGCCTGGAAGCCACGAATGGACCCGATCAGCGAACTCGTCACCACCATCCTGAGCCAGAACACCAGCGACACGAATGCAGAGCGAGCCTTCACCGCCCTCCGCGAACGCTACCCAGATTGGGCCGCGGTTGAAGCTGCTCCAGTGCGCTCTCTTGCCACCGTAATCAAGAGTGGTGGGCTCGCCGCGCAGAAGGCACCACGCATCAAGGCGGCGCTTCGTGCCACACGCGAGCAGAGCGGCTCGTATGACCTGGGGTTCCTCACCAAGATGGAGCCGATCGAGGCGCGCAACTGGCTGACTGCTATTCCAGGGATCGGCCCGAAGACCGCATCAATCGTGATGCTCTTCTGTTTCGGCGTTCCGCTGATGCCGGTTGACACACACGTAGAGCGGGTCTCAAAGCGTCTCGGTTTACTGCCGCCAAAGGCGAGCCTGCAGTTCGCTCACGATGCCTGGCTCGATCTGGTGGAGCCGTCGCGTATGTACGAAGCGCACGTGGCGCTCATTCGTCACGGTCGCGGGCACTGCGATGCGCTGCGACCAGATTGCGAGCGCTGCCCGATTCGTGCGCGTTGTCGCTACGTAGATAAGCGCGCGCCATAGCGCGTTGCACAATCTAGCGCGCGTCGCTGCGGTGTGCGCTCGCTTGTGACCAGGGTGCACTTCTAAAGTCGAGGCCACCAGGTTCGCCTGATGCGCGCGAACCAAGGCCGAGCACTTCAACAGCGGCGCCGACCGGTAGCGCAAGTCGCGGCCCACCGTTCGGTAGCGCCGCATCGGCAAGGGCGGCAAGTCGCTCATCGTTGCCGCCAATAGCGTGCGCCAGAATGCTCCACGCGCCGAGTGCGCCGATACCATCAGTCACGCGAATGGCATGTCCGCCACAGGTGCACGACGCGGCGCGCCGACCGAGCGCCATCGCCGATGCTGAGTCGGCAACGATGGTGAGGTTCGGCAAGGCCAACGCCGCTGAAAGCTCGCGGACACGCTCAGGCTGATCCAGCAGGCGTGTCGCGTCACCGCCACAGAGGAAGAGGGTGGTTGGTTCGGTAATCACCTGCGGCAGGTGGTTGATGAGGGAGGCCTCGCGCCCAACGTTCGCGAGCAGCTGCTGTAGGGTGCGCGCCTGCCGATCGTCATCTGAGGCGATCGAGGCGAGCAGGAGGGGGCCAGGTTGTGCGGCGAGCCACTGGAGCGCTTCGGGCCATGCGTGGGCCGAGCGTCCGAGTCCGCCGCCAGAGAGGTAGAGGGTTGCCATGCCCTGATCGTACTCGCCACTGCGCCATACTTGCCCCATGACGGCAGGAACAGCTCCAGGAAGAATTGTCCTGATTGGTTCAGGCGAGATCGGCCCATCAATGGCACCGCTGCATCGCAGCATCGTCGCCTCCCTGCCGAAGCGCAGCACCCCATCCTCACTCGTCGCCCTCGACGGCAGCTACGACTTTCAAACGAACCGCGCTGAGATGGGTGAGAAGATCGCCGTCTTCTTCCGCTCCAAGGTCGGCATTCCAACGACGGTGATCGGTCTCCCCGAGACCGACCGGGCCGGCGCCGACCTTGCCCCTTCAGCGCTCGCGCCGACGATCGCCGGGCTGAACGCCGCAGATCTGATCTTCTTGGGTCCAGGCTCCCCGTCGCGCGCGCTCCGCCGCTGGGGCGGCACACCCATCGTTGAGCAACTCATCGCCCGCATTCAGCACGGCGCGACGCTGATCACCTCATCGGCTGCCGCAGCGGCATCAGGGCGGCACACCATCCCTGTCTATGAGATCTACAAGGCGGGAACGAATCCGGTCTGGCTTGATGGCCTCGACGTTATTGGCGCGCTCACCGGCCTCGCCGTTGCGATCGTCCCCCACTGGAACAACAACGAAGGTGCAACACACGACACCTCACGCTGCTTCATCGGCGAAGGGCGACTGCAGCAGTTGGAGCGAGCGCTCCCTGACGGTGCCGCCATTCTGGGCATTGACGAGCATTCCGCCCTCACCATCGACCTTGGCGCGAAGAGCGTCACCGTTGGTGGCAAGGGGGCGGTAACGATTCGCATTCCAGGGATTGGTGAGACCGCGATGCACAGCGGCGCAACAGAGTCGCTGTCCACCTTTGTCGCACGATTTGGTGCCGCAGCCGGTGCACTACGCGCCACTATCGCAACGAGCGAAGCACCGCTTTCAGTGCCGGCAACAGGCGCTGGGGTGGATGTGAGTGTCGCCGTGGAGCAGCTGATTGAGTTGCGGGCCGCCGCACGTGCCGAGCGCCGATTCACTGATGCAGACGCGCTCCGCGCAGCGATCGAAGCACTTGGTGTCGAGCTTGTGGACGAGCCAACCGGAGCGCGCTGGAGCCTTCGCGCTTAGCGAACGAAGCGGGAGCCGATCGCGCCCATGCGGCGCAGAAGGAAGCTCGGCATCAGGCTCAAGAAGCGTGCGGAAAGCGCATTCATGAATCCCGGAACCACGAGCGCGCGTCCATCACGGAGCGCCTCAAGCGCAGCACGTGCAACAGAATCAGCAGAGGTCAACAAGAAACTCGGCACACCCGAGCTCTGGCTGAGGCCGCCGCGCTCTTGGAACCCCGTTGGTGTAAATCCAGGCGCTACGCAGGTCACCTTCACGCCAAACGGCTTCGCCTCTTCGTGCAACGCAAGAGTGAAGTGCCGCACATACGCCTTCGTTGCCGCGTAGGTCGTAAATCCTGGGAACGGAATAAAGGATGCGAGTGACGCAACGTTAAGGATGCCACCGCTCTTTCGTGGCGCCATGGCAACGAGTGCCGCGCGCGAGAGGAGCGTGAGTGCGGTGACATTCACGGCGATCTCATTCGCTTCGCCAGCGCCATCAAGGTCCGTGATCTTGCCGAACCGTCCGTATCCGGCGTTGTTCACCAGAATCTCAATCGGTCGGGCGCTGTCCAAGATGCGGGCCTCGACGTTCGCCACATCGGCAACCTGCGAGAGGTCGGCAACAATCGTTTCGCTCGCGGCGCCGGCGGCGGCGGCAAGCCCAGCGACACGCGCCAACTCATCACCACGTCGTGCCACCAACACCAGGTCGTGGCCGCTTGATGCCAAGCGCAGGGCAATGAGCTCGCCGATCCCCGACGAAGCTCCCGTAATCAGTGCAATTGGACGTGCCATGTCAAGAGTATGAACGAAGGATGGTAGGGGGGCCTGGAATCGAACCAGGGACCGCCGAGATATAAGCTCGGAGCTCTTACCAACTGAGCTACCCCCCCGAGGGAGACTGACCCCCGCAGTATGAAGCCTGCGGGCAACTGCTCGCTACTACTTGATCGTAACGGTCACCTCGAGCGCCTCACGCTCAAACTCTGCGGTGCAGACCACCGTCACGAACCAGACGCCCTTGGCTGCGCCCGCTCGCCAGGTAAAGGTCGCTACCCCGCCGTCTGGCACGAACAGCGCGGCTGGGGCCTCGCCCTCACGCGCCAACTCTGGCACCCCGATCTCGCACTCGGAGCCGGCGCTGGCCCGCATGGTGAGGACGATCTCCGCACCTCGCGCGACCGCGGCTGGCGGGTCAACTTCAAGGGCGATCGGCAGCGATGGCACCACCGAGGGTGATGGCGTCGGGGAGGGCGAAGGCTCCAGGCCACTGGTGGCAGAGGGCACCGGGCTTGGTCGCGGCGTACTGGTATCCGATTCACCATCGAACAGCGAACCGATTGCGCCCAGGATGATCAGCCCAACGATTAGGGTGCCGCAGCCACCTTTGGTTGTGCGCTGCGATGCACGAATGATGTTCATCAATCAATCCTACGAGAGTGCGATCGCAATGGCGCAACAGGCAAGCGCCAATGCGCTCACCTCCCAGCCGCGCTGGCGCAGGGAGCGCGGCAGACGAGTGCTCAACGTCACCCCAACAGCGAGGAGCAGCCCGCCAACGGCGAGGAGCACTGGTGATGCGGTCGTTGGCGCACTCACCAGTAGGAGGAGGTAGGTGAAGCTATGAAGCAGCGCGATCAAGAGGATTGTTCGCTGATGGCCGAGCCGCACCACCGCACCATTGGCACCAACTGATTTGTCGAGTTCCCGATCGGCGAGTGCATTCTGGAGCGCAAGGGCACTTCCACCAGGAAGCGCAATCACGCACAGTGTGGCGATCGCGGCGGGGAGCTGCGCCCCTGCGGCACTCCACGCGAACACTGGAATCAGTGCGACCCCGAGAGCGAACGGGAGAAACGAGATCGGTGTGCGCTTGATCCCTGCGTTGTAGAGATAGCCAAGGGTTGCACCAGCAGCGGCAATCACCAGGCTCGTAGCGCTGAGCGCAGAGGCTGCTGCTAACCCTGCGGTTGCAGCAATGACCACCATCACGCGTGCCTCACGCGGCGTGACGGATCCGCCAACGAGTGGCTTCTCTACTCTCCCCGCATCACTCGCCTGGTCAAGGAGGTCATTCATCGCGCCGATGGAGGTATGGATGCCAAGCATGGTGATGGCTGCGAGTGCCGCTTGGGTTGATGAGCCCCCCGCCGTGGTCGTGAGCGCCGCCGCAATGATCGCGTTGAGGAGCGTTGGCAGCGGATGGGCGAGGCGCAGGAGACCAGCAAGATGAGCCATAAGACGAGCCTACCCTGACAGGAGTAGGATTGCGCCGATGTCTTCTACCCCTGCAATCGTCGTCACGGACCTCGTCAAGCGCTACAAGGGCGCTGACCGCAACGCTGTAGACGGCGTCTCCTTCTCTGTGGAGCAGGGCTCCCTCTTCGCCCTCCTCGGGCCAAACGGCGCAGGGAAGACCACCACGATCAGCATCCTGACCACCACGCTTGCCGCCACCTCGGGGAGCGTGCAGATTGCCGGCGCCGACCTAGCGCAGGATCAATCGGAGGTGCGCCGACGGGTCGGCATCATCTTCCAGAAGCCTTCGCTCGATCGAGAGCTGACCGGCGAGGAGAACTGCCGCTTCCACGCCGCCCTTTACGGCGCGTACGCCTATCGCCCCGCGTTCTCACTCATGCCCAAGGAGTACCGCGAGCGCGTCGTTGAGCTTGGTGCGCTGGTTGGTCTTGACCGCGACGATCTCTTCAAGAAGATCGCCAAGTACTCGGGCGGCATGCGTCGTAAGTTGGAGATCGCCCGTTCACTCCTGCATAAGCCGCAGGTGCTCTTCCTCGACGAGCCGACCGTTGGACTCGACCCTGAGTCGCGTCGCTCAGTGGCCGGCTACCTCGATGCGATTCGTCGCAGTGAGGGGACCACGATGGTCCTCACCACGCACTACCTCGACGAGGTCGAGATTGCCGACCAGGTCTGCATCATCGATCGCGGCAAGATCGTGGCGAACGGCACCCCTGCCGAACTACGTGTTGGTACTGGTGTGACGCGCGTGGAGCTAGAGGCGGCAGACCGCGTAGCACTCGGCGCCGAGATTGAGCGCCTGGGCCACACGCCACAGGTGATCTCTGCCGGTTTTGCTGTTGAGGTGAAGGGTGCCGAACCAGCGCACCAGCTCCTTCGCGACCTGAAGTCACCACTCACGCGCTTCGAGGTGCGCAGCCCAAGCCTTGAGGACGCCTACCTGAAGATCGTTGCGGCAACCGCCGATGATCGCGAAGAGTCGCCACTCGATGACGCGCCGCGACGAGGGTTCCGCCGATGAGCGCGCCAACGACCTACTCGGCAACGTCAAAGTTCAGCCTCCGCCGCGAAGCTGCAGCCGCAGCGGCGATCGCTGCGCGCGATGTCACGAAGCTTCTTCGCGATCCGATCCGCCTCATTGGCGGCCTCGTCTTCCCAGCGCTCTTCATTGGGGTGCTCGGTGGGGCGTTCGCCTCCGCCTTCGAGGCACCTGGTATTGACCTGCTCCCCTTCATCTTTGCCGGGCAGCTGGCCCAGGGCGTCTGGCAGTCTGCGGCACTCGGAATCGTCTCGATCCTTGAGGATCGCGAGAACGACTTCAGCCAAGAGATCTTCGTCGCCCCCATCGGCCGCCGCACGATCCTTGCTGGCAAGATCCTCGGCGAGTCGCTCGTCGCCTTCCCGCAGGCGTTCACCGTTATGGCATTCGGTATCGTGCTGGGAATCCCGCTCACCCTGGCGCAGGTCTTTGCGATCATTCCTGCGCTCATTCTCGTCGCCATCTTCGGCGCCTCGTTCGGCGCGCTGGTCGTGAGCCTCCTGCCAAACCAGCGCTCGGCAAACCTTCTCTTCCCGTTCATCTTCCTCCCGCAGTTCTTCCTCGCCGGTTCGTTCAACCCAATCGGCGACCTGCCCTGGTACCTCGACATCTTCAGCCACATCGCGCCGCTGCGTTATGCCGTTGACCTCATTCGCGGTGCCTATTACGGCTATCCAGACCCTGCAGTGCTTGCCGATCCAACTTGGACCGTTGCAGTCATCTCCATTGTCACGGTAGTCATGCTCTCGGTTGGCACCTTCCTCTTCGTACGCAGCGAGCGCAATCGCTAACTAATCCTTACCCCTGCGCTATGTGATAGCGCACCGCTATGGATTACCGATTTTCACAAAGTCGGCGCACACTCGCCTCAGCGGCACGAATCGCTTCGATTCGTTTTCGGATCGACGATCTGGGCCGATAGCTGGAGGCAGTGATTATGCGCACAACTGCATCACCTACCTGGTATCCGAAGGCGGTCGCGATTGGGCGAATCGTCATCGGCGTCATCTTCCTGTGGGCAGGTCTAGAGAAGGTCATCGGCGGCGCCGGTGAATGGAGCGCCAAGGGATTCCTCGCATTTGGTACTAGCGGCACACTCGGGTGGCCGTTCGTCACCGAAGTGGTCGAGGGAACGGTATTCAACCCAACGCATGAGTTCTGGGTTGGCCTCTCTGCCAATGCGGGTGCCATGAGCGTGATCAATCTCTTGGTGCCATTTGGGCAGGTTGCGATTGGGGTTGCGTTGATCCTTGGAATCGCCACACGTTTTGCCGCGCTTATGGGCTCACTGATGATGCTCTTCTTCTTCTTCGCCGCATGGGACTTCGCCTACGGCATCGTGAACCAACACCTCACGTACGCCGTCGTAACGCTCGGGCTGGGCGTCATTGGGGCGGGGAACTACTACGGTCTTGACGCGGGCCTCGGTGGAAGCCTTCCAGCCGGCATCCGCCGCTGGTTCGCCTCGGGGGATACCGTCGCCGCATAGCGACCTGGTGTTCTTACAGGCCGCGAGGGTCTGGTCGGCGAAAGCTGGCCAGGCCCTCGTTGTTTGTTGGGCCTAGACCTTGTCGGGCCCCCGTCGGAGGCACGAAACCTGTCGCGTCCCAGCCGGGTCCAGGCTGATCAACGATGGTGTTGTCGTGGAGCAGGCGGCAGCCATCTCCCTGCACCTTGGGTGAAATGAACAGCCGCTGGGCGGATTCAGCGGCGATGGTACGTCCCCCTCCAAGATGATGCGGTCGCGCCGTTCACGGCGATCAGGCTCTGGAACAGCAGAGAGAAGTGCGCGCGTGTATGGGTGCGATGGCTCATTGAAAAGCTCGGCTGCTGGTGCAGACTCTACGATCTTGCCGAGGTACATCACAGCGATGCGATCACAGAGATGCTCTACCACGCCAAGGTTGTGTGCAATAAACAGGTACGAGAGGCCTAGCTCTTTCTGCAGTTCGGAGAGGAGATTCAACACTTGCGCCTGGATCGAGACATCGAGCGCTGAAACCGGCTCATCCAAGACGATGAGCGAAGGGTCAAGGATAAGTGCGCGAGCGATCCCCACGCGCTGCCGTTGACCACCAGAGAACTCGTGCGGATAGCGACGCGCACTCTCCGGACGCAGGCCGACCATGCTCAGCGTCTTCGCCACTTTCTCTTCACGCTCTTTTGGTGACCCAATGCCGTGAATTCGTAGCCCTTCACCGACTGCCTCGCCGATTGGCGTACGTGGATCGAGGCTGGCGAACGGATCTTGGAAGACGATCTGTGCCTTTCGGCGATACGACTTCAGCTGTGGTCCGCTCAGCTTCGTAATGTCGACACCTTCAAAGAGGACGGACCCCGCCGTGGGTTCAATCAATCGCAGAATGAGTCGCCCAACGGTGGTCTTGCCACAGCCGGACTCACCGACAAGCCCGAGCGTCTCGCCAGCGCGAACCTCAAAGTCAACACCATCAACGGCGCGCACTTGTCCGACAACACGCTGCAGCGCACCGGCGCGCACGGGGAAGGTCTTAGCAAGCCCGCGCACCTCTAGAAGTGGTGCACCTTTTGCCACGGTACTGCCGCTCGCACGCACCTTCGCGTTCATCACTTCGCTCCCTTCAGTGCGAGCGCGCCGTGCGCAGGATCGTAGAGGTGGCAGCGCACGCAGCTTCCACTCGTACCGCTATGTGCAAGGAGATCGGGGTGCTGCGAGGTACAGGCGGCGAGGCCCGTCGCTTCGCGCTGCCCACAACGATCGCCGAAACGGCAGCCGACGATGGGCTCAGTGAGTGCTGGCACCTGTCCAGGGATCACGCGAAGCTGCCCACGCCCAGTGCCCGCGCGAGGGATGGCGCCGAGCAGCCCCTGTGTGTACGGGTGACGTGGGTTGTCGAAGATCGCGTCGCGACCCTGCTCCTCCACCACCTCGCCGGCATACATCACCGCTACACGATCGCAAAACTCAGAGACCACACCAAGGTCGTGGGTAATCAGCACGATGGCGGTTCCGAGTCGCTCACGCAGATCACGCAGCAGCTCAAGGATCTGCGCCTGAATTGTCACATCGAGTGCGGTCGTTGGCTCATCTGCGATCAGCAGTTCCGGCTCGCAGGCAAGTGCCATCGCAATCATGACGCGCTGCGCCATGCCGCCCGAGATTTCGTGTGGGTAGGCATCGGCACGTCGGCCTGGGTCCGGAATCCCAACCAGCTCAAGTAACTCAATGCCGCGCATGCGCGCCGCCTTCTCGTCAAGCCCCTTGTGGATGCGCAGCACCTCACCGATCTGATTGGCTAGCTTCTGCACCGGATTGAGAGAAGAGTTTGGCTGTTGGAAGATCATGGCGATTCGGTTGCCACGAATCTTCTGCATCTCCGCCTCAGTTGCAGTGAGCAGATCCTTACCATCGAAGCGGACACTCCCGCCAGTAATCTGGCCGGGTGGTGTGATCAGGCGCAGGATGGAGAGCGAGGTCACGCTCTTGCCGCAGCCCGACTCACCAACAAGTCCGAGTACCTCACCGCGATCAACGCCGAAGGTTGCACCGTCCACCGCGCGCACAACGCCATCACGCATACGGAAGGAGGTCTGGAGATCGCGAACCTCAAGAAGTCGATCAGCCATCACGCCCTCCTATCGCTGCAGCCGTGGGTCAAGCGCGTCGCGCAGGCCATCGCCGATGAGGTTGAAGGCGAGCACGGTCATGGTGATGGCAATGCCCGGGAAGATCACCACGTGTGGGGACGAGAAGAGGAGGTTGCGATCAGCACCAATCATGGAGCCCCACTCAGCCGTTGGCGGCTGCGCGCCGAGGCCAAGGAAGCTGAGGGCCGCAACGTCGAGGATTGCGCCACCAATGCCGAGCGTACCCTGCACGATGATCGGGGTCATCGCGTTAGGGAGAATTTTTCGGAAAAGGATAGAGGTCTCAGAGGCACCGAGCGCGCGGCTCGCCGCAACAAACTCGCGGTCGCGAAGGCTTAGCACTGACGCTCGCATCACGCGCGCATAGATTGGGATCGCCACCACACCGATTGCAAGCTGCGTGTTGATCAACCCTGGGCCGATCACCGTGACGATCGCAATCGCCAGCAGAAGGCTTGGGAAGGCGAGGAGCACGTCCATGATGCGCATCAGAAGGTTGTCGACCCAGCCGCCCACGAACCCAGAGACGGCACCAATGAGTGAACCGAGCACGATCGCAAAGCCAACGGTGAGGAAGCCTACCTGCAGGCTGAGGCGTGCGCCATGGAGCACACGGGCGAAGACGTCGCGCACGTTGCTGTCGAGCCCGAAAATGTGCTCTGGCCCCTCGCAACCTAGCAGGTTGATGCAGGGACCAGCCAATCGCACCGCCCCCGGCTCCTTGTCAATGAGAACTTCGATCGGACTGTAGCTCGCAAAGAGGTCCGCGCCGAGTGCCGCAACGACGAGCACCGTGAGGAGCGAGAGCCCCAATCGCGCGGTGCGCTGCTCCAAGAAGGAGCGGAGTGCGCGTCGGAACGGAGTCTGGGCGAGCGAGGCCTGATGTGATCCGCTCACGAGTTAACCCTCACGCGCGGATCAAGATAGGCGTAGCTGATGTCGACGATCAGGTTCACCACCACATACCCAACGCTGACGATGACGGTGACTCCCTGCACGACCACGTAGTCGCGTGCGGTAATCGCCTCGGAAATGGTACGGCCAATCCCAGCAAATCCGAAGATCGTCTCCGTCAACACCGCGCCAGAGAGGAGCCCGCCAAGGGAGAGGCCGACGACGGTGGCAACGGGAAGGAGCGCGTTACGCAGCGCATGCTTGGAGACCACCTCGCGCTCCGAAAGGCCCTTTGCGCGCGCCGTGCGGACGTAGTCCGAGCCGAGCACATCAAGAAGCGAGCTGCGCGTAACGCGCGCGATCACCGCCATCGGAATCGTCGCGAGGGCGACGGAGGGGAGGATCAGGTGGCGCACAGCATCAACCAGATTCCCGGGGTTCAGCGTAAGGATCGCGTTTGGGATCGCCATATTGGAGATAAAGTCGAGCAGGCCGCGGAGCGGGCCCTGCAAGCCATCGAGCCCCCACGCGACGGCAATCTCCGTTGGGATGACGCCGGCACTGTACCGATTCGCGGGTGGCAGCGCGAATGGAGTGTCTCTCAAGATTACTGCAAAAAAGTAGGCGAGCAGCAGTCCAAGGACGAAGACGGGGATGGAGACGCCAAGGTTGGCGAAGATCATTGTTGAGACGTCAGCGCGGGAGTTGCGCTTCGTGGCTGATCGCACGCCGAGCTTGATCCCAAAAAATGTGGCGATCGTCAGCGAAATCACAGCCAGTTCAATTGTCGTCGGCAGGCGATCCACAAGGAGCTGGGTTACAGGCACGCCGAATCTGATGGATTCTCCAAGATCGCCCGTTAGTACCTGCTGGAGGTAGATGACGAACTGCGTAGGAATCGGTTGGTCAAATCCGTATCTGGCATTAAACACGGCGCAGGTCGCCTCTGTCGCCTTCTCACCAAGGAGGGCAATGCACGGATCACCAGGGAGGAGTCGCGTGATCCCAAACACAGAGACCAAGATCCCGAAGATCACGGGAAGGCTCACGAGGAGCCGTCGCACGATGTAGGTGGTCATGTTCGGTGGGATCCCTCCGCTGTCACGTTGGAAGAGTACGCCCCCGCCGTCACCCGAAGGTGACGACGGGGGCTTCCGCGCTCACCACCCGAAGGTGGCGAGTGCGGCGGCACTCACTCTGCCTTAGTGCAGCTTTCAGGATTCAAGAACGCACCGAGGGTGTAGCCCCAGTACTCGAATGTACCCGTGCGGCCCTTGTGCAGCGGATTAGCGCAATCCCAGATCGCGGCGTAGCTGTCGACCACGTCAGTGGCGTCGAACGTTGCGCCGTTATGGAACTTCACGCCCGTGCGTAGGGTGCAGGTCCAGGTGAGTAGGTCTGCCGAGGCTTCGCACGCTGTGGCGAGCAGAGGCTTAGTCTCCGCTCCCCCAGTGACGAACCCGAACAGACCTTCGCTGATCTGACCACAGACTCGCAGTGACTCACCGTCTGTCTCGTCAGCGCAGTAAAGCCCACCAGGCTCACCGTTCTGAACCCAGACGAAGGTGTCGTCGCCACCCGAGCTGAACGCGGCAAGCTCCTCGTTGCCCAACGGCGACGAGTGTGCTCCCACAATCCCGGCTCCGAATGCAATGGCTGAACCACCGTGAGCGACTGGAATCATTGGCACATTCGCCCTAATGGCGTTGTTTGCCTCGGCGTACAACGCGGCACGCTCTGCAGCAACAGCCGTCGCGCCCGCCTTTGCGAGCGCAGAGGTGATTGCGTCAATTGGCGCACCGAACTGGATGACCGATGGCCCAAAGTGAGCGTCGAGGAAATTCGTTGCGTCTGGGTAGTCACCAGTCCATCCGAGGAGGTGCAGCCCAGCAAGTGTGCCGGCGCTTGCCGCATCCAAGAATGCTGTTGATTCCATCTCCTTGATCTCGACAGTGATGCCGATGGCCTTCAGCTGATCCTGAATGTCGGCCGAGACTTGTGCTGGTACCGGGAGATATCCGCGGTCCACTTGGCGATAGGAAAGTGTTGTCTTGAAGCCATTGGCGTATCCGGCCGCTGCCATCAGAGCCTTGGCTTCAGTAATATTCTTCTCGTACCAGGCCTCACCCTCGCAACCAAATGCAATGGTGCACGGCGTGAAGTGGCTGGCGACCTCAGAGCCCCCCGGATAGAACGTGTCGACAATTCGCTGGCGATCCAGCGCAAGTGCAACAGCCTTCCGGACGTCGAGCTTCTGGAATGGGTCTCCCGCGATTGAAGAGTTCATTCCCACATACATGATGTTCAGCGCTGGTCGCGGGATCACCTGAAGCGAAGGATCCGCCTCGGATGCCGCGATGTCCGTTGGAGCAAGATTGTCGATACCGTCAGCAGTACCAGCCTTCAAGGCGATCAGTCGTGCTGCGGCCTCTGCCTGCCACTGGAAGACAGCGGTGCCTGAAGAGGCGAGCTGGCCCCAATAGTCTGCATTGCGCTCCAAGACGATCTGCGTACCACGCTCCCACGCCTTGAACTTGAATGGGCCAGTCCCGTTTGGCTTGTCGACAATGCTTCCGTCTGCAGTTGCAGACGTCAGATAGCCAGAGTCGTTGATCACAAAGTTGGTCAACGCCAACTTCTGAATAAACGCCACGTCTGGCGCGCAAAGCTCAAAGACGACCGTGTTGGCGTCAGTTGAGGTGATGCGCTTGAATCCGTAATAGCCCTCTGCCGAACAGTCTGCAGCGGCGGCTTCTGGGTATGCCTTCACCTTGAAGGGGATGGTGTCAGCACTGGAGCTCGAAGAGCCGCCACATGCCGCAGCAACCATCAGGAGGACGGCGCCGAGAGCGCCGATCCGTAGGTTCTTCATTATGCCTACTCCTTGGCTATTGCTAGCGGAGGCAGCACGGGCGGCCTCCGCCTGCGGATCTTCCGCATTGGCAGCAGAATACCTGAGGGGACCCCCCTCAAACCAGCCTGCCCCACGGCAAATTCGTGCGTGGCGGCCTAGGTTTGGCCCTCCTGGCACTCGTGTTGCCCATTGCCCCGATGCGCCTGGATTCCGGAGTGGTACTACCCTGCTCCCATGCGGGCCAGATCAATGGCGCCGCAACGTAGTGTTGGAGGTACTCGTGGCAGTAGTAAAGAGAAAGCGCGCAGGCACAACGTCTGCAGCTTCAGGTTCAGGGGCAGTGGCAACGACGTTTGCCGCCATTCCGGCCGCTCGCGCGAAGCAGCTCTTTAACTGGAACCGGCTCCTTGTGCTCCTGCACGGGATCCAGGCCACCATCATCTGGTGGATCAGCCCAACGGATGCGCTCGTGCGATTCGAAGGGACGTATCCAGTATCAAGGATCGTAGACGGCCAGTTCGTGGGACTTGATTCCGCAAAGGAGCTGCTCATCAGCTTCCCGCTCGCATATCTCGTTGCTGCGTTCTTTGCCCTCTCGGCGTTGGCGCACTTCCTGGTCGCCTACCCGTTCCGCAAGCGCTATGAGAGCTGGCTCGCCCGCGAGTTCAACCCGATGCGCTGGGCTGAGTACGCGTTGAGCTCAACGCTCATGATCGTCGGCATCGCATCGCTGAGCTTCATCACTGATGCTGGCGCGTTGATCGCCATCGCGGTCTGCAACGCCTCGATGAACCTCTTCGGTTGGTCGATGGAAGAGGCGAACATTGGGCGCAAGAACGTTCAGTGGAGCCACTACATCTTTGGCTGCATCGCCGGCATCGCGCCGTGGATTGCCCTCTTCACCACCGTTGGTCTCTCGCTGGCCAACTGGCCAACGGGCATTGGGCCAAACGGCCGCGACCTTGAAGCGTTCAAGCCGGTGCTGATCACGATCTATGTGAGCCTCTTCATCAGCTTCAACATCTTTGCAGTGAACATGGTGTTGCAGCGCCTCAAGGTTGGAAAGTGGGCTGACTACCTTCACGGTGAGCGCAGCTACATGATCCTCTCGCTCGTGGCGAAGACGCTTCTTGCATGGCAGGTTTGGACCGGAGTGTTCATGCCCGCCTGATCGCGCAAACGTTTGCGCTTTGTGATCGGACCTCTCTCCAGGTTGGAGGGGGGTCCGATCTCTTTAGATGAAGTAGAGCAGCGCGAAGAGTAGGATCCAGACCACGTCAACGAAGTGCCAATAGATCGAGGATGCCTCGACCATGTCGTGGTGCTCTGCTGAGAACTGGCCGAGGCTGCCGCGATAGAGGCAGACGGCAAGCATCAGTACGCCGCCAAGAACGTGTGCGCCGTGGAAACCGGTCAGCACATAGAAGGTGCTGCCGAAGACGCCATCAGAGATGCCGAAGCCAACCTGCGTGTAGTCATAGACCTGGCCAATCAGGAAGATCACGCCAAGTGCCACGGTGATCGCGAGGGCGCGATTCATACCCTGTCGATCACCCTTGCGAATTCGCCATACGGCGATCTGACAGGTAACGGAACTCAGCACGAGCAGCGCCGTCATGATTGCAGGGAAGAGCGCGTGACTCTGCAGATCAAACGCTGGATTCCCCTCGGGCGGCCAAACGCTTGCTGACGTTCGCAGGCTGAAGTAGGCGGCGAAGAGCCCGGCGAAGAACATGATCTCCGAGACAATGAAGAGGAGCATCCCGAGTACTGGGTTGCCGAGCCCCTTCTTGCCGTGACCCGCCGCATGCCCAGCGGCTGGTGCGTGAGCTACGGGTGCAACGGCGCTATCGCTCATTTGTGATCTGCACCTTGGCCATGGCGCGCGTCAAAGAGTGGGCGCTCCGAGGTAATTGGTGGCAACTTGTCGAAGTTCCATGCAGGTGGTGGAGACGAGGTTGCCCACTCAAGGGTGTTCGCCTCCCACGGATCGTCACCAGCTCGCTCACCGTTGCGCAGGCTGATGTACACGTTCCAGAAGAGGGGCAGCAACGAGATGCCGACCAAGATGCCACCGATTGTGGCTGCCAGATTGAGGTCGTTCCAACCGGCCGTTGGCGAATAGTCGGCGATGCGGCGCGGCATGCCGGCAAGGCCCAGCGCGTGCATCGGCAAGAAGGTGAGGTTGAGCCCCACCATCATGAGCACGAAGTGCAGTCGGCCAAGGCCCTCATCGAGCATGCGCCCAGTCATCTTTGGGAAGTAGAAGTAGAACCCAGCCATGA
>JBIIGQ010000005.1:0-27958 GCA_044236365.1 Candidatus Limnocylindrus sp. | reverse complement strand
AGGCTCAGCACGAACGTGATGAGAGAAACCCCAAGTGCGGCAAAGCGAATCAGGCTCGGTCGGGATGATGGGAGCGCTGCGATGCCGAGCGCGCCAAGAAGCGGCAGGAAGATGATCAGCGACAGGATCGGCATGTCGTTCATCCTGCAATCACCAGGTAGGCGGCAGCGATGGCCACGAGGCCAAACGCGATACCAAGCGCGTAGTTCTGCACGCGACCAGTTTGAATCTGTCGCAGCCCGCGGCCACCGCTCGAAGTGAGCGAGGCAACGCCGTTCACGGTGCCGTCAACAACGCGGCGGTCAAACCACCAGAGTGCGTTCGAGAGCTTTCGTCCAAAACGCACGAAGACGAGGTCATTGAGGTCGTCGAAGTACCAGCGGCTGCGGCTTCCGTCGTAGAGCGGCTGCAGGCGCTTGGTGACGCGACCGAGGAACTCGTTGTTGTCGCTACGGAAGAGACGCACGCCAACGACGGTGCCGATGGAGGCAACGGTGACGCTGCCAAGCATGAGAAGTCCGCCAATGCCAAACAGTTCCCACGGTTTATGTACGGTGCCGAGCATCTCATCCGCCGGATGGAAGATCGGTTCGAGCGCATGCACGATGACGCCGTCTGCGACCGGGAAACCGAGTGCTGCGCCGATGGCAATTGATGGCACGGCGAGAATGATGAGCGGCACCGTCATCGTCCAGGGCGACTCGTGTACGTGTGATTCGTCATGCACGCGACTCTTCCCCCAGAAGGTGAGTCCCATAAGGCGGAACATGTAGAACGCGGTCATCGCGGCAACGATCATGCCCACGAGCCATACCCACGCGTATCCAAATTTGAATGCTTCGGTGAGAATTTCGTCTTTCGACCAGAATCCGGCGAGGGGCGGTAGGCCAGCAATCGCTACAGTTCCGACCAACATCGTCGCGTACGTAATAGGAATCTTGCGCCAGAGGCCGCCCATCTTTGTCATCTCTTGCTCGCCGTTCACCGCGTGAATCACCGAGCCTGAGCCGAGGAAGAGGAGCCCCTTGAAGAATCCGTGCGTGACAAGATGGAAGATCGCTGGAACCCATGCACCAACACCAAGTGCGGCAAACATGTAGCCGAGCTGCGAGAGGGTTGAGAAGGCGAGCACACGCTTGATGTCGGTCTGCGTGAGCGCAATCGAGGCGGCGAAGATCGCGGTGAAGATGCCGATTGCGGCAACGATGATCATTGCCTCAGGGCTCGCGGCGAAAAGTGGGCTCATTCGCGCCACAAGATAGACGCCCGCGTTCACCATGGTTGCTGCGTGAATGAGGGCGCTGACGGGGGTTGGGCCCTCCATGGCGTCGGGGAGCCAGACGTGAAGTGGGAACTGCGCCGACTTTCCGACCGCGCCGCAGAAGATCAACAGGGCAATCACCGTCGCTGCTGGGCCAACGAGCTCGCCCGCTACAACCCCCGCAAGCACCGTACTGATGTCGAGTGAGCCGAAGACCACCACAAGGCCCATCAGGCCGAGGGCGAAACCAACGTCGCCGACGCGGTTTGTAATGAAGGCCTTCTTAGCGGCCAGGCCTGGCGCGGTCTTCGTGTACCAGAAGCCGATCAGCAGGTACGAGGAGAGGCCGACGAGCTCCCAGGCGGCGAAGACGACGAGGAGGTTATCGGCGAGAACGAGGAGCATCATTGAGAACATGAAAAGGTTCAGGTAGGCGAAGAAGCGCCAATAGCTGCCGTCGTGACTCATGTAGCCGACGCTATAGAGGTGCACCAGGGCGCCGACCGTGGTCACTACGAGAAGGAGGGCGCCGGTGAGGGCGTCGACGTGCAGGCCGAGCCCGAAGCTCAGGTCGCCCGAGGCGATCCAGGTGAAGAGCTTCATTGAGGCGCCCGCCTCGCCGAGGCCCCCCGTGAGGGCCGGGATCGCCAGGCTCATGGAGAGGGCCCAGGTGACGATGATCGCCCCGAGCGGCACGATGTGGGCCAGCTTGCCGAGGCGTCGGCCGACCGCCGCCGTAAAGGCGAAGCCGAGCAGCGGGAGAAGAAGGAGGAGTGGCGCGTAGCCCGGAAGGGCGCCCACTTCGACCAGGGTCTCTGCAGTAATCATCGACTACTGCCTCATCGTGTCGTACTCGTCGACCAGCGGCGTCTTCCGGTTACGGAAGATGGCGATCACGATCGCCAAGCCGACGGTGGCCTCTGCCGCCGCCACGGCGATGATCAACAGCGCAAAGGCCGCCCCCTCCCCTGCGAGTGACGGAATAAATGCGCCGAACGCGAGTGCGGCAAGGTTCACGGCATTCAGCATCAACTCAATGCTCATCAACATGGTGATTGCGTTTCGACGTGCAAGGAAGCCGAATGAGCCGATAGCGAAGAGCATCCCCGAGAGGACGAGGTATGGCTCCAGGTTCCCGGCGATTTGGCTCACTGCCCCTCCTCGCCCACTTCGTCCGCCTTTGGTTCCATCGCGAGATAGAGGCCGCCGATCACGGCGGAGAGGATGAGCACGCTTGCGATCTCAAATGCAAGAAGGTACGGGCCGAAGAGTGCCGCAGCAACAGGGGCCGTGCCGGTTGCGGTTGGCGTGTCGGCAAACACTGTTGAGCCCCAGTCCGTGCTTCCAAACGCGAGGCCGAAAAGCACAGCAAGTAGGACTGACGCAAGGGCGGCAGGCGCTACCTGTGTCTGGAACGCAAGCTTCACTGGTGCAACCTTTGACTGCGTGAGCATGATGGCAAAAAGGATCAGCACACTGATTGCACCGATGTACACCAACACTTGTGCGCCAGCAACGATCGCAGCGCCCAGCATGACGTAGATACCTGCGAGCGCGCCAAGGGTGAGGATCAGGAAGAGGCCGCTCTTGATGATGTCACGGCCAAAGACCACGCCGATCGCTGCGGCAAGAACTACGCCGCTCAGCAGTAAGAAGAGGACGTCTGACCAGCCGAGGCCGATAAACGGGATGACGTCGGGGAGCGGCATTCGCTACTTCCGGAGGCTCTGCGGCAGCACCGGGAGCTGTCGTGCCGGATCGTAGCGTCGACCCGCAACCGTGTTCTCCCAGTTTGCTTCGCCGCGAATGAACGTTGCTTCAGAGGTGCGC
This sequence comes from Candidatus Limnocylindrus sp., assembly GCA_044236365.1. Lineage (GTDB taxonomy): Bacteria > Chloroflexota > Limnocylindria > Limnocylindrales > Limnocylindraceae > Limnocylindrus. The sequence continues at coordinate 24,867 of JBIIGQ010000005.1, read as the reverse complement.
TCCAACTTCGAGAGGGCGATGAGGTCAATCATCGGCTCGCTTCGATCGGTGTGTGCGAGTTCGAAATCGAAGCCGCTGCGGAGCGCGTCGTATGGGCAGGCGTCAACGCAGATGCCGCAAAGGATGCAGCGCGACTCGTCAACTTCGTACTTGGTGAGAATTCGTGGCTTCGGCATCAGTGCGCCGGTTGGGCAGGTCTCTGCACATCGACCGCACGAGACGCATGGTGATTCGTTCAAGCTCATGTCGAGCGGCGTGGTGACGAGCGTGTCGAAACCGGTGCGCATGAAGTCGTAGCAGGCGGCGCCAACAACCTCGGCGCACACGTTGGCGCAACGACCGCAGTCGATGCAGCGTGATGGCTCGCGCAGAATAAACGCGTGCGAGTCATCGCGAATGTAGTCATGGTTCGCGCCAGTCCAGCGATTTTCGGTAATGGAACGGAATCCGGCGCCGCCGTGGTGATCCTTCTCAAGCGTCTTTAGTGTGGTGCCGTACTCGATACCGAGTCGTCGCAGGTCACAGAAGCCGATCGCTTCGCAGGTGCACTGCAAGCAACGTGTGCTCTCCGCCATCACCTCTGGCTTGGTGTACGGAATTTCGTACTGGATGTAATCGTTCTTGCGCTCTTCAGCTGGAAGTGCCTTCAGGCGCAGGCGTGGCTCCTTCACCTCGGCAGTGAACGGCACGATGCTCAGGAATTCTGGCTGCGGCTCAGCGAGGGTCTGGCGGTTACGAATCTCCGAAAGGTCGAGCCCCTGCAGATACGCATCAACGGCGTAGGCGCAGCGTCGGCCATCGGCGATCGAGGCGACGACGGTTGTTGCGCCGTTGCGCAGGTCGCCGCAGCCGAAGACGCCATCGCGACCGGTCTGGAAGGTGACGGCGTCGGCTTTCAATCGGCCGTTCTTGGTGGTGGCAACGCCATCTGCGCCGACGCTCGCCCAGGTCATGTCGGGACCCTGGCCGATCGCCTTCAAGATGCGGTCGCACTCAATGATGAATTCCGTGCCTGGTGCTGGCTCTGGTCGGCGGCGGCCCGAAGCGTCTGGTGCGCCGAGCTGCATGCGAATGAACTCGAGGCCGATCACCTTGTTGTTCGCATCGGTGACGACGCGCGTTGGGCCAGCCTGGAAGATGGCGCGTGCCCCCTCTTCGATCATCTCGTGCACTTCGTCGGCGGCTGGCATGTCTTTCATGTCGCGGCGGTAGACGAGGGTGACCTCCTTGGCCCCCTGGCGCACGCTCGTTCGAGCACAGTCCATAGAGGTGTAGCCGCCACCAACAACAACCACGCGGCTCCCCTCGTGGTCTGGGTAGGTGAGGCCGAGTGCGGCGGTGTGCAGGTAGTCGAGGCCGTCAATCACGCCGTCGGCATCTTCGCCCGGGATGCCGAGGTCGTTGGTGTCGTAGCAGCCAATTGCAACCACGACGCCGTCGTAGCCCTGAGCCTTTAGGTCAGCGACGGTGAAGTCACGGCCGAGCATCTTGCCGCACTCAAAGCGGCCACCAAGTCGCGTGATCGACTGATACTCGCCGTCGAGCACTTCAATCTTTGGAAGTCGGTACTGCGGAATGCCGTAGCGCAACATGCCGCCTGGCTCTGGATCTTTCTCAAAGATGGTGACGTCGTGTCCGGCAACAAGCAGGTAGTACGCAGCTGATGCGCCGGATGGTCCAGAACCGATGACAGCGACGCGCTTGCCGGTCTTCGGCTGCAACTCAAACGGCACAGGTGGATCGAGATCTTCGTCCCACATTGCCTTCAGTACCTGGTCGCCGGCGTAGCGGTGGCTGTCGCGAATGGCGATCGCCTCGTCTACCTCGTCGCGACGGCAGTGGTCTTCGCATGGCGCCGGGCAGACGCGACCGAGGATGCTTGGGAATGGAATGGTGCGCTTGAAGATGCGCGCCGACTCGCGGAACTGCGACTCAGCGTTTGCCTTCAAGAATCCAGGAATGTCGATGTGGCTCGGGCACTTGTTCTGGCATGGTGGCAAGCAGTAGGCGTTGTGGTCGCTGAAGATCAGTTCGAGGTTGGTGCGGCGAATTTCGCGAATGCGATCGGTCTGCGTCGATACGACTTGTGCCGGCTCCGCCTTCGCTGAACAGCTGATGGATGGCTGGTCGCATCCTTCAACATCAACGACACACATGCGGCAGGCGCCGAACCCTGGCAGTTTCGGGTCGTAGCAGAGCGTTGGCACTTCAATGCCGTTCGCGCGGCAAACTTCAAGAATTGTCTGCCCTTCAAACGCTTCGAGCTTCTGTCCATCGATCTCGACGTAGAAGGTTGGTGTGCGCTGCGGTCGCTGTGGGCTGCGTGTGGTGAGCAGCTTGTCGACGGCGACCTCTGCTGATGGCGCTGGGGTGATCGCGCGCGAGACTGGTGTCACTGCGCTTGCCGGTCGATCAATCAGGTCGGCCATGATCAGCTCCGTCCGCTTGTTGGTGTTGCCGACGGTGCGGCAACGGCAGGTCCAAACTCAGAGGCAAAGTATCGCACCCCCGTGAGGAGCGGGCTTGGCGCAAGCGCCTCATGTGCGCAGAGGGCGCTATCGGTGACATCGGCGGCAAGCTTCTGCAGCCGCTCTGCGTCGGCTGGGCCTGCCAAGCCATCAACAAAGCGTTGGCCGATCTCGGCGAGCCGACGTGTGCCAATGCGGCACGGGATCGTCTTGCCGCACGCCTCGTCGGCGCACCAGCGCGTCAACATGGTGGCGAGCTCTGGAATGGCGACGGAGTTGTCGAGTGCGAGGAGTGCACCCGAGCCGATGTGTGCGCCGACGCTTTTCAGCCCAGCATCGCTGTATGGCGTGCCGCCGAAGAGGTTCGCCGGAATAAATCCACCCGTTGGCCCACCAGCGAGCAGTGCCTTGATCGACGTGCCGCTTGCAGTGCCGCCCGCCGCCGCAAGGATCTCGTTGAGTGGCGTGCCAGTCGGCACTTCAATGACGCCAGGGTTCGCGACCGATCCGCTGATCTGTACAAGAACGGTACCTGGCTGTGCGGTGTCGCCGATCTGCGCATAGGCCTCTGCGCCGTTGTTTAGGATCCACGGCACCGCAGCGAGTGTGGCGACGTTGTTCACGGCGGTTGGCTTGCCGAGGTAGCCGACCTCTGATGGGTACGGCGGGGTCTGCTCTGGCTGACCGCGCTTGCCAGCGAGTGCCTTCATCAGCACCGTCTCTTCGCCGATCATGCTGGAGCCCTGGAGTGGGCGAACGGTGATGATCAGCTCACGGCCGGTGCCCAGCAGCGTGGCGCCAAGGATCCCCTCGCGTTCGGCGTTGACGATGACCGCTTCGAGTCGCTTGATCGCCTCTGTGTATTCGGCGCGCACGGCGATGAACGCCTCGCGGGCGCCAACGGTAAGGGCAGCAATGGCGAGCCCCTCAACAATTCCCTGCGGGTTCTCTTCCATAAGGAGGCGGTTGGTGAAGACGGCGGGGTCAGATTCGTAGCCGTTCGCCACGGCGTAGTACTGGCTCGCTGGCTCGGCGGCGGTCGCCTGCCACTTCGCTCCAGTAAGGAAGCCGCCACCACCACGCCCACGAAGGCCGGCGGCGATCAGGGTTGCGGTCGTGCCGGCGGCTCCCGCCGCGGCGGCGGCGCGAAGTGCTGCCCACGGCTCGGTCGGCGCGACGAAAAGGAGCTGGCTCCAACCCTTGGGGGCGTTCAGTCGCTTCACGCCGCGAACCTCCCGGCGAGTGCGGCAGCCCAGCTGGCGGCGTTCTTGGCGCTCAGGTCGCGCTGCGGCTCCCCGTCGATCACCACGAGCGGTGATGGGGCGTCTGGAAGGTGGCTCGGAAGCGACTCGAGGCGTAGGTTGCTCCACGGGATCGCTCGGCCAAACTCGGTGCCGAACTCGTAGCTGAGGGTGCCCATCACCGAGCCCGCCCCGGAGACGAGGCAGTTGGCGCAGCGGCAGACGGCGATCGAGCGGGTCACCCCAGGCTCAAAGGCGAGGTGCTTATAGAAGGTGGCGGTGCCGTAGACCATGGCGTACCAGGCGCCGGTCGCGCGGCTCACCCGCTTCAGTGCATCCACTGGCAGGTAGCCGTAGGCGGCCTGGATCTCTTCAAGGATTGCGAGCATGTGATGCGGGTCGTAGTCGTGCGCTTCAAGAATCTCGTCAACCTTCGCAATGTTGATCGTCGCCCCAGTTGCAGCAGCAGCATCGGAGACGGTTCGACCAGAGCGGCGCATCGCCGACTCTTCGCGTCGCTCTGCGTACTGCTCGGCTGGGCCCCAATGCACAGCGAAGCGCCCCTTGGTGTCGGTACCACCCATGTCGATGCACTCAATTGGGCATGCCTGCGCGCACTGGAAACAGGTCTCGCACTTCAGCGTGCCGTGCTCGTCGGTGACCAGCTCGAGTCGGCCGCGGTTGCGCGGTGCAATGTCTGGCTTCACCTCTGGATACATCACCGTGCGCTTCGGTTGGAAGAAGCGCGTCAGTGTGAGGCGCATCCCCGATAGCAGTCCGGTGCCAGGAATCTTTGGCATGGTTAGCTCCCCGCAATCAGCACGGCAAACGCCGTTGCAAAAATGTTTAGCAGCGATGCTGGCAGAAGCCACTTCCACGCGAAGCCCATCAGCTGGTCAATGCGTGCGCGTGGCAGTGTGCCGCGCATCCAAACAAAGATGAAGACGAGCGAGAAGGTCTTGATCAGGAACCAGATGAGGCTGGCCACTGGCGGAAGCATCACAAAGGCCCAGATGCCGACGGCTGCAGTTGACACGCCGCCGAAGATCAAGAATCCGGCTACGAGTGCCTGCCATCCCTTGATTCGGGAACTTGCGAACCAGATCGGTGTCGCAAAGAGCAGTGTGCCCACAACTGGCGCGAGACCTGCAATGAGTGGCAACCCAATGCCAAGCGCACTTAAGTCAATCAAGATCTGCGGATTTAGATCGATGTGAATCGGTGGGTTTGACCCGCCGAGGAAGACGGCGCTAAAGAGCGCCGAGACGATGAAGACGTTCACGTACTCTGCAAAGAAAAAGAAGCCGAAGCGCATCCCCGAATACTCGGTGGCGAACCCAGCAACGATCTCTTGATCGGCTTCAGCGTTGTCGAACGGGGTGCGGTTCGCCTCTGCGGTAATTGCGATAAAGAAGATGATCGCTGCAAGTGGCTGGCGGAAGATGAACCAGTCAAGGAACGAGCCGTCTTGTGCGGCGACAATCTTCGGCAGTGAGAGCGTGCCGGTAAGGATCACGATGCCCACCACGGAGAGTGTCAGCGGAATCTCGTAACTGATCGCCTGTGCGGCGGCGCGAATGCCACCGAGCAGCGAATACTTGTTGAACGAAGACCAGCCGGCCATCATCAGACCAACGACGCTGAGTCCGCCGATCGCAAAGAAGTAGAGGAGTCCAAGTTCGAAGCCCATGCTCGTGAGCTCTGGTGCAAACGGAATCACCAACAGGGTCATGAAGCTTGCGAGATAGACAACGACGGGCGCGAGTGTGAAGACTGGCACGTCGACGCTCGGTGGCGTGTAGTCCTCTTTCATCAGTACCTTGAGGCCGTGCACCACGCTCATCACTGCGCCCGCTGGTCCGATGCGATCGGGTCCGATGCGCAGGTTCATGAGCGCGATGATCTTCATCTCCATGTAGATCAAGAGGAATGCGACGGGCACTGAGATGAGGAAGGTCACGACTGCAGCAACGAGGAAGCGCACGATCGGCAGGTTCGCGCCGATCGTTGCAGCGATGGCGCCGCCGAATGTGGCGAGGAGTAGCGTGGTGAGCGCGCCACCAATAGCGAGAACGGGAAGCAGCACCGCGAGTGCGCGGCCGGCTGGCGTCAGGCGGCTCCACGTCATTGATGCGCCGCTCACTTGTCGACCCCGCCCATGACCGGATCAAGGCTTGCCATCACCGCCATGGTGTCGGCGATGAGGTTCCCCTTGGTGAGTGGTCCAACAAGTTGCAGGTGCACAAATGATGGGTCGTGAATGCGCATGCGGAATGGCTGATCGGTGCCGTCGCTAATCGCGTAGGTGCCATACACGCCGCGCGGCCCCTCAACGGCGCCGAATGCGCGACCCGGTCGTGGGCGAAGAAGGCGCGGCAGCTTCGCCATCACTGGACCATCGGGCATCTCGTGAAGGACCTGATCGATGATGCGGATCGACTGCTTGATCTCATCCATGCGCACCAGGTAGCGGGCCAGCGAGTCGCCCTCGTCGCGCGTTGGCACGTCGAACTCGAGCTCTGGGTAGACGAGATATGGGCGGTCGCGGCGCAGGTCGAACGGCACGCCGCTCGCGCGCAGGTTTGGACCGGTGACGCCCATCTTGAGGGCAGTCTTTGCATCGAGAACACCGAGGCCACGCGTGCGGCGCACGAAGATCTCGTTCTCGTTGATCAGGGCCAGGTTGGAGTCAATCTGCGCTGCAGCACGGCTCATCCAGGTGCCGAGGCGGCTCATGAACTCATGGTTCAAGTCGCCGTTCACACCGCCGATTCGGTAGTAGTTGTAGAGGAGCTTCTGGCCGGTGAGGGCGGCAAGCATGTCGACGATCTCGTCGCGCTCAATGAACGCCCAGAGGATTGGAGTGATGCCGCCGAGATCGAGCGCCATCCATCCCTGGAAGAGGGTGTGGCTCGCGATGCGGTTGAGTTCCATCGTGAGAACGCGGATGTATTGCGCGCGGCGCGGCACATCGACATCCATCAACTTCTCAAAGGCGGCGACTGGTGCCGCTTCGCAGAAGAGCGAGCTCACATATTCGAGTGGGTCGGTGTAGCAGATCGCCTGGTGGTAGTCGGCGTTCTCGCAGAGCTTCTCCACGCCACGGTGTAGGTAGCCGAGCACTGGATCAAGGTCGACAACCTTCTCGCCATTCACCTTGATGATCACGCGAAGCACGCCGTGTGTTGATGGGTGCTGTGGCCCCATGTTCACAAACATCTCGCCTTCGCGCAGCGTGAGGAACTCCGCCTGTCGCTCCGTTTGTGGAGTTGGCGCCGGCTCGTACCACGTCGATTCGGCGGGAATCGCGACGCGTGGATCGTCGAGTGATGGGCGCATCTGCTGAGTCATCGCTATACCCCTGGGCTCTTGCGCAGCACTGTTGCCGCGGTTGCATCAGCCGGTGTTCCAGCGCGCTCCATGTTGCGCACGCCAGCAGCTGGTGAGCGTGATGCGTCGTCAGCGAGATAGAAATCTTTGCGCAGCGGGAAGCTGCGGTAATCGTCTGGCATGTAGATGCGGCGCAGATCGCGATTCCCTTCAAAGATGATGCCGAACATGTCATAGGCCTCGCGCTCCATCCACTCGGCACCTGGCCACATGAATGTTGCCGACGCGATGCGTGGTGCAGTGCGATCAAGACCTGGAACGATCACGCGCAGCCAATCGCCGCTCGTTGATGAGGAGAGGTGATAGACAACCTGCATCTCTTCGCCGGTATCAACACCACACAGGTCAATCAGCATTTCAAATCGCAGCGACGGATCATCGTGCAGTGTGCGCAACGTGTCGGTTGCATCGGTGAGTGCCACGCGAATTTCGCTCTCGTCGTATCGCTGGCGCACAGGTGTAAGTAGTCGCTCGCCAAACTTCTCTTGCAACAGCGCGGCGAGACGGCGATCCACCTAGATCCCCTTCGGAACAGTTGGACCGATCGCACGCTCCGGCCAGTGGCCGCGTCGATCTTTCACCAACTGCTGCAACTTCATCATTCCGTAGATCAAACCCTCTGGTCGCGGTGGGCAACCAGGGATGTACACATCGACGGGCATGACGCGATCGATTCCTTGCACTACGGAGTAGCTGCGCTTGTAGCGTCCGCCAGAGCAGGTGCAGTCGCCCATCGCAACGACCCACTTCGGTTCAGGCATCTGCTCCCATAAACGAATGAGTGGCTCAGCCATTTTTGTGGTGAGTGTTCCGGCAACGATCAACACGTCGGCCTGACGTGGGCTGGCACGGAAGGGGAACATGCCCCAGCGATCAATGTCGTTCTTTGGCGTCGCCGTCGACATCATCTCAATGGCGCAGCAGGCGAGACCAGAGAGGAGTGGCCACAAACTGTTCGCGCGAATCAAGTCGAGCACCACGTCGGCCTTTGTCGGAATGGCGGAGAGTGCGCCGCCCCAGCGCGCATCATCAACGCGACCGTCGCCCGTTGCGTCGTATCGCGCGAGCTCTAAGTTCGGATGTGCCTCAAGCGGAAGTCCGCCGTATGCGCGTGGGTCGTCGGTGCTCCACAGCGTGTTGCCGACGGTGGTGGGCGACTGAATGCTGCCGTCTGGCTGAACCTCAGGGAGGTTGCTGAACTTCGGATCGCGCGTTACCGCCATGCCAAGACCCCCTTACGCCATGCGTAGGCGAGTCCGACGAGCAGTACGCCGATGAAGATCGCCATGGAGATGAGCCCGTCGAGCAAGAGCACCTTGAAGTTCAGTGCCCAGATGTAGATGAAGACGATCTCAACGTCGAAGGCGACGAAGAGTAGTGCGTAGAGATAGAAGGAGAGGCCGAAGCGCCCGTGGGTGTCGCCGTACGTGTCGATGCCCGACTCGTAGGGAACCTGCTTGCCGCGGCTGCCGCGCGTGCGGTGGGAGATGAGCCAGGCGAGGCCGATGGTAAGGAAAACAAAGGAGGCGCCTGCGACTGCGAAACCGAGGACGTACCAGAGTCCGGTCATGAAACTCCCCCGTTCGATCCATCAACCCGGCGCGTACCCCGTAGCGGGGGCTCGGGTGGCTACGCTCGGATTCTAGACGAGGGGGCGATTCGGAGCCGCCGTTCCAGGCAGTGGCGATGCGGGGTCGGCGAGCGCATTTGCCCCTGGAGAACTCCCCGCCACAAACACCTCCACGGCGAATCCGCCCATGCGGCGCGGATCCATCAGTTGGGCAAGTGCAGAGCGCAGGGCGATCGCCCCTTCGAGGGTTGCCGCCGGCCCCGTGCGCGTTCGGGCGACCTCGTTGTCGACCCCCGCAGTTGCGAGAAATCTGGCCTGATTCGTGCTCGCCACGTGACGAAGTCCGCCCGCCGTCGCCGCCGTCCGCAGCAGGGTGAGGTCCACATGGGCGGTCAGATCACGGCCCCCCGGCTCACTCAGGAGGTCGGCGGTCGCTCGGTGCCCCTGGTAGGCGAGGGCAGTTCCGGCCATGCGGCTGGCAGGGTCGCGGAGGGCGGCCCCCTCACGGCCGTAATCAAGCACGATCACGACCCCTTCGGTGAGTTCGGCCCCCAGCGTGGCGGCCCATTCAGCGGTGGCTGGCGAGATCTCGGCGAGCTGCCCCTCCGCCAGAGGTGGCCAGGCGGCCATGAGGGGGGTGAGCCGATCGGCGACCCCTGGGTCGGGTGTCCCTTCGACCCAGGTGAGCGCATTTGTTACAGAATCAACCCCCACACGGCGCTCGGCGAAGCCGCCGGGGGCGGCGGCGCGTCCAACCACGATGTGGAAGGGGAGGGCGTCGGCGAACTCATTGGCGACCACGATCCCAGCGACGGGTGGGCTCCCCGCCGCAACGAGGGGCGGCCCCCCGCCTGGGAGTGCCGCCAATGCGGCGGTCAGATCGGCGAGACGGTGCGGGTTTGCCTCACTCACGGAAACCTCCAGCGCTCCGAGAAGGGGGTGCTCCTCGCGAGCGAGGTAGTCGAGTGCCGCTAGGAGGAGCGTCCCCTCGCCGGCGCCGTACTCGCGCCAGCGGAAGGTGGCGGGGCGGCCGAGCCGCTCCCAGGTTGAGGCCGCCAGTTGCGCGATGGCGGCGCCAAGGATGGGGTGCAGCTCTGGCGCAGTCATGAAGTCACCGCTTCGACCAGCTCGGCGCTGGGCTGTGGCGTAGTAGCCAAGCCCAGGTTCGAGAAGGGCGCGCTCCATAAACCGCGCAAAGCTGATCGAGCCCTCGCGTTGGGACTCTTCGCGAATGAGACGCTCTACCTCTTCCATGCAGTAGATCCTACGCGGCGCTACCGTCGGGCACATGCGCCAGCTCGTTGTACACCTAGGAATCGGGGCTAACCTCGACGACCCTGTCGCCACGCTGGCCGAAGCGGTTGTCGCACTCGCGCACATTCCTGGCTGGAAGATGGAGCAGGTCTCGCCGCTCTATCGCACCACGCCGGTCGGCATCGTTGACCAGCCAGAGTTTTTCAACGCAGCACTTCAAGTGCGCGCGGCACTTCCCGAAGAGCCGGCAGCGGCAGCCGTTGAAGTGCTCACGCGCGTCAAGGAGTTGGAGCGACTCTTTGGACGCGTGCCGACGGTGCGGTTCGGTCCACGCCGACTCGACATTGACATCATTGCAATGGAGAACATTGCGGTCGTACATCCACGACCGCACGGCACTGAGCCTGATGGCGCTGATGCAGATCGGCCACTCGTTGTTCCGCATCCCGCAGCCGCTTCGCGCCTCTTTGTTTTGGCACCGCTTGCCGACATCTCTCCGACACTAAAGGCTCCAGGGTGGCAGGGCACTGCCCGTGAGCTCCGTGATGTGCAGCGCCGCATTGAAGGTGACGCTGCGGCGCTCTGTGTCGGCGCGTGGGACGAGGCAGCGCTGCGCTGGGTGTAACGCGCTAACGGCGGTAGTGTCGGCGTCCGGTAAAGACCATCGCAATACCGTGACGATCAGCGATCTCGATTGCCGCGGCATCACGGCGTGAACCACCTGGTTGAACAATTGCCGTAATTCCCGCTGCTGCCGCTGCAGCAATTCCTTCTGCAAATGGGAAGTACGCGTCACTCGCCATCACTGCACCGCGTGCGCGCTCGCCCGCTTGATTCAGCGCAATGTCAACAGCAACGCGGCGATTCACTTGTGCGGCGCCGATGCCGAGTGTTGCAGCACCGCGCGCCACCACTATGGCGTTTGATCGAATGTGCCGAACGATGCGCCACGAGAAGAGTAGGTCGGTGAGCTCATCAAGCGTTGGTCGACGTTCGGTGACCACACGAAGTTGCGAGCGCTCAATGTTGCCGGTGTCGGCAGTTTGCAAGAGCACCGCGCCGCTTACGCCGATCATGTCGAGCTCCGTGTCGCGATGTGTGAGGCCAATCACCACACTCAGCTCTGGTCGCGTGCGTAGCGTCTCTGCTGCACCATCGTCGGCGAGCCCTGGTGCAAGCACCGATTCAAATGATCCTGATGCGATCACCGCGGCGACAGCGCGATCAATTGGCACGTTCAATACAATCGTTGAGCCAGGGCTCGCCGCTGCATCTGTTTCAATTGCACGCGTGAGTGCGCCGAGCGCGGTCTCGGCGGTTGCAACACCGATTGGATCTGTGTGGCGAATGAGCGCAACGCTTGGTGTTGGTAGATCGGCGACCAGTCGCGCGCCCGCATCTAAGTCGAGTAGGTCGTTGAGGCTCGGCTCTTGCCCCTGCAGCACGCGCGTGCCCATGATTCCAGCGTCTTTTGCGTGTACGCGTCGATACGCTGCGGCGGCTTGATGTTGATTCTCACCATGTCCGAATGTTCGAATGCGTTCGAGCACAATCACGTCGCGAGCTGGCATCGCACTTTCGCTATCGCGCACGAGCGGCGCTACATGGGCCGCAATGGCGAGCGCTGCGGCTCGCTGGAGCTCGCTCCGAATCGTGGTGAGGTTTCCTGTGGTTCCCATGTCGGAGAGGAGGTCACCGATCGCAGTTGGGTCCACGACGATGAGCGGTCCGTTCTCAGCTGCAAGAAGTGCTCGGGTGATGGCGACGATTGCGACGGGTGGTGCCTCGGCTCCGCCGGGGGCGATGAGGAGGTCGGCTCTGGTAAGGCTAGCCGCCGCCTGCTCCAACCCCGCTTCGTCGGCATGCTCGGTGACCTGGATCTCTTCCGCCCGTAGATGTGGGGTGGCGGAGCCCGCTTCGATCGTGGCGCCGCGGGCGATCAGGGTGGCAAGGATCGGTGTTAGCCCTGCCAGGGCGGGGCTCTCGGGAGAGATCAGCAGGAGGACGCGCATGCTGCTGATGGTGGCATACTCGCTCACACAAACCCGCACGCTGTTGTGCTGGGTGAGCCGAAACCTAGCGAGTGAGGACAAGATGTTTCGTTGGCCGTGGGAGTACCTCTTCACCGTACTGAATGCCGATCTTGGAACGTTCTACACGCCGTTCTGGATGGCCAATTTGGTGCTCTTCCTTGCAACGATCCTGGTCTACGCATTCGCGACCCGTGGCAACCGCGGGCGCGGGGTGATCGGCGACGAGTGGGAGTACATCCTGTGGATCAGCCTCGGCACCTTCGGCATGAACCTGGTCTACGCCGCGTTCCAGTGGTACGGCCTCTTCCCGATCGCCACTACGCTGGTTGGACTTCTTGCACTGCGCGACACCGTCACGAAGCGCTTCCCGCCACTTCTCGCCGCTGAGGCGCAGCATGCTGAGCTCTTGCGCACGCGCCGCCAGGTTGCCGACGGCGTTGAGGCAACCATTCGCCCAGCGAATCGTCGCGGATAGCCCTTTGATGTGCGCGGCTGCGCACTGCGGAAAAGAATGAACATTCGCCGGTTCGGTCCCGGTCATCGACGTGTCGATCGAGCGGCGGGCTCAACGGGTGTTCTCAGTAGTGCCATCTTCTCAAACGACGTCGCGCAGATCACTGAGTTCACGGTTGCGCCGGGCGGCACCTACGGACCACTGCGTAGCGCTGGCGATGTTGTTCTTGTGGTGATTGAGGGGGGCGGTTGGGTTGTTGCCCACGATGCCCAGTTGCAACTTGCCGCTGGTGAGTCACTACACCTTGAGCGGCTGGTTCCGTATAGCGTTGCTGCGCGCGAGTTGCCGTTACGCGCGATCCTCGTCGAGCTTTCGGCGGGCAGCGGCGCTGAATCGGCTCGCACCATAGGCGCCAGCGGCGGCGGCGCAGAGGAGTAGCACGCCAACAACGAGTGTCGCGCTACTGACAAGCGCGGTTTCGGCGGGGCTTTCAAGTGTGACGCCAAACTGGAACGGCCAGGTCCATGTTGGGAGCACTCCCTGATACCAGTTGTGTAGGCCAGCCGGAAGCGGCAACGCTGCCCAGTTCGGATACCAGATAAGTGCCACTGCGGCGATGCTGCCGATCGTTATCGCGAACATGCGACGCAGATCTGTCGCTCCGAGAATTGACCACGCGGCTACGGTTGCAGGAACGAGTGCGATCGCGCCAACGAGTGGGCCTGGTGTGCCGAACCCGCCTGATAGGCAGACTTGGCTTTCGGGGTAGACGCTGCTCACGCCTGCAAGTGCGCAGAGTGCACCGGTGGCCATCCAGAGCACAGGTGCAGCGAGCACTGCGCATGCGCCGCCAATGCGCACGATCTGCGCGGCGCGTTGTGATCCGGCGCGGAGATCTGCGAGAAGCAACGCGAGTCCGATCAGGGCGATTTGTGATGTTGGGTAGTAGTGATATTGGAATGCGGCGCGATCGATGCGCGCCCACGGTAGCCAGAGTGCAAGGCCAAGAACAAGCACCGATGCAAGGCCCCAACTTCGTCGGCGCCATGCCTCTACTGCGAGCCAGAGCGCGCCGCCGATGCTAAGGATGCGCGAGAGCACATTGCCGCCGTCGTACACCGCGGCGGTCCATGCACTGCCGCCAGCGGTGAAACTTGATTGGAAGAACCAGACAGGCTTTAGGTCAAACGGCCACGCCCACCATGGCGATGATGCTGCATGTGCGACGCGCAGCGTGTCGTGATAGCGGTACATCGACGCCGTAAGGTCGGTGAGCGTCTGTCCGGTGTTACCGAGTGGCCAGCCTGTAATCAACTGGTTGCCAAGCGCTGCCCACGGCAGGTAGCTCGCGATGTACACGCCAAGAGGAAGCGCGGCGAGCGTGAAGAAGACGAGCGTCGCCTCTCCCGGCAGCGAGAGGAGTCCGAGCAGAGATCGCGGAGTTGCGTCGCGCCGCGAAATGCCGCCGGCGCGATAGATGGCTGCGCCTGTCGCGATAAGGAGCAGCATCAGCACGGCGGCGAACGGCAGGTTTGGAATACGGGTGGAACCGTCAGCCACGGCGAGTGCTGGCGGTAGAAGTGCAGCGCCAAGGAGGGCGAGACCGCCAGCGACCAGTAGTCGCCCAGGCGCCGTCCGCGCAAGCCAAATGATGCCGAGGCCGAAGATGCCGTACAGGGCAACCCACTTGCTTGCGAGTGCTCCACCAAGGAGAAGGCCGGCCACGACGAGAAGGAGTCCACCAGAGAGGGCGCCTCGCGCGCGGCCCTGCAGCCACGCCACAAAGGCGACTGCTCCGCCGAGCAGAAGGGCGAGGAGGTAAACGTCATTCATGCCGATACGGCTCTGCACGAATCCCGCCCCGTCGAGGAGGGCGAGGACGCCAACCAGGGCGGCGACGTCGCGTCGCTCGGTCAGGAGTCGGGCCAGAAGCACCAAGAGTGCTGCTGCGAGTGCGCCCGCGATCACCCCTGGCCAGCGCCAGCCGGCGGCGAGCTCGCCCACGCTCACCTGCGTCATCGCGCCAGAGGGCGCCGCAATGAGCAACTCCTCGTTGCCGCCGTCGGCGCGCTCTGCAGAGGCGTCGAGGGCAACGCCGCTCGCGCCGAGTGTGAGGGCATCACCACCAACGGCGACGTCGGCAAACCGAGCATTACCGTTCGGTTCAATCGTCCACAGTGATGCCCCGGTGCTGTCGGGCCCAGGTGCCACCACGTGCACCATGCGGCTTGCGCTGTTCGGCACAATCGCTGTAGCCCCTGGAATGGTGACCTGCGCCATCAGTGTTGTGCTCTCGTTTTTTGCGTTGTACACCCGCACGCCATCACGGCCCGCTACGTAGAGTCGCGGCCCATCAAACCAGTCGACAGATGCAGCAGCGACCGCCCCCCCATCGATCGGTGACGATTGTGGGTTTAACAAGTCGGCTGCCGCGTAGCTCGTTAGGCCGCTCGCGCTCGTCACAAAGATTCGCTCTTCTCCGTCAACGGTGAGTGCAAGCACCGACGTCCCGCGCACCAGCGGCGCGCTTGTCACAACCACTCCGTCGCGCATGATGAGCACCTGGTCGCGCTGTACAAGTGCGACGCCGCCATCGGTGAGCGGTGCAATGCCGAGAGCCTCGCCGCCGGTCGTTGACCATGTCCGCACTCCACTGTTGCCGCCTTGGTCTGCGGTAGCGCGGTCTACCGAAAACACCGTGCCGTTCGCGGTGGTGCCCCAGAGCGCGCCGTCGTTGGCAGCAAAAAGGCGCGTCGTGCCGCGTAGCGGAAGTGAACCAACGACAGAGCGTGTCGATGCATCAATCACAGTGATCTCGTCGGGCCCTGCAATCCACAGCCTTCCCGGACTCAACGCATCTTCTGCTCGTGCAGCAATAGCGCCGATTGTTGTTGCGTAGGTTGTGCGCGCATCGACACGTGGGGCGCCAAACGATTCAAGGCCGAGTGCAATGAGGTACTTCGCAAGGTGTGGGTGCGTGTACTCGTAAATCGCATGGGGCTCGCCGTACTTCCAGTCTTGCATGAACTCTGTGGCGGTTCGTACGTGGTAGACCTCATCAAACTGGAAGTGTGTTGGCTCGCCTACGCGCCAACCTCTCAGCGAGAGTGCGCTCACCGCGACAAGAACAAGTAGCCATACGTCAATCCGTGTAAGGAGTCGGCGAGGTTCAGGCTTTGCGATTACGGTGCGTTTCGGTACCGCGTCAACGCGCTTTCGGAGTGCTCCTGTAGGTCGCGTATTTTTCGCCGTCTTTTCGGAGCTCCATGCGAGCCAAATTGCTGCAACGAGCGATGCGGTGATCGCGATCGCGGTGGCCGTGATGGCGATTGGTGTTTGGAGTGCGCTGGTAAAGACACCAAGGTTTGGCAGCCCAGGGTTCTGGAAGTACGAGATCGTCAGCACGCCCCAGCTATTCGCAAAGAATGCGACTGAGGTTGCGACTGCAATCCAACGCCATGCTGGCCGCGCTGCAGCGAGTGCGATTGTTAGTGGGATCGCCGGGAAGAGATATCGCTCGTGTACGCGGGTTGGGAGAACAAAGAAGGCGATAGCGAGAATTGCGACGGCGGTGACGGTGCGGATCGCCGTGTCACGTTGTACGTAGCGCATTGCAACAAGTACGGCGGTGGCGATCCCTGCGCTGCCAATCGCAACGCCTGGGATGCCGATCAGCGGAAGTGGATCGATGTCTGAGGCCCATCCGGTTGCATCAACGACCGCGCGTCCACCTACTTCAATGAGCGCCCATGGGTTCCAAGCGTTCACCGAAAGGTATGGGTAGCCGCCAGCTGCTTCGGCAACTTTTGCGAGGACGTCTGGCAGCGTGAGTCCGAACGGCAGCGCTGCGAGTGCGATGGTGGCGGCACCGGCGAGACCCGCCACAACGAAGGCCCAGGGGTCTCGTGCCGAGCGCGCTCGAACAAAGGCGAGCATGCCGACGATGGGGATCAGAATGCCGAACTGTGGCTTCAGCACCGCTGCGAGCGCGGCGAGGATCGCTCCGCGCACGGTATTGCCGCGGATGAGCGCCGAGAGGGAGAAGAGGAGGGCTGTCGTGCCGATGGAGTCAACCTGCCCCCACACCGCCGAGTCGAGCCAGATCATTGGGCCAACGGCCATTGCGATGGCGGCAAGAAGTTGGCCGCGGCGCGGTGCGCCGAGATCGGCGGCGAGTCGCGCCGTTGCAAGCACGAGTAGGCCGTCGGCGAGGATTGCGGGGAGTTTCACAAGTGCCCCGGGGTCCGTGCTGCCGGTAAAGAGTGCGCCAACCGATCCGAGCGCCCAGAGGACCCACATGTACCCGGGGAGATAGTCAACAAAGATTCCGCGGGTGTAGAAGCCCCACGGCCCACGGGTCCCTAACTCAGATGCCCATGATCGGAATGAGTTGAGGTCGGCAGCAAATCCTGCGTCTGGAGGGAGTGCGACGTATGCGATGATCAGCCGCAAGAGAATCCCAAGTGCAGCAATCAGCGCAATGGTGCGAAGGCTGACCTGCTCGGTTGGTCGACGGGCCGTCTGAGAAGTCATTTGCCGAGTGTAGCCGTGAAGGGGGTTGTGGAAGGTGCCACTGCAGGAGCTCTCGCTCTTCTTCCCCTGTCACAACGAGGCCGACAACCTTGAGGCGCTCGTTGACGATGCGCTCGCGGCGCTCCCCGCCCTAGCCACAAGGTATGAGGTCATTCTTGTTGACGACGGCTCGCGCGATAACACCGCTGCTGTAGCTGAGCGCTTGGTGCAGCGGCATGCTGGCGTCGTTCACTTGGTGCGACATGAGGTAAACCGCGGCTATGGCGGGGCTCTTCGCTCAGGGTTTGCAGCGGCGCGGTATAGCCATCTCGCCTACACCGATGGCGACCGACAGTTTCGTGTCGCCGATCTTGCGCGCCTCGTTGATGGCGCGCGGGAAACGGGGTCGCCAGTGGTTATTGGATATCGACTGAAGCGCGCCGATCCACCGCTGCGCCTCATCTACGCAACTCTGTATCGTGTTGCGAATCGCATCTGGTTCGGACTCAGCGTTCGCGACGTTGATTGCGCGGCGAAGCTCTTCCACCGAGATGCCCTGCGTGGCATCAGCGTGCACTCCGATGGTGCGTTCTTCTCTGCGGAGCTGCTCATTCGTTTGCGACTCGCAGGCGTACGTATTCTTGAGGTTGGTGTGCCGCACTACCCGCGCACCGCCGGTTCACCCACAGGGGCACGCCTCTCTGTCATTACTCGCGCTGTTCGCGACTTCTGGTCGCTACGTATTGGGCTCTGGGTTAATCGCTCTCGAGCGCTTGCAAGAGGCCGGGCGCTACTGAACAAGTAGCGTTATCGCGTAGCTGGTGGCTCCTCGCCATCAAGCGAGTTAACAAAGTCACGGAAGAGTGAGAGCCGCTCCTCTTCGGCGGCCTCGGGAACAATCCCCTCGGTTGAGAGTAGCTCCGACGAGATGAATATCGGCGCCTCCGCGCGTAGCGCGAGTGCAACTGCGTCGCTCGGCCGCGCATCGAGCGTCGCCTCTTCTCCACTCGGTGCCACCAAGAGCATCTGTGCGCGGAACGTCTCTTCGCGCACTTCGGTAATGCGGACCTCTCGCAGTGAAGCGCCGAGGGCGCGAATTGTTTGAAGCGCTGTGTCGTGCGTTAGTGGACGCTCTGGTGTGATGCCCTGAAGGTGGTAAGCGATCGCGCTGGCCTCGTTTGGTCCGATCGGGATCGGCAGATAGCGGGCCTCTTCGGCATCGCGCAAGAGCAGCACGTGCGTCCCAGAGATCATCTGGATGCGAATGCCTTCAACCACCGCGCGTCGTAGTTCCATCGCTCTATGATCGCACGCTTACGGCGTAGGAATTGGGGTCTCAATAACGGGGTCGGGTGTTGGTTCAGCGCTTGTGCCTGGCTCTTGCGTCACCGGCTTTCCAAGCACGGCACTGCGTACTCGACCCGCTTCAGCCCAGACAAACGTTGGTGCGCCGCCGTCAGACGCGGGGAGGATGTATCCACCGAGGACCTCTCCGATCGGCGCATCCCGATCGGTAATCACATACTGCGCCAGCATCGCGCCAGATGTGGCCTTGCTGTACGCAATGACGCGCTGTGCGCTGCTGTCCCACACGTAGACGACGCCTGTGCGGGCCGCCCCTGCAGACATCACGAGTGCTGGGGTGAGGGTGGGGCGGAGCAGCTCATCGCCGATCACCGCTGGAACCCAATCGTCGGGCGCCCCGCCGGAGTATCGGCGCAGCGCGCTGTCAATCGTCATGTAGACATCGCCATCGATCGCAATGCTTGTCATCGTGCCAAGCGACAGTGGGTTGATCAGGTAGGCCGTTGGTGTTGCTGGGTAGCCTGTGCCGTCTGGCGCTGGCTGATATCGCAAGATCTGGCGCGCGGACGGATCAACAACATAGAGGCGGTAGAGCCCGGTCCCTGGGTCCGCTGCGAACCCGACGATCGCCTTAACGTCGCTCCCCCACAGCTCCCCATCTCGAACACGAAGTTTGACGAGCGTCCCCTTGCCCGCTCCATCGGACGGGCGCCAGCGCCAAAGGTTGGAGGAGGCGTCAAACACCACGAGGTCTGGGCCTGATGCCGCGAGCAAGAGCGCACGGCCGGTGCGCGTGCCATAGAGGTCGAATCCTGGTTGATACACCACGGTTGCGCGACCACGCTCTGCATCAATGCGATAGACCGCGCCTGTCACCTTGTCGATGACGTAGGGTCGGCCGTCGGGGCCCTGAACGATCGCTTGAATCTCAACGGTGGCGCCCGCCGCCTCAAAGTTAAACAGCTCGATTGGGGATGTATCGCTTACAAGGAAGATTTTGTTCAGCGTCTCTGTCGCCTGCTCTCGTAGTGCTGCGATTTGCGCGAGTGGGCCGCCACCAGATTGCGCAAGGTTGAGGTCGGCCACCGCGGTAAGCAGGAGGCTCTTTACGCGCGCGGGGTCATTAACGAGAAGGTTGGTCTGGGGGTCGAGCGCCTCTGCAATGCCGATCTCTGCGTTTCGTAGAGCCTCGCGGGCCCTCGCCGCAGCATCGAGCTCGGGCGTTGAGCTATTCAGCACCAGTGCTGTTGTGCCGCCTAGTCCGGCGACGAGCACTGCGGCGAGGAGGAGTGTGGCCGACCGGCGACGGCGTGTTCGTTGCACATCACGCTCCGTCCGCTCCTCCTCTCCTGTCACCGCGCGAAGTGATGGCTCTGATGGGGTGATCGTGAGCCACGGCGCCCGGCGCTCAATTTCGTTAGCGATGCGCGCAGCGGCCCGCTGCCAGAACGATGTTGAGGTCGCGGCGCGCTCCCGCCACGATCGCTCAACGAGTGGCTCTGCCGCGCTGCGGTGCTCTGCTCGTAGTCGCGCCTCGGCGCGCGCCGCCTCTTGTGCTACCCGCACGGCATCGCTGGTTCGTTGATCGCGCGCTAGTGGTGGTTGGCTCTTTCCTCGTGCGCGCGGCTCCACACCGCTGCGGGCGCTTGGGCGCCGCGCATCGATCACCGCTTGTGCCGCTGTGTCAATTGGCTCATACGGTTGCGTGTGCGCATCTGGTCGGTTCGGGTCGGCTTTTGGTGGTGCTGGCTTTGCAGCTGCGATGCGCGCTTCGCGTTCTAGGTTCCCCTCCTCCCATCGCGTTCGCGCATTGATTTTTGCGACCGCGACTGGGTCGGTCGGAACGTTGATCAGTGTGTCGGTGTCTGGCGCGGCACGCTCAACAACCTTTCGTACAGGTGGCAGCACTTCGAGGAGCACCGCCGGGTAGGTGAGTGGCGCCAGCACGCCGCTCACGGGCGTGTGTGCCTTTACGGCGCGCTTCGCCTCTTCTGCTGTGATCGCCATTGCGACGCGGTCTTCTGGTGACATAGAGAGTCGTGTTGCAGAGATGCCGCCGCGCTCGAGCGTGCGTGATGTTGAGCCGGGCGCATCGTCAGGAAGCATGATTGTTGTTGTTCGACCATCAGTGGTTCGGCGTGCGGCAATTGCTACGCCGCTGGTGCGCGCAACGAGAACTTCGCTGCGCGAGAGCGCGACAAGGCCGATTGCCACTTTCTCGCCGAGTAGTTTTTGCGCGGCGGTTAGCGCGCGGCGGGCTCGTTCGGCTGGGCTCGCCGATGCGTCTCGGTCGTAGAGGTTCAAGGTTTCGCTTGCCGCTCGTTGGAGTTGATCGGCTGTTGCGCCGGTAAGCGAGATCAGCACGGTGCGCGTGCCGAGTAGGCGCTCCTCAGATGGGCCTTTCGGGGTACGTGCGAGTAGAAGCCAGCCGGGGCCAAACGC
This sequence comes from Candidatus Limnocylindrus sp., assembly GCA_044236365.1. GTDB lineage: Bacteria > Chloroflexota > Limnocylindria > Limnocylindrales > Limnocylindraceae > Limnocylindrus. The sequence goes on along the minus strand of JBIIGQ010000005.1, from coordinate 4,198 downwards.
TGGCTCGGCTGCTGTTAGTACTGCGGGGTGAACCGTCTGCTCTGTGTGGTCCATATGTTGAGAATACGCTCAGTCTTGTTCGTTGCCCGGGTTGGCGATTCGTACGGTTAGCCCGATGGAGCGCTCGCCGCCAGGCCGCTCGCTAAAGGCGCGGGCAAGCTCCGCCCCACGAAGGTGTAGCTCTTGTGCCGCCGCGGGGTTCTTCGCCTCAACAATGAGCCGCCCGCGCTCGATCGCGACAAGGTGGCCGACGGGGGCGAGGTGTGGTGCCACCTCGCGCAGGAGGTCGCCGAATGCGCCCATTGTTCGCGCGAATCGCAACTCCTCTTCAAAACCAAGGGCGCGTGCCGCTTCCGGGAGTAGTCCAGCGAGCCCCTCTGGTCGCCCTTTCCGTGTGCGCTTCGTGCTCATGCTGCCACCGCGCTGCCGTGTGGGCCGCGCTGGATCTCGCGCGAGGTTGCCTTCGCCACAAGGCCAGGTGCTAAGTCTTCGAGTGCTGTTGCCGTGATGATGCTTTGCGGGAGCGCAGCAATGCGCGCCACCAGATGCTCCCGCCGTTGTGGGTCAAGCTCAGAGAACGCGTCATCCAGGAGCAGAACGGGCGGGTGCCCGTGCTCGTCGGTGAGGAGTGTGATCTCGGCAAAGAGGAGCGCGAGGAGCAGGCTGCGCTGCTGGCCGCGCGACGCTGTTGGGGCGATGTCGCTCCCGCCAACATGGAAAGCGATGTCGTCACGGTGTGGGCCGACCAGCGTGTATCCCTGATACCCCTCGGTTTCAGCGGTCTGATCAAACGATTGCGAGAGTCGTGCTGCACATTCGCTTGCAGATTCGTCAGCGCGGTACTCCTCACGCGACAAATAGTGCGTTTCGAGAGCGGCTTCACTCGGCGCAACCTCGCTGTGCGTTGCCGAGAGAACAGGGGCGAGTGCGGCAAGAAGGGCGAGGCGGCCAGCAACCACCTCTGAGCCGGTGGTGATCAGCATCTCGGTCCATGGGCGCATCTCGCTTGTGATGGCGCGGCGCGCGGCGCCGTCGCCTTCGAGCGCGTCTTTCAGTAGCCGGTTGCGCTGACGAAGCGCGCGTTCGTAGCGCGTCAAGGTTGCCTCATAGCCGCGCTGCCACTGTGATGCAAGGCGGTCGAGTAGCCCGCGGCGCACCAAAGGCGCGCCAACGACAAGGCCAGTCTCTTCTGGAACAAACGCCGCGACGCGCAACCGTTGTCCGAGCGCCGCCGTGGTGCGCGGTGTTCCGTTCAGTAGATGCTTCGCGCGTCCGGCCCGTGAGATCTCTACGCCGAGCGTTGATCGCGCGAGCGTGTCGGTCGGCTCAGCGCCGTCGTCGCGCACTGACACCATGATTGAGGCTTGATCACCGTCGCCCGCGATGACCTCGCGCAACGCGCCAGCGCGGTGCGAGCGGCCTGTCGCCGCAATGATGCACGCCTCGAGAATGGTGGTCTTTCCCGCGCCGTTCTCGCCCCAGAAGATGTGCGCGCCCGGGGTGAGCGCCACGGTGCCGTCAGCCCAGCTGCGCATCTGATGAAGTCGCACGCTCTCAATCATTGTTGCGCCGCGCGTTCGCGAGCGATGTGGATCAGGACGGCGTGCGCACCGGCATCACAACGTGCAGGTAGTCGCGACCGTCAAGCGGGCGAAGCAACCCGGGTGCGACGGGGCCGGTGAGCTCGAGCGAGAACTGATCGGCCTCAACGCGCGAGAGAACGTCGACGAGGTACTTCGCGTTGAACGCGATCGTTGTCCCTTCGCCCTCGACCTTCGCTTCGATGTGTGCCGCGTGGTCGCCCACGTCTGCCGCCGCGGTGATATCAATCGCGCCGCCGCCATCGGTTGAGATCGCGAAGCGCACGATGTGCGCCGAAGCGTCAGCAACAACTTGCGCCAGCTTCACTGCTGAGAGGAAACCGTCGCGGTCAAGTGTGACCTTAGTGGTGTGACTGGTTGGAACAACCTGCTGGAAGTTCGGGAACTGTCCCTCGATCAGCCGGCTCACCAACATGGTGTCGCCAAGCTTGAACTGCAGCTGGTTCTTTGTTGGTGTGAAGGTGATCTCTACGAGATCTTCGACATCGGAGAGAAGGCGCAGCAGCTCGGCGTACGAGCGGGCTGGCACGATCAGGCTTGTCTCTGGTGCCGCTTCGGCGAGTGGCGCACCAGCAACAGCGATGCGGTAGTTGTCGGCGGCGGCGAACGTTGCCTTCTCGCCGGTGAACTTGGTCAGCACTCCTGTGAGAATCGGCCGCGCCTCGTCACCGGCGGCGGCGAAGACGGTTGACTCAAGGGCTGCCTTCAACGCCTTCTGTGTGATTCGCGCGGTTGGTCGCTCGCTGGCCGCACCCACCGGTGGGTAGTCGTCGGCGGGCGTGGCACGAAGGTGTGAGGCGTTTCGCCCACACTTGATCTGTGCACGCCCGTCAGCGAGGAGCGAGAGGTCGATCTTCTCGTTTGGGAGGCCGTTCACCACGTCGGCAAGGAGCCGGGCTGGAATCGTTGTGGAGCCCTTCTCTTCAACCTTTGCGGGAACCCAGTGGGTGATCGCAATGTCGAGGTTGGTTGCGACCAGGCGCAGCCCGCCATCCTCAGTGCCGAGGTAGACGTTCGACAGGATCGGTAGGGTGTTGCGGGTCGCCACAGCATGGCCAACGATGGCAAGGCCGCGAGCGAGGTGGTCCTGAATTGCCGAGAGCTTCATCTGTTCCTCCACATATAGGTTCCCTCTCTAGGGTAATAGTGTCTTAGTTGTTTTAACTCGTCATCACCGTATTCGTACTGTGGGCGACGTGGAGAGCCGTGCTCACCTTCGCACAAACCGCCCGTGGGAAGGCCCCCCACCCACGTGGAAAACCCCCACCCTCCTCCGTAAACCGCCCCCGCTACTGGGGAGACCCTGCGGAGAACCCCGGCTAGTTACCCACACCCCTCTTCACACCCGGCAGAGAAAACCCCCACAAAACCACACCACACAAGGTGTTGTCCACGAGATTTCCACACCTTGGAGGGGGCTATGGGCGGGCGGCGACCCCTTGGCCAAGGCGAAGGAGTGCCTCGCGCAGCAAGGCAACCTCTCGACGTAGCTCGCCGTCGTAGCTCATCTCTCGCTCGATCTTGGTGCAGGCGTGGATGATGGTGGAGTGGTCGCGCCCCCCTAGGGCGGCGCCGATGCGAACCAGTGAGGCGTCGGTCTCTTCTCGGGAGAGGTACGCCGCGATCTGCCGCGGGGTCACAATCTCTCGGTCGCGCTTCGGCCCACGAAGCTGCTCAACCGTCAGGCTGAAGTGCTCGGCGACCGTGGCGACCACCTGCTCCGGCTCAAGGATGCGCTTCGGGTTCGGGTAGACAGCCTCGTTCAACACGCGGGCCGCGAGCTCCATCGTAACCGGCATCCCGCTGAGTCGACCGACGGCGACCAGTCGCGTCAGTGCCCCTTCAAGTTCGCGAACGTTGCTCTGCACGCGTCGCGCGACCTGCTCAACAACATCGTTCGCAACGATGACACCACTCTCTTCTGCCTTGGCGCGCAAGATCGCAATGCGGGTTTCAAGATCCGGCGATGAGATGTCGGCGATGAGGCCCCACTCGAATCGCGAGCGGAGGCGCTCTTCAAGCAACGAGATCTCTTTCGGTGTGCGATCCGACGTCAGCACGATCTGCTTCCCGGCGGAGTGCAGCGCATTGAATGTATGGAAGAACTCTTCCTGCGTGCGCTCCTTGTCGGCGAGGAACTGAATGTCATCGATGAGCAACACATCGATCTTGCGGAAGCGTGATCGGAACGCCTCAGCGCCGCCCTGCTGAATGCTGGTGATGAATTCGTTCGTAAACGCTTCACCGGTGATGTACAACACCTGACGCTTTGGTGAGCACTCAGCTACTGCGTTACCAATCGCGTGCAGCAGGTGCGTCTTGCCGAGGCCGGTGCCGCCGTACAAGAAGAGCGGGTTGTATGCGCCACCAGGTCGCTCAGAAACAGAGAGCGATGCAGCATGTGCAAGTCGATTCGCTGCACCAACAACATAGGTCGCAAATGTGTAGCGAGCATTGAGATTCGTTGCACGTGCTGGCGCCTCGCGATCAACGATGCGCACGCTCTCCTGCGGTGCAGTTGCACGCGGTGCGGTGTCAACAGAGGCGACACCCTTCCCCTTGGTGGCGAGTGCGCCATGCGCATCAAGCTCTGCATC
>JBIIGQ010000095.1:0-8814 GCA_044236365.1 Candidatus Limnocylindrus sp. | reverse complement strand
AGTGCCGTAAAGGCGGTCCTCATCACCCACGGACACGAAGACCACGTCGGCGCTCTGCCGCACATCCTTCCTGAGCTTCCCGGTGTGCCGGTCTACGCCAGCACCCTTGCACGCGGACTCCTCGCCAATAAGTTGAAGGAGTTCAAGGTCACCGCCAATCCGCTGCGTCCGCTCGACCCGGGCGGCCGTCTCGAAGTGGGGCCGTTCACGATTGAGCCCTTCCGCGTTGGCCACTCCATCCCGGATGCCATGGGCTACGCAATCCATTCACCTGTTGGAACGGTGATCCACACCGGCGACTTTAAGTTCGACCAGACTCCAGCCGACGGGAAGACGGCCGACTTCGCCATGCTGGCAAAGTTCGGTGCACAGGGTGTGCTTGCGCTCGTGTCAGACAGCACGCGCGCTGAAGCTCCTGGGTACACGCCGAGCGAGCAGGTTGTTGGTCAGGCGTTCAAGGGGATCATCAGCAGCGCACCGGGCCGCGTGATCATTGCCACCTTTGCCTCGAACATCGCACGCATCCAGCAGGTGCTCGATGCGGCAGGCGAGTTCCACCGCAAGGTCGCCGTTGTTGGTCGCTCAATGGAACAGAACGTCAAAATTGCCCGCGACCTTGGCTATCTGAAGTTCCCAACCCCGCTCCTTGCCAAAGAGGAGATTGCGCGCCGCACGAAGGAGCCGCTCGTCATCGCCACCACTGGTGCGCAAGGCGAACCGATGGCCGGCCTCGCGAAGATGGCGAACGGAGAGCACCGCAATGTTGAGATTCAGAACGGCGACACCGTCATTGTCTCGGCATCGCCGATCCCAGGAAACGAAGAGGCGGTCGGTCGCACCATTGACAATCTCTTCAAGTCTGGCGCGAACGTCATCTATCACTCCATTGCGCAGGTACACGTCTCAGGTCACGCCTCGCAGGAGGAGCTGAAGATGATGCTTGCGCTCACAAAGCCGAAGTACTTCGTACCGATGCACGGTGAGATGCGCATGCAGGTGGCTCACGGTCGACTTGCAACCCAAATGGGAGTCCCACCATCCGCCGTGTTCATTATTGATAACGGCACGCCAGTTGAATTCGCCGCTGACGGCAGCGCACGACGGGGCAAGCCAGTTGAGCATGGCTCTGTCTTTGTTGATGGATCCTCGGTTGGCGAGATCAGCGAAATCGTTCTTCGTGATCGACGCACCCTTGCAGACGATGGCATTGTCGTTGTGATCGCAACCGTTGATGCGCGAACCGGCAAGCCTGTCGGCCGACCAGCGCTCGTTACCCGCGGATTCCTCAACGGCGATGAAGACAACAAGCTCGTTGAAGAGGCGATCACCATCGCGCTGAAGGCGATCCAGCACAAGGGCGATCGCGGTGCAGAGGTGGGTCTGATCAAGGCGCAGCTCAGCGAATCGGTCTCTCGATTCCTTGGCAAGGAGACGCGCCGTCGCCCACTCGTCGTCCCTGTGGTGGTGGAGGTTTAGGCGATGGCAAAACGGGGAGGGGAGAGCACAACTCGCCAGGCACGACGCAGCCCGCTCGCATCGCGTTCGGCGCTCCGCACGCTGCTCTCCCTTGCCTTTGCCGTTACGGGCGTCATCTTTGCTGTAGGCCTGATTCTTCCAGGTCGCGGGGCGCTCGCCGATGTGCTTCGCGACGTGCTTGCGCCATGGTTTGGCGCCGGGCGCTGGCTGGTGCCAGTGCTGCTTATCGGCTTCGCTGTGTGGATCGAACGCCGCCTCGCAACCGCTTCGCGCGTCCCGCTGCGCATCGCCCTATCGCTCCTCGCCATTGTTGGCCTGCTTGCCCTCGTTGAGATCGTCTTCCCAACCCATGGCGGACGCATCGGAAACATCGCTGGCGGCGGTGCTGCGAGCTTGCTCACCGGCATCGGCGCGTTCGCAGCATGGATCGGGGTTCTGATCGCGATCGGACTCATCCTCGCTGAGTCCACGGTGCGGAAGCTCTTCGCAACCCTCTTTGCCGGAGCAAAGGTGGGGGCAGAGGTCCTTGGCGATGGCGTGGAGAGGCTCGCGGCAGAACGCGAGCGGATCATGCAGGAGCGAGAGGCCGCACGCGCCGCTGAAGAGGCACGGGCGCTCGCAGAAGCGGCGAATCGACCAGTCATCAGCGTGCCGCCAGTACACGTCACACCCGCAACTGAGCTGGCGGATACAGACGTCCCTGAGGAGCAGGAGAGCGCAAACGTACGATCTGGTGGCTCCCTTCGAGGTGCCGAAACCCCAGCGACAAGCGCTGCCGCTGCACCTGCAGCCAAGGTCCGCGCCGACGGGGCCGTCTCCTGGGAGCTCCCCTCGACAAGCCTTCTCGATGCGCCTGGAAAGGCTGTCAGCCCGAATGCCAGTATCCACCAGGCCAATGCCGCCATCATCGTGCAGAAGCTGCGCGATCTCGGCATCGAGATCATCTCGGTCACGGCGAACCCTGGACCCGTCGTTACGCAGTACGAGCTGACACCTGCGCCGAACGTGCGCATTAGCCGTATTGAAGGGCTTGGCGATGACCTGGCCATGGCACTCAGCGCTCGCTCAATTCGGATTGAGGCGCCGATCCCTGGAAAGGCAGTCGTTGGCATTGAAATCCCAAACCACGAGGCTGAGGCGATCCGCTTTAGGCCGCTCCTGACGCCGACCGATAAGGCTGGATCCTGGACGCCAACACAGGCAATCCCATTTGCGCTGGGGAAAGACGTCGGCGGCACACCACAGGTGCGCGATCTCGCCAGCATGCCGCACCTCTTGATCGCCGGCGCGACGGGTTCAGGTAAGAGTGTGATGGTCAATGCCATCATCGCGTCGTTCCTCTTTGCGCGAACTCCTCAAGAGTTGCGCATGATCTTGGTTGACCCGAAGCGGGTCGAGCTATCTGGATACAACGGTCTGCCGCACTTACTCGTTCCAGTAATCACCGAGTCCGATAAGGCCGCCTCTGCCTTGAAGTGGGCGGTTCTTGAGATGGAGAACCGCTACCGCATGTTTGCAAGCGCCGGCGCTCGCAATCTTGAGGGTTACAACGCCAGTCGCGAGGATGTAAACGACCGAATGTATTCCATCGTGATCATCATTGACGAGCTAGCAGATTTGATGATGCAGGATGGACGAGAGACGGAGGAGTCCATCGTTCGCATCGCGCAGAAGGCGCGCGCAACCGGAATCCATCTGATCCTCGCAACGCAGCGCCCATCTGTCAACGTCGTCACCGGCCTGATCAAGGCCAACATTCCAAGCCGGATTGCCTTCTCCATGGCGAGCCAGATTGACTCACGTACGGTTCTGGATGCGCCGGGGGCTGAGGATCTAATTGGTCGCGGCGACATGCTCTTCCAGCCATCGGATGCCCCTAAGCCCACGCGCATGCAGGGTGTGTTCGTGTCGGATCGAGAGATCAACGCCGTGGTTACCCACTGGCGCGAACAAGGGCTACCCGATTACCAGCTGGGGATCGTCGCTGCTGCAGAACGTAGTGGTGGTGGAGGGGCTGATCGCGGCCGTGATGAAGAGCCCGCGGACCGCCTCTTTGATGAGGCAGTTCAGGTCGTGGCCGAACATGATCGTGCCTCCGCTTCACTACTGCAGCGCCGGCTTCGGATCGGATACGCAAGGGCTGCGCGCATCATTGATCAGCTCGAAGAGAAGGGCTACATCGGCTCTTTTGATGGCTCAACGGCACGTGTGGTCAATCGCGACAAGATTGCGAGCGATACGAGTGGCGCCACTGGGGGTGGCGAATCCGGAGCGAACGCGGCGGGGGAACCTGGGGAGGAGGCGTAGGCGATGAGCGATCTGGCCCCTCTCAACCCTCGGGAGCCAGGCTTGCCCGACGAGGCCCCCGCCCAAGCCCCCAAGATTGGTGATCGATTGCGCCAGGCGCGTGAGCGACGTGGCGTCACCATCGCGGAAGCATCAGCCACGCTCAAAATTCGGGCGCCTATTCTGGAAGCCTTCGAGCGTGAAGACCACAGCCAGCTTCCACCGCGTGTCTACGCACTTGGGCAACTGCGCACCTACGCCGCCTATCTTGGCCTCGACCCAGCCACAGTGGCAGCGGGGTGGCAGGGGGAGGCCGTTCACGAAGGTGCGCCCACACCCGTGCGATCGCAACCGACGACCTCTGCAGTGGAGCGATTCGTCTCCCTACGGCCAAGCATCATTCGCTCTACGCGAGGACTGTTGGCGCTGGGTGGGCTGGGCATTGCCGTGCTGCTGATCAGCAGTTTCATGGTGCTGCAGCTCTTACGTTTTGTACTGCCCCCCTCAATTTCCATCAGCTATCCGGTTGAAGCCATTAGCAATCTGGAGCCAGGTACGCTCTCATTTGAGATTAAGGGCACTGCTGACGCGCGTGCCAGCATCATCATCAACACCAGCGCCGGGGCACAGTTAACAACGGAGGCCGATGAGAGCGGGCTGTGGAGCCTCCTTGTTCCCCTCGGCACTGGCCGTACGGAGGTTGTAGCTCGCGCCGTGAAGCCCGGTACAGGCGGCGAATCGAGCACCACAGAGGCACGTGTATTTGTTGTGGCGGTCCCAGATAAGGTAGCCCCCGAAATCACCGTAACGCAGCCCTCGGTCAATCTGGCCATAGAGAACGGTGACGTGCCGATCGCGCTTCAGACCACCCCGAACAGCGAGATCAGCATTACGGCGACGGACACCGCAGGGGGACTGATCACCTCCACGATCACCAGCAACGCAACTGGGGCCGCCACTGGGGGGATTGCCCTGCCGGCAGGGCGCTGGACCTTGAGCTTTAGCATCACCACGCCCGACGGGACGCTCGGCCAGGCCACTCGCACGGTGGACGTCTCCTTTAGCGGCGTCACAGTCAGCGTTACCGGCGGCTCGCTGCCCACCTGGATCCGGGTCTGGATTGACGGGCAACTTGATCCGACCATTGGGGTTTCAGGCAAGACCATCGCCCCTGGCACTCGACTCATCTTTGCGGGCGAGAAGCGCATCGAGATCCGCAGTGGGGATCACTCCGCCCTTCTTATTGCGCTCAACGGGCGTACCATAAGCGAACTTGGGAGCGGCACAGGGGCCGAAACATATGCCTTCCTCAGTACGGGGCAGGTGAAGAAATCTTCAAGGAGGTAGCGCATGGCAGCCGACAACTCATTTGACGTCGTATCGGAGTATGACGAGCAGGAGCTCAAGAACGCACTTGATCAGACACGACGAGAAATCGCGACACGATACGATTTTCGCGACGCAACCGCCGAGATCAAAGAGGAGAAGGGCGAACTTATCATCCGCGTTGATGGTGATCTTCGCCTGAAGGCGCTTCGCGACATCCTCGAGTCAAAGTCAGTCAAGCGTGGCATTGATTTGCGAACCTACGACTGGGGGAAGGCTGAGGCGGCAGGAGGAGACACCCTCCGTGTCCACGTCAAGCTGCGCAAGGGCCTTGATGATGTGGCGGCCAAGAAGATTGCCAAGTTCATTCGCGATACCTTCCCGAAGGTGAAGACGCAGATCCAGGGTGAGGCGGTACGTGTGACCGGCAAGTCTCGCGACGAACTCCAAGAGGTTATGGCGAGCCTCAAAGACCTCGATGTTGAGCGTCCGCTGCAGTTCGAGAACTATCGGTAGCTTGTGACGCGACCAATTAGCGAGATCACTGCTGGCTTGGAGCCTTCGCGAGGGGGAGTGCCGCTCCGGCCTGGCTTGCGACTCCACATCATTGGCGTTGGCGGCACAGCCGCACTCGCAGCGGCGCTTCATGCCAAGGCGCTCGGGGTGAGCGTTTCGGGATACGACCAGGCTCTCGCGGGGGAGTCTGCAGCGATTCTTCGGAACGCGGGGATTCCCGTTGGCTCCTCGGCCAGCCCAGAAGTGCTCCAGGCGTGCGCAGCGCTGAACGCCGACAGTGTGGTGGCGATCTCAAAGGCGATCACCAGCACCCAGCCAGATCACCCAGAGGTGCTTCAGGCGCGGGAGGCAGGCGCTCACGCGGTCTCTGTACAGCAGGTCATCGCTGATGCCGCGGCGACGCGTGGCGGCTTACTGATTGGCGTTGCTGGCACCCACGGAAAGACCACCTCGACGGGATGGGTGCTCGATGCCCTGATGCGTTCCGGGATTGATCTCTCTGCATTTGTTGGCGGCCCACTCGGCGAAGAGCTGGGCACACCTACGGGTGCGCCTGTTCGTATCGGCAGCAGTCCAGGGTTTGTCGTTGAGGCAGACGAATACGGCGGCAACTTTGATGTCTACAACGCGGACCGTGCGCTGATTCTGAATGTTGACTGGGATCATCCCGATATCTTCGCTGATCGTCAGGCTGCTGTTGCAACGTTTGCACAGTGGGTGAGCTATCCCGCCAAGAGCGGCGAAGTGTTCATAAATGCTGGAGACCCGGGCGGCGCTGAGCTTGCAGCACTGCTCGCCACCGTCGGCGGCGGTAACTGCTACACCTTTTCAACTTCACCATCCGCCAGCGCAGAGGTCGTAGATCTTGCTGCAGAGGTGACGCCACGCGGCGAGGGGAGCTTCGCAATCACCATCACGCACCTTTCGGATCGAGCCGCTACTGCGGCTCCAGCACTGCGCGAACTGCTCCAGCGTCCACTCCCGATTGGGCTTCTCGGTGCACACAACGCGTCAAACGCCCTTGGCGTGGCCGCGCTCGCGGCAAGTGGAGGGGGAAGTGCCGACGGTATTGCGCGCTCACTGGCCACATTTGGGGGCGTAGGGCGTCGCATGGAGGTGCGCTATGACCACGGCTCGATCACCGTTCTCGACGACTACGGCCACCATCCAACCGCCATTGACGCCACGATGGAAACTGTCCGCCAGCGATATCCGGGTCGCACGCTAGTGCTGGCAATCGAACCGCTCACGTATCACCGTACCGCTGCGCTGCTTGAGGGCCTCGCCCAGTCATGCAGTTCGGCAGACCGGGTTGTGGTCGCAGAAATCTTCGCCGTCCGAGACCTCGATACAACGAGCGTTTCGGCGGCCGATCTTGCCGAGCGAATCGCAGCGATAGGGACACCTGCAACGGCGCCAGGAACCGTCCTAGAGACTGCGGCTGCGCTGCTTCCGAGCATCACCCCAGGGACAGTGGTCTTAGTGATGGGCGGCGGGCGGTCTACTGAGCTCGCTGCGGCACTGGCCCGAGGGCTCACCGCAGCTTCGTAGTCCGTAGGTGGCGCAAGCGGGGGAGGGGCTAGGCACCCTCTGGTGATCCGGCGGTGACATCGGGACCGGGTGGCGGTAGCGTGGCAGCCGTAGCGGCGAGTGTCTTCGCCTCATCGCTCTGGGGGCGTGCAAAGAGGGGATGGCCGTCGGAGGTTAAGCAGCGCCCCGTTGCCAGATCCCACTGCCAGCCATGGATGCTGCAGGTCAGCGTCTCGCCATCCGTGGTTCCGAAGCGGGTGAGGTCAGCCTTCATATGCGGGCAGCGGCGCTGGATCTGCCAGCCCGTCAGGTCGAACGTCCCCTCGGTCGGGCCATTCTCGGCATAAAAGCCTTCGGCATACTGAATCCGTGCCGTCGAGAGGCACTTGAACCAGGTGTAGACGTAGTCGTTATAGGCACCTTTGCGCCACGCTGAGAAGCGCAGCGAGAGGAAGAGGCTGTTGACCCAGTCATCCGTGCGTGTGCGCACGAGGTGGTCCAAGAGGTAGCGGGGGATCGTGAACCGGAAGTCGACCTCTCGGCCATCGTCGGCGATGACCGACCGCTCAGGGAAATCGAGGAGGATCGCCTCGTCATCTGTCTGAATCTTGATCGCGGTGCCGATTCCATCACAGACTCGTGGGCCGAGTGCCATGAGCGGCTCGAGCCAAGCCTTGAGTTCAGGCACCAGGTTGCTACGAGGTCCAGCCCAGGACGCTTTCTCGGCCGCAATGACAGGGGCCATGTCAGCTGCGTATCTGCGCAAATACACCTCTTTGTTCGCAAAGACATCCTGCACAGACAGATCACCCTGCAGATGCTGCACGTTGAAGATTCCGTCAGCATTGAACTCTCCAACGCTCCCCGGGAGCATCAGAACGGCCGCCTGACCCTCAGCCTGCAGTCGCTCAACCATGAATCGCTGGTCGGGGAAGATCGAATCGTCGGCGTCATTGACGTCATTCCAGCGGAAGAGCTCGTCGTCAAGGAAGCAGGGGGGTCCCGCAGAGGGGATCACCACACGAGGTGAAATGATCTCAACGTATCGGGCGGCTCGGGTGAACTGTGCGGCGCGTTTCTTCTTGGCGAGCGCCTCAGCGGCCTTTGCCGGCATCTCATAGACCATGGGATACCAGATCGCACCACTGAACTGCAGGAGACAGATGTCTATTGCACCCTGGACCAGGAGGCGATCAGGGTCTGTAGGTCGGCTGTCATTCAGGTTTAGGAGGCGCTCTACGCCGTCGTCGATGAGGAGTGCGGAATCACCAATGGGGCCGTCTGTGGGGGCTGTGAGGGCCTCCACGACGATGCTCAGGCCGCCGTGGCGCACAGGGACGCCCGACTGCGTCTCGATAAACGTGTGGAACCCGAGCCCCTGGAGGGCCTCTTTGAGCTCCGGAAGCGGGTAGGCGGGAAGGATGACCACAGCATCCTTGTTGCAATAGGCCTTGAGCCACTCGGGGTCAAAGTGGTCTCGATGCAGATGGCTGATGTAGAGGTAGTCGGTGGCTCCCAGCGCGGCATGGTCGAGCTTGTCGTTTCGCGGATACGGGAACCAGCCGGCGTAATACGCAGGATTGAACCAGGGGTCACACAGGATTGAGCCGTGCGCGGTGTGGATCTTGACTCCGGCCTGGGCGATGAACTCAATCCGCATGGGGGGAGGATAGCGACGTT
>JBIIGQ010000004.1:0-29305 GCA_044236365.1 Candidatus Limnocylindrus sp. | reverse complement strand
TCCGCCGCATCAGCATCGATGCCGCCAACGACCCGAAGACGAAGAAGCCGACGGCCGCCACACGTGCAGCGGCGAAGGCCAAGGCTGAGGCGATCCTTGCCGAGATCAAGGCGGGCGGAGATTTTTCCACGATCGCGAAGCGAGATTCCGATGACTCATTTGCTGAACTCGGCGGTCTCGTCGGTTGGACGGCGAAAGCCGAAGACCCGACAGATGATCTGGGATACGCGGCCGCTTGGGCACTCACGCCATCGGCAGACGGCTCAACCCAGCCAATGACCGACGTGATCGCGCGTTCCGATGATCAGTTCGTCATCTTCCGTCTTGAGAAGTCCCAGGCGTCAAAGCTTGATCCAGATTTCGACAAGCAGATCAGCGATGCCGGGATCGATCGCGGTCTCTACGAGCGCATGACCGAAGAGCGCGCCTTGAGCGCCGCCCTCAGTGAAAAGATCACGGCACAACTACTCGCTGGTCCAGTGGAGCAGCGCGAAGTCAGCTACGTCGCGGCCACTATTCCAGAGAAGGATGATGCGCAGGTTCAGGTCAGCCATATCCTCTTTAGCCCAAAGGATGACCCGAACACAGCAGGCGATCTTGATCCAGCGGATCCAGCCTGGGCCGCCGCCGAGAAAGAGGCGAACGACCTTGTTGCTCGATTGAAGAGCGGATCAAGCTTCGAGACCGAGGCGAAGGAGAGTGACGACAAAACCTCTGGCGCCGACGGCGGACTCCTTGCATGGGCACCAAAGGGGACGTACGTTCCAGAGTTTGACACCGCTATTTGGGCCGATGGGGTGAAGAGCGACGACATCCTTGGCCCAATCAAGACGCAGTTCGGTTATCACGTGATCAAGTTCGATGCGCGCCGCGCGTCGCTTAAGGATCGCCTCGACGAACTCGCAACATCACTGGCGGCCGCCGGTGTGGACTTTACGGAGGCGGCCACGACCGCTACGAACACCATTGAAGAGCTCACCTTCGCGAGCCCAGGGTATGTGCCGAAGTACACCGTGAACCCAGAACTCGGCAGCGTGGTGTGGGGCCTGAAGGCGGGCGGCACGAGCGCCGTTGTCGAGAGCTCCAACACCTATCTCATCGTGCATGTTGATGGCGTGGAGACACGCGAGCTGACGGCTGATCAGATCACTGGCATCAAGGCGAGCGGCTTCTCAATCTGGCTCGACCTCTATCGCTCCGCAGCGCGCGTAGCGATTGACGGCGCCGTTGTGCAGGAGGCTGGGGCTTCGCCAACTCCGTGACCGTGAACGGGTTCACCGGATCTCTTGACGCACTCATCGCGGCTGCACAAGGTGCGGATGCGAGCCTGAATCCAGCGAACGGCATCACCGTCGTCGCCTTGAGCCAGTGCGGTGCTACCGCGATTGATACCGGGCGACCGTTGATCCTGCTTGTAGACACAGCACCAAGCGCAACACATCTGCCGGGCCGGCTCGGCACTGGCTGGGAGTTGCTCACTCGCCTCTACGGCGCTGATCGAGCAGTCACGCTTCTACCGAGTGGCCGCGTTAGCACCGTTGCCGCATGTGGCAGCGGTGGCGCAGGGGAGAGCCAGGCGATCTATCTCGCAGGACTTGATCCGCTAGATGCCTTCGCCACACCGTGGACGATGCCGTGGCTGAGCGCCCGTCTCCGTGCGCCCGACGGCTGCCCGTGGGATCGCGAGCAGACGCACTCCTCGTTGGCTAAGCACCTGATCGAAGAGGCCTGGGAGCTACACGATGCTATCGCGGCACTCGAGTCGGCGAGCGAGGGTGAGCGACCACGAGCGATCGCCGACCTTGCCGAAGAGCTCGGCGACGTGCTGCTGCAGGTGGTGCTGCACGCACAGATCGCGCAGGAGCGGGGCGACTTTGACCTTGCCGATGTACAGGATGGTCTCGTGCGCAAGATCGTTCGCCGACACCCACACGTCTTCGGCGATGCGAGTGCGGAGACCACACGTGACGTACAGCGGAACTGGGAGGCGATTAAGGCGGGCGAACGTGCCGCAGCCGGCGAAAGCGAAAAGCCGAAAGGCGCACTGGACGGAGTGAGCCGCGGGCTCCCAGCCCTCTCGGCGAGCCGCGAGCTGCAGGATCGCGCGAGTGCTGTTGGGTACGACTGGCCAACCCTCGACGGCGTACGGGCGAAGATCAGTGAAGAGCTGGCCGAGCTCGATGAGGCGCTTGCCGAGGCGGGTCACCCTGATCAGATCACCAGCACGCTCGCGTCAAGCGCCGCAGCCTTGACACACGCGCAAGAGGAGCTCGGCGACGTGCTCGCCGTGATCGTGAACCTGGGTCGCCGCAGCGGCATTGACGCTGAGGCGGCGCTCCGCGCGGCCAACGACAAGTTCCGACGTCGCTTCGCCGAGGTTGAGCACCGCGCCGCTACACGCGGAATCTCGCTAAAAGATGCAGACTTCACCACATTAGATGCGCTCTGGGATGAGGCGAAGGCCGCCGAGCGCGAAGCGAAAGGGTAGGGGGCACCATGAGTAAGGTACGAGCCGACGGGCGCGCGGTAGATCAACTCCGCGACTTGAAGATTGAACTCGGTGTCCAGAAGTGGGCTGAAGGTTCCGCCATCATCTCGATCGGCAACACCGTGGTGATCTGCTCCGCCTCAATCGAGGAGCGCGTGCCGCCACACCTTCGCGGTAAGGGGACCGGTTGGGTGACCGCCGAATACAGCATGCTCCCCCGCGCCACCAACACCCGCTCCGACCGCGAGGCGGTCCGCGGCAAGCTCGGTGGCCGCACCCACGAGATTCAGCGCCTGATCGGTCGCGCGCTGCGCCAGTCCGTTGACCTCGCCAAGCTTGGCGAGCGCTCCATTCTGATTGACTGCGATGTGCTCGTTGCTGATGGTGGCACCCGCTGCGCAAGCATCACTGGCGGCTGGATCGCCCTCGCACTTGCTATGCGCGCCAAGAAGCTTGAGGCGCACCTGGTGCGCAACGTAGCCGCCGTCTCGGTCGGTATCGTTGACGGCCAGGCCGTTCTCGACCTTCCCTACGAAGAGGACAGCCGTGCTGACGTTGACCTGAACGTGGTCGCCACCGATGCTGGCCACTATGTGGAGCTGCAGGGAACAGCGGAACAGGATCCCTTCCATCGCACCGCTCTCGATGAGATGTTGAAACTCGCCGACGCTGGTATCGCTGATCTCATCAAGTTCCAGCGCGACACTCTCGCCGGCGCGTGACCGTGCCGCGACGGCGGCTCCTGGTCGCCACCGGCTCCGCACATAAGCTCATCGAGCTGCAGCGTCTCTTCGGTGATCTACCGATTGACTTACTCACGCTGCGCGACGCTGGGATCACCGACGAGGCACCAGAAGATGGTGCAACGTTCGAAGAGAACGCACTGCAGAAGGCGCACTGGTATGCGCGGGCATCGGGCGAGTGGACGCTCGCCGACGACTCTGGCCTAGAAGTTGCCGCTCTCGACGGCGCCCCTGGCGTCTACACACGCCGCTACGCAGGGCCGAGCGCCACCGATACCGAGAACTACGAGAAGCTCCTCACCGAGATGTCGGGGATGGCTGACCGCAGTGCGCGCTTTGTGTGTGTCATGGCGCTGATTGATCCGTCGAGCAGCTCCGAGCGCACCTTCCGGGGTGAGTGCCCTGGTGCAATCACGGAGGCGCCACGGGGGGAGTTCGGGTTCGGTTACGACCCAGTCTTCGAGGTGGATGGCCGGACCATGGCGGAACGCGCACCTGCAGAGAAAGATGCGTTAAGCCACCGCGGTCGCGCCGCCGCCCTAGTTGCAGCTGCCCTCAGGAGTGAGCTCGAACAAACGCGCTAAGCGCCGCGCGAGGCCCCTTTGCCTCAGGGATCGGCAGTAGCGGGTACACGTGCACAAGACCCTCTTCGAGGTGGGCGGTGCAGGTGACACCCGCGACGTTTGCATCTGCTACGAGGCGGAGCGCCTGTGGGTAGAGCACGTCGCGTGAGCCGCTAAAGAGCAACAGCTCGCGGATCCCGCGGAGTGAACCGAATTGTGGACTCACTTCAGCGCGGCGAGGATCATCACCTCCGGCCCAAAAGCGGCCAGCAACCTCAAGGAATGGTGCGCTGAGGATTGGGTCAACGTGGTCATATGTGGGCGTCGCGGGATCAGACATCGTTACGTCAAGCCATGGGGAGATGAGTGCGACACGAGGTAAGCCACCGCTTTCCGCGACGCGTTGCGCAAGCGCGAGGGCTAGTCCGCCGCCAGCAGAATCGCCCATCAGCACGGGCGCTCTGTCACCACTCCCGCGCGCCAACTGCAGGAGCGCCTCAAATGATGTTGACCAGGTCGCCTCAGGCGCAAGCGGATAGATCGGCAGGAGCACGGTGGCGCGACTGTTACGAGCGATTTCTGCGCAGAGGTTCCAGTGAATGACTGAGGCATCGCCCACATAGGCGCCACCATGTAGGTACACCACGTGAACACCAGTGCCGCTGCTCTTTGGGGTAAGGGTCCACACGGGGAAGCCAAGAGTTTGTGAGACCTCAGCACTCACCGTCTTCAGGATTCCTTTTGGCGGAAGCGCAGGCTTCTGGCTGTGCATCCGCGCAAACATCGCACGGGCATGTGCCTCGTCTCGAGGCGGTTTGAGCGCTGCAATCGCCCCCAAGATCCACCCGAAAAGGTTGTGCTGCAGTGATGGCATGCGCAGATTCTACGAGGCACGCCCCGCAAGACCAGCGTCGTTGCGCGTTACGGGGCCGGAACGGTGCTCTCTGATGGACTCGGTAGCGGCGTGGGATCTGTTGGCATCGGCGTTGCTGTCGGTGTCTCCGATGGGCTCGGTGAAGCGCTCTCCGGTGGTGCCGTTGGATCTGGTGTTGGGGTGTAGCGCGGCAGCGGCAGCCTCGCGTCACACGAGGCCAACGTTGGGAACGGATGTGTCAGCGCAGGGGTCGGCGTCGCAGTTGGGGTGGGGGAGGCGCCGCTCGCGAGTGGCGCAGGAGTAAAGGTTGCCTCCGCACCGAGCTTTGGCTCATTCGCCGCTGCTGGGAAACTCCACGGCCGAGTGCCAGGGGCGGGGAAGAGGCGAGCCGCGAGCAGCGACATGCGCGTTGCGTCAAAGAAGACCACGGAGCCGAATGGGCTGAACTCGCCCTTTCGTCGATAGCGCAAGATCGTGTCACCAGGCGCAATCACACCGCGGACGATCTTGGTTGTATCAAATGAGCCCGCTGCCTCGGCCAGCACTGGAACCAAGGCCGGATTGAGGTCGGTACGTACTCCATCACCGATCACATCAAGCAAGGCGAGCGCATTGCCCACAAAGTTGCCACTGCGCGCAAGCTCATCGCGGGCAGCAAGCAAGATCTCGATTTGTCGCGGTCCGCGCGAAATGTCATCGGTGCCTGGGGCTTTGCGAATTCGCGCGTAGGCGAGGGCACACTCGCCACTCATGTGCCAGTTCCCTGCGGGGATTCGAGCGCCATCCATATTGGTTCTATACGAAGCATCAAGGATTGTTCGCCGAATGGTGAGATCAACTCCGCCGAGCTGGTCGATGATCTTGACAAAGGTCGGGATCACAACCACTGCTGTCGCGTCAATCTTGACGTTGAACATGCTGCCGAGTGCTGAACTGAGCGCAACGGCCGGTCCATCGGGGAACTTCTTCGGATTTCGTACTGCGTGCGACCAGAGTGAGTTGATCTTTGGGCCGTACACATCGCCGTTGCCAAGCGGAACATTCACAAGATCTCGGGGAATCGAGACGGTGCTGACATAACCGCCGATACGGTCCCAGCTGACGATGATCATGGAGTCGGTGTTAAACGAGGTGCGGTTCCCCATGGTGTCTGCGCCAACCAACAGCATGGTGAAGCGATCGCCAAGTGGTGGCGGGGTTGGTGTTGGCGTGGCGCTCTCAGCGACCGATCCGCTGGGGGTTGGCGTGCCGAAGCCCGAGAAGACATCGGTTGCGGCGACCTGGGCGCGATATACAACTGCGGCGGCTCCGGCATGCGGTGCGATGGAGATAAGGAGGGCGAGTGCTAACAGGATCGCCGAGCGACGCGTGCGACCCGCACCGCGGGCGGCATCAACGGTGACCAAGATGCGCCACGGAATAGAGAGGAGCAGCAGGGCGACGACCAGCGTAAGGCGGCCAGGAGTTGCAACCGCCGCCGCTGTGCGCACCACGCCGAAGAGGAGGAGCGCGCCAAGCGCCACAACGATGAACACGAGGAGAGGAAGGGCGGAGAGGAGCGCAGCACGTCGTCGACCGCTCAGCCACTGGCCCAGTCCGGGCACGATGGCTGACGCTGCGGCGGCTCGAAGGGAGCCAGTTTTAGGCGTGGATTCAGCAGGCATAGGGTGATGATGCCACCCGATTGGGGAGAGCGTTTAGGATGAGCATGTCGGGGTGTGGCGCAGCTTGGTAGCGCGCCTGCTTTGGGAGCAGGAGGTCGGAGGTTCGAATCCTCTCGCCCCGACCACAACTCTCCCTTAAATCGCCCCATCTATCGCCGCAGCCGCCTCGTTTAGACTGGGTGCATGACGAGCCAGCCCCTCTCCGAGCGCCTCAGCGCCGGATACCGACGCTTCCGCGCCGGGCGCTACAACGATGAGCGCGTGCGATATGACGAGCTGGCGCGCGAGGGCCAGAAACCGCGCACGATGATCGTCGCCTGCTCCGACTCCCGCTCTGCCCCAGAGACTATCTTTGACGCTGGCCCAGGGGAGCTCTTTGTGTTGCGGAATGTCGCCGCGCTCGTCCCTGTATACGCCCCCGATGCCAAGAGCCACGGCGCGAGCGCAGCCCTTGAGTTCGCTGTGCATGGACTCGGCGTGACCTCAATCGTTGTTATGGGGCATGGGCGCTGTGGTGGCGTTGCCGCCGCGATTGATTCCGCTTCGCCCCTGACTGATTCGGACTTCATTGGCGCATGGGTCGCTGACCTGGTGACCCTTGATCAGCGCACCCCCGCTGCGGCAGCGAGCAGCCCTGAGGAACGCCAGAAACTCATCGAGCATCTCAGCGTGCAGCAGTCGTTAGAGCATCTCCGCACCTTCCCCTGGATCGCCGAGCGCGAGCGCGCTGGCAGCCTCACCCTGCACGGTGCCTGGTTTGATATCTCGCTCGGAGAGCTCCATGCCCTTGCCGGGGACGAGTGGCTCCCACAGCCGTACGACCAGGCGGGTTGACCCTTCGCGGGAACCGTCAGCCCCGATCCCTCGTTACGATACTGATGGGGAGAATCCCCACACAAAAGAAGTAGAGGTGAATCGTGCGAACACTCCTGAAGCTCTTCCTCCCGCTCGCCCTCCTGTTGGCGGCCGTTGCCCCCGCAGCTGCGGCGGACGAGTCCCCAGCACCAGAGGCGGTGCCGTATTTGGTGAGCAGCTACAGCGGCACGCTGCCAATCGCCACCCCCGAGGATGCACACGCTGCGGTCCTTGCCGCTGGTGGGCCATTCGACGAATTCACCTACAACGATGGCGCACTGATCGGCGCCACAAAATACTACGACGTCAAGGGAGAGTCGGGAAGTGCAGCGACCTGGATCGTTGTCTATACGTACGGTTGGAACGACTGCGAGGCCGGCTGCATCAATGCACATAGCTTCGTCTATCAAGTTGATCCACTCACTGGCGCAGCAACCTTTGACAGCCACCAGGGCGACGTACTCCCAGCTGATGCACCTGCAGCACTTGTTGCGCTGACCGGTCGCAGCGGTGGCGCTACCCCTGAGCCAGAGTGGCGCACCGTGACCGGTGAGCCAACCGCCTGCCCAGAAGGGATCACGGAGCCGGATGCAGCGATCTCCAGCGACACGGCGTTGCCGTGCCTGCTGCCGGACGGTTCACTCTTCCCAATGGTGCTTGAAGACGGCGTCGATGGAGATACCGATTGGGCAACGATGTACAGCACCTGGATGGATGAGTTCCGCGCCACACTCGAGCCATGTGCAGAAGGTGTTGACGTCACTGACCCAAGCATCGCGCCATGCCTGTTGCCAGACGGCTCAATCGCCGGGGCAATGCCACTCTTTGCGATGAACAAGGAGGGTGACATGGGAGCCGACAATAGCTGGACAACCACACTGCCAGCAATCATCTTGGCGGTCCTACTCGCCTACATCGGCGCAGCAACGCTGGTCGGCTGGTCAAAGCGCCGCGCCGCATAACGCTCGCGCAACTGGAGTAACCGGACGACCCCGGCCGAGCCGCTCAGGCGGTCAGGTCGGGGTCGTTCCCCATTCATAGTTCTGCTTCAGGATTCGCAAGTACACAAATGTCTCCGTCTCGAGCACGCCGGCAATGGAGCGCAGTCGCTCCGTAAGGAAGGTGAGCAGCGCATCATTGTCTTCGCAGACCACTTCAATGAGTAGGTCGTAGGCCCCAGCCACCACCACGCAGTAGCTCACCTCAGGGAGTGCCTCGAGCTCTTTGGCGGTGCTCAGCAGCGCGGCCGGGGTGCAGCGCACGCCGATCATGGCCATCAGCGGGTAGCCGACCTTGAGTGGGTCAGCGACAGCGATCACCTTGAGTGCGCCGCGATCTACGAGCCCCTTGTATCGGGCGCGGATCGTTGACTCAGGGACGCCGAATGCTGCCGCGATTTCGGTGAAGGGCTTGCGGCCGTCGGCCTGCAGCACCTCCATGAGGCGGCGATCAAGGTCGTCGAGCGCTCCGTGGCTGTTCCCTCGTGCCATCTCACCCCCTGCACTGCGATTACGCCACCACGTTCCCCGCAGGGGAGATGGTCTAGCGGTGCGAAGGCTACCATCAGCGGGTGATTAGCGGCCCCCTGCTCCTCGCGCGCGCACTCCTGGCAAACGTGCGATTTGCCGTACTCCAGATTGGCGTCATCGCCCTCGCCTCCACGGTCGGGATTGCGCTCCGCCAGCTCCCCGATTACGCGCTGCAGAACGCCGGAGACTACGCGAACGAGATGGCCAAGCTGCGTGCCGAATATGAGCCCACCCTCGGGCCGCTGGTCGGGATCTTCGAGCGCCTCGGCCTATTCCGCGTCTTCACCTCGCCGTGGTTTACGGCGCTGCTGGTGCTCCTCACCGTCTCCATCATTGTCTGTACTTGGGACCGTCTCCCAAAGATCGCCGCCGCCACGGCACCATCGCGCCCCGAGCAGCCCGACACATTCTTCAGTGAGTCACTACCAGGGCGTGGCGTGATCGATCTTGCTGCCGCGCTGCCCACGAGCGCAGAGCTTGGTGACCGTGCCGCCGACGCAGCAGCCGAGGCGAAGCGCGACGGCTGGGAGGTGAGCGTTGCCGCTGACCCCGATCGCAACGGTGGTCTCCTCCTGCATGCAGACCGCTTCCGCCGTTCCGGACGCTTCACCCTCGTCATGCACACTGGGCTCGTGGTGATGCTGCTCGGTGCTGCAGCATCGGGAGCCTTCGGATACACGCAAGGGATCTTGCTTACCGATGGCGAGGCGCTCCCCGTCGGCAAGATCGGCACCGCCGATGGCCTTGTGATCGTGAATCACGCGTTTAGCGCCCCCCGCACCGAAACCGGCGCATTCATCGATTTCTCCACCGACCTTGGGGTCTATGTTGGCGGAGAAGAGGTGGCGCGCCAACTGGTGCGCGTGAATGAGCCCCTTACCTATGACGGCTGGAGTTTTCATCAAAACTTCTTCGGTCCAGCGGCGCGACTTGAGATTCGCGACGATGTGGGCGCGCTGCTCTGGGCTGGCGATGCGCCGTTCACCGCCCAAGTAGATGGCGCGCCGTACGCGACGTTGCCGATTCCAGGGAGCAGCGCAGGAATTGAGATGCAGCTGCGTCGCGATACGAACGGCGTTGCGGCGATCTTCATCGTGGCGAGCACACCTAACGTAAACGGCACACCCAGTGATGATGACCCCCTCCCCCTGAGGACGCTCTTTGCCTCGGTGCTCGCAGAGGGCGATGTTGCGACGGCGCCCGGCGCCGGCTTTAGCGTCTATCTCCGTGAGGTCACCTCGTATACGGGGATCATCGCGCGACGTGATCCGGCATCACTCCTGATCTGGGTTGCGGCGGCGTTGATCATGGGCGGCTTGATGTTGACGCTTCGCCGGCCTCGAGCGCGACTCTGGTTGCAGATTCGCCCTGGCGTTGCCACGGTGCCGATTGCGCTCCTCACGGAACGTGGCACAGATTCAGCGCAATATGGCGCCATCATTCAACGCATCACACGTCGGCTGTCGGGAGAGGGGGCGTAATGGCATCGCTGCGAGAGCTCGTACAGACGCTGCTCCCCAATGCGGTGCCGTTGGCGAAGGTGCGCGACGAGTCGATGGCGCGCACCGTCACCTGGGTGCGCGTGATGCGCATGCGGCTGCCAGCATTTGACGGCATGGAGTCGGGCGATCTGGCGCTGATCCCACTCGCGTTGCTGGCAGCTGCAGCACCTGATGCGCAGTCACGCACCGACCTTGTCGAGTACCTCGCAGAGCATGGCAGCACTGGCATCTTGCTCCTTGGCGACGAACAGCCGAGCGCCACCGAATCAAAGGCGCGAGCGGAACTGGCACAGGCCGCCGAGCAGAACGGACTCCCATGTCTCGCCGTGCACGGCATGGAGTCGGCGCAGCTCGAGCGCAGCCTGATTGGTGCAGTGGTCAATCGTCGTGCCGAACTAGAGCGCCAGGCGGTCGGGCTCGAACGGCAGATCGCAGCGCTCGCACTTGACGGACAAGGACTCGAAGCACTCATCGGCGCACTGGCTGCATTCATCGGTCGTGCGGTGGCACTTGAGGCGCGTGGTGGTGTCTCGCTCGCAGTTGTTGCGCCAGCCGGTCTCCCATCAAGCGGTGCCGCGGCGAAGGCGGTCTCGCACTATCTCTCTAAGAGCCGGCCAACTGGGCAACGCATTCCGCTCCCCGCCGTGCCGGGTGCGCCAGAGGGAGAGCGCGAAGATGAGGGGCTTGAAGAGTCACCGCTCGGCGATGAGGGCTCGGAGCGACCCGGCTCAATCATCTTGCTCGGCGACGAGCCGGTCGGGGAACGTGAGCGCATTGCTTGTGAACGCGTCGCGCCACTCCTCGCGCTCGAAATTGTGCGCGTTGCCGCCGAACTCCCTGCCAACGCAGGTCGTGGCGAGGCGCGCACCCTGCCGGCCGAGGGGCCACCGTGGGTCGCTATTGCGGCGCGCCAGCCGCGACCGCATGAGGCCGATGTGCCGGCGCTGCGACGTGAGCTGCGCCTCCTCGCGAGTCCGCGACGCTTCATGTTGCGCGGGAGTAACGAGAGCCTCGAGGTGCGCATTGTTGCCGTCGCCGACGCGAGCGACCCCGGCGCCGCAGAGTCTGCACGGAAAGTTGCCAAGCGACTGGGGCGACCCGTTGCGGTGTCGCGACCATTCACCGACGCCGCAGCGCGACCCGCCGCCGAGGCGGAGGCGCGCGCTGCACTTGAGTCGCTAGAGCGCCGCATTGGCGGTCGCGCTGGCAGTGGCGGCGAACAGGTGGTGCGCGCCGAGCTTCTCCCTGCGCATCAGCTGCTCGGTTCAGTGATGACGATCCCCGAAGGTCGTCGACTCGCCCTCGCACTGCTTGGCCCACTCCTCGTAGGCACCGCAGCCGCCCGGCGACAGCGCATTGAAACGGTGCGCGCCATCCTCGACGCCCCAGGTTCATCTGAAGCAAGCAGCTCACTGGGTGTGCATCGCAATACCACCGCCTATCGCCTCAAGCGTATTGAGGAGGTAACGGGGTGGGACCTTCGCGAACCTGATCTCCGCCTTGCCCTTTCGCTCGCGCTGCGCATCTTGGATGCCGAGGGCGGCTTCGATGGGAGCCTCAGCGAGTAGATCTGGTCCTTTCAAGGTTCACAGGATCAGATCTCGCATAGGGGGTAGAATCAGCACATGGAACGCAGAGCCGCATCTCGTATGACGCTCCGCCGCGCCCTTGCGCTTGCAGGGGCCGCCCTCCTCTCCTTCTCAGGCATGGTGGGTGCCGCGGGCACTAACCCGACCCCTGCGGCCGCCGCCACCTTTGTGCAGAAGCCCTGCACCGACTGGAAGAGTCAGATCTCACCCCCTGACACCATTCGCGTGCTGCGCACTCGTTCAGGGACAGTCGAAATTGTTCCGTTCCGAGACTATGTATATCGAACCCATGCTCGAGAGTTTTGGAGCCAGCACTTCGAATCACCCTATAGCGATGCCCTGCTAGGTGTAGCGGCAATTGCTACAAAGCAGAACGCATGGGCGTGGACGATGCGCGCAGACAAGAATTGGTGGTCCATTTCTAACTCGATCGCCCAACACCGAACTTGGGTATACGAAGATCTTGAAGATGATGGCTCCATTAACGGGTCAAAAGGCAATCCAGCGTACAAGGACATTAAAGACTCAAAGGGAAAAGTTATAAAGACTGCCCGGCAGCAGAGAGCCGATCTCAACTTCAAAACTTCTGTGCAGATGAGGATGCGTTTTGGGGCTGACTTGCGACCAGGTGGGGCCGGAGATCTGGTTCCAGATGCTTCCACTAGAACGTACACAATGCCATTAGCCGTTTATGACTCAAGTGGCAGCATTGTTCCTGTGGCGACCCTTCCTCTAGACACTCCGCGCTCGTGTTTTGATATTACTGATGAGCCTTCAGTCAACCAGTTCTATTCGACTGGTGGCTTCTTTGAGCCAGGCCAGTCACATCTGCGCCGATACAATGCAGCCGTTGACGCGACATGGGGCGTTACCGTTCAACGGCTTAACCACGCAACGTCGCAATGGGCATTTATGCGGCCTGGCTTTTACGGCTCGTGGGATGGTGGCGGCGGCCGCACCACAGTCTGCCTTGCCCCACCACGGCCAGGCCAAACGGGCATTCCAACTCGACATGCGCGTCAGCCAAGCCACTACCGAGGGGCTTCAATGTTTGTGGCCAACGCGGACACCTGCGCAAAAGTACATCAGCTGTCTGTTGAGGAACTCATTCGCTACGTGTATTGGACAGCTGACGGAACCAAAGTCGGCGAAACTTCTTATAGCAGGGCAGGTTCGAGAGCGTACAAGTACAGAATCAACTGGATTGAGCCAGCTCGGATCATTTCACCAGGGATTGATGTCACTGGTGACGGTAAGGGCGACTTCACGGCAATCGGTGCGGACGGCTCGATTAAGTTCATCTCCGCCGACAAGTATGTCGGCACGAACGGGCGCCTTCGCGATCGAG
Organism: Candidatus Limnocylindrus sp.; assembly: GCA_044236365.1. Classification (GTDB taxonomy): domain Bacteria; phylum Chloroflexota; class Limnocylindria; order Limnocylindrales; family Limnocylindraceae; genus Limnocylindrus. The sequence continues at coordinate 16,150 of JBIIGQ010000004.1, read as the reverse complement.
TGCCGGGAACTATTCCGGTGCTAGCTGGTGCCACCCTGATTGACCGTGATATTGCCCGCACCGAGCGTGATGGGGGCCTCTCGGTGCTCAGCCTATGGCGTGCGGCCAACGGCGCCACGAGTCTCATTAAGACCCCAATCTCCAGCGGCGTCCTCGGCACCTCGGTCACCATCCTCGACGCCTACACCGGCTTTGATACAACGGCGAGCCTCGCACTCGACGTTGTTGACACATCGGCCGACATTATTCAGGAGCTCTTCATCACCGAACGCACACCGAATGCAACCGATGCAACGGCTGCGCGAATCCGACTCTTTGAGGTCAAGGCTGGCACCTCGCCAACGCAGCTAATGGAGACAACGACCGGCGCCGACGCAGTAACGGTGCTTCGTGATATCACGGGCGATGGTGTGCCAGATGCCACCGTGCTCTGGCGCGCAACCGACGGGGCGCTCATGGCGTCGCAAGCCGCGGGTTCCGTGAGCTTTACGCCAAGCACTCAGTGGTCGCTCGGCACCTTGAGCACTCCGGGTGCGCTGCTCTGGCCGATCGCAAGTGGCTGGAGTGTGACCGCCGCTGATGCGTTGGGCAATACGGGAGCCGAGCTCTACCTGAGCTATCGCGACCTCAAGGGGATCGGGCACATTGTCCGCCTCGCGATGGGCGAAGTGCTCGATGTCGCAACTCCTCCAGTTGTGAACCCAGATCTCGTCTTCACGCCTGAGACGGCACCAGTGCAGTACACGACAGTTCGGAGTAAAGAGAACACGCTCGCAAAAGTTGCGGCGCGGCTGGGCTACAAGGTCAACACCTCCGCCTATACAAAGTTTTTTGCGCTGAATGCAGGACCGGTACGACAAGTGACCATTCTCAAGGGCGAAACAGGTCAATATGGTTACCGGAACCTCGCAAGGCGCGTTAAGAGTACCGAAGGCTGCCTCCGTTCCATGAATCCGAGGAGTTCAACGATTGCGTACCCAGCCAAGGTGCTGGTTGTGGGGCAGTCAGTGAACGTGCCTATCGGCCCGGACTGTGCCTATACGGCGAAGAGCGTGATGTACCTGAACTCACCAGTGCGCATCCTCGCGGGCGAGGTTGATTGGCTGCGCGCCGCCGATACATGGGAGACGGTTGCGACGCGCGCCGCCGCCATTGGCGTGACGGTGGATGCGGCCGGCCTCGCGGCACTGAACCCAACCATTGACCTCACGACGGCTACCACGGGTACCGAGGTGCGGATCCGCACCCCATGGACCGCCGTGGTGCGCAGCAGCGCTCCAGCCACCACCTTCGCAGTTGGCACTCGCACCTACGCCTGGGGGAGCCCGGTCGAGGTGTGGAAGGCCACCGCCTCAGGGAGCGTGCCGAAGCTCATGGTTCGCGACTGGACCGGCGACGGCATCCTCGACCTCTTCTTCACCAGCGTCTCTTCAACGGGCGCGGTCACCCTGCAGCGCCTCGGCTATACGAGCGGCCGGCTGGTGCTGAAAGAGAGGGTCGTCCGCACCGCAGTGGGGAAGGGTTGGACGCTGGAGTAGGGGAGAAGCCTCTCATTTTGTGCAAGATCACAACCTAGGCACCCCCTAAACCGGACCCAAGCCCACCAGAAACCCCCTATTCTCCTTCCGACGGCTTCTCCCCTGGCTTACAGGGGGTGAAATCTGTGCCGTACGCACAAGATTCGGGCACTGCCCGGCGGAGGGGGATCATGTCGAAGGGGTATGGAGCACGCACCGAGGCCGAAACGAAGGCCGCACTCGCCACCGTAGCCAAGGCCGAGAAGGCGGGCATTCGCACCGTGCAGCTGCAGTTCGTTGACCTGCACGGCATTACCAAGAGCGTGCAGATCCCGATTCACATGATGCCGAATGCCGTGAAGCACGGCACCTGGTTCGACGGCTCGTCGGTTGAGGGCTTCACGCGCATCGCCGAGAGCGATCAGATGCTGCGACCCGACATGGATACGTGGCGCATTTTGCCGTGGGCTCCCGCGGAGAGCGGCGCTGGCACAGCGCGCGTGATCTGCGACGTGCTTCTACCTGACGGTTCACCATTTGCGGGTGATCCACGTGGCGCACTGCGCCGCCAGGTTGAGCGCGCAGAGAAGCTCGGCTACAAGGTGAACATGGGGCCAGAGCTAGAGTTTTTCCTCTTCGAATACGGCGCTGATGGGCACCCAGTTACCAAGCCGCACGACAAGGCCGGCTACTTCGACTTCACCGGCGACCAGGGCATCGAAGTGCGTCAAGACATGGTCGACGCCCTCGAGGCACTCGGCATCAAGATTGAAACCGCGCACCATGAGGTGGCACCGGGCCAGCACGAGATTGACTTCGAGTATTCGGACTCACTCTCGACCGCCGACAACGCCACCACCTTCAAGTACGCGCTGAAGGAGATCGCCAAGCAGCACGGGCTCTATGCAAGCTTCATGCCGAAGCCGATCTATGGCATCAATGGCTCAGGCATGCACACGCATATCAGCCTTGCGAATCTGAAGACTGGGAAGAACGTCTTCTATGACGCCAAAGATAAGTACGGTCTCTCGCCGATCGCGAAGTCGTACATGGCCGGCATCCTGAAGCATGCGCGCTCTATGATCGCGGTTCTGGCGCCAACGGTGAACTCGTACAAGCGACTTGTTCCTGGGTACGAAGCACCGACCTATCTGGTGTGGGGGCGACGGAATCGTTCGGCACTCATTCGCGTGCCGATGATTTCGGCGGGCCGCTCGGTTGAGGCAACGCGCATGGAGCTGCGCTGCCCAGACCCATCGGCGAACCCGTACCTCGCCTTTGCGGTAATGATCGCCGCCGGTCTTGATGGCATCGAGAAGAAGATGGTGCTGCCAGACCCAGTTGAGGAGTCGCTCTACGAGATGGACTCCGTGCGCGTGGCGCAGAAGGGGATCGAGGAGCTGCCAGGGAGCCTGATCGAGGCAATCGACGAGCTCAAGGCGAACCCAGTCATCTGCGGCGCCCTCGGTGAGCACATCCTCTCGCATTTCCTTGATGCCAAGCAGGCCGAGTGGGACGAGTACCGCACGCACGTTTCGAACTGGGAGGTTGAGCGCTACCTCGAGCTCTACTAGGGCTCACCGGGGCACGCCCCGGGTAACGGAAGGCAAAGGACGGGGGTCGCAGGGTGCGGCCCCCGTTCCGCTATTCTTCCCCTCCCGTGATGCGGGATCGGTCGGGGCGTAGCGCAGCTTGGTAGCGCGCGTCGTTCGGGACGACGAGGTCGGAGGTTCAAATCCTCTCGCCCCGACCAGCGAACTACTGCAGATCAATGCGCCCTTAGCTCAGCGGATAGAGCATCTGGCTTCGGACCAGAGGGTCGGGGGTTCGAGTCCCTCAGGGCGCACCACTCTTTCAATGGTCAATCTCATCGCCTACACTTTTCTTATGACTTCGCCGAAACGTTCGACACGACGGGGCCCCTCACTCGCAGACCGGATGGCGGCTGCGCTCGCACCGTACCGATCCGCGGCCGTTGCCGCCGTGGTACTCCGCATCTTCCTCGGCGGCACCATGCTCTATGCCGCCGTTGACAAGGCCCTACTCGACCCGCGCTTCTTGCAAGCGAGTGGCGTCGGCTCCATTGGCGAGACGCTGAACTTCTTCGCGACATCGGGTGGCCCGCTCGCTGGGCTCGTAGAGGCGGTGGCGCTGCCGCAACCAGTGTTGATCGGCGCATCGATGGCCTTCGCCCAGCTGCTCGTTGGCGCATCACTGCTGACCGGCTCATGGGTACGCCTCGGCGCACTGCTCGGCGCGGGCATCTCACTCACGCTCGCCTTGACATCAACCTGGGGCGTGAGCCCGTACTACTACGGCAACGACCTGCCGTATTTCGTTGGGTTCCTTGCACTCGCTGCACTCGGTGACGGCGGAGCTCTGCGCCTCGGTGCCCCAGCGCAGCGGGCGTACAGCCCAGAGCGACGCGCTGCGATCGTGAGCGGCACGGGCGTTGCTGCCGGCATCGCCGCCCTCCTCCTTCTTGACCGCTCGCGTGCCATTTCGGCGATCACCGGAAGCGGAACACCTTCACCGTCGCCAACGCCAGGAGCGAGCCCAACGCCAACGCCATCAAGCTCCGCGCCCGCGGGGGGCACCGCGATCGACGGTGCATCAGGCCTAGCCGACGGTCAGGCGCTGAACTTCTCTGCGGGGGGCACTGACGCAGTGCTGATCAACGATGAGGGCACCTACCGCGCCTTTGAGCGCGCCTGCACCCATCAGGGGACTAGCGTTGATTGGCAGGCGGGGAGCGGTGACTTCCTCTGCAGCAATCATGGTGCTCGCTTCTCTGCTGAGGGTGGGGTAACGATGGGACCGGCAAACCAGCCACTGCGCGCCATCGAAGTGACTGTCAACAGTGATGGAACCGTAAGTTACCGCCGAAACTAATGAAGGTACTACTCACGGGATCTCAAGGAACCGTCGGTGGTGCGTTTAGGCGAGTCGCGGCAGTGCGGGGTATCGACGTGCACCCGTGGAATCGGGCAGAGGTACCACCCGAGGAGCCGTCCGCTGTACACGCACTGATGAAGCGTGTGCGACCAGATGCAGTACTTCACCTTGCTATGGGCGCACCAAGCTGGGCCGCTCAGATGGCTGGGTACAGCGCAGAGGAGCGAATCCCTTTTGTGTTTACAAGCACCGTGTCGGTGTTTGCAGCTCCGGGTCCCCACGAAATCGCGAGTGAACGAACCGCCACAGACGAGTACGGGCGCTACAAGGCCGATTGCGAAGATGCGGTGCTTAACGCATCTACCGAAGCTGTCGTCGTACGCCTCGGCTACCAGATAGATCCGCATGGACCCGGGAACAACCTGGCCCAGCACCTTCGGGAGCAGGCCGCCTCTGGTGTAATCAAGGCCAGTGCCGGTTGGATTCCAGCAACATCCATTCTTACCGACACGGTGGACGTCTTGCTCAACCTACTCGCCAATCCGCGGCCTGGGCTACATCACCTCGATGCAAACTCGAGTGACGCATGGACGTATCCAGAGATCGTCACCGCGATCGGGCAGATGCTCGGTGAGCGCTGGAGCATTGAGACGACAAACGATCGAGTACATGATCAGCGCCTCTTGAATAGCCTTCCCGTGCCAGCACTTTCAGCAACGCTCCCGCTACGTCGGTGATCTCTCGACGATAGCGTCGTGATCGATGGTCAGTGCGACCTGCAGGATCACCTCGTTTGCGGATTGATTCATGAGCCGAGGGGCGGTGCGATCGGCTACTCTCCCCCTTCGGCGGAGCTTGGGCGCGTGCGTCGTTCGGAACGACGAGGTCGGAGGCCTAAACCCTCTCGCCCTGACCAGCATCACCAGTGATCTGGAAAACTAAGCGATGATAGGCACATGCGCCCTTAGCTCAGCGGATAGAGCATCTGGCTTCGGACCAGAGGGTCGGGGGTTCGAGTCCCTCAGGGCGCACCACATGTCAGCGCCGCCTACGGCGCTCTACGAAAGGGAGTAGACCCGATGGGTGCTGGCACTCTGGCGACCGCACTCCTCACCCAGCATGGTGTGCCGTTCACGCTGCATGAGTACGAGCTGGAGCCACTGAGCGGTGTCGACCAGCACCGCGGCGAGCGAATCGCCTACGGCGACGCTGCGGCTGCCGCTCTCGGCATCTCACCTGACCGTCTCTATAAAACGCTGGTGTTGGCCATTGAAGGTGCGAAAGATGCGCGACTGCTCTTTGCTCTTGCGGTGGTGCCGAGCAGTGGCGAGCTCTCCGAGAAGGGGGTTGCGGCGGCGCTTGGTGCGAAACGAACCGCGCTCGCCGATGCCGAGAGCGTGCGCCGCGTTACGGGCTATGTGCCAGGCGGCGTGAGCCCACTCGGCTCAAAGAGACCGGTGCCGCTGCTGCTTGATTCCAGTGCGAGCGTGCACGCTACGATCGTTGTCTCAGCGGGGCAGCGGGGTCGCTCGATTGAACTCTCACCCGCAGATCTCTTGCGAGTTGGAGGGGGCGTTATGGCACCGATCGGCGTCACACGATGATTCGCAGCGCGCGGCATCCGCACCTTTCGCCGTCGGCGACGCCAGAGAGCTATCCACAAATTCCTGATTACCTACGGTCGTCCGCGATCACCCTTGGTGTTGATGGCGTTTCGGTCACCCTGCTGCCAGACGCCGGGCTTCGTGTTGGTAGCGTGGTGGTGGCTGGTCGCGAACTGCTCGTGCGCGAAAACGGTCACCCTGCAACGTGGGGAATCTTTCCGATGGCGCCGTGGGCTGGGCGCATGGCGAACGCCACGTTCACCGATCTCACTGGCACCACACATCAGTTCCCACCAACCTGGGGCGATCACGCCTTTCACGGTCGCCTCTACCAGTGCAGTGCGAACGAGCAGAGCGTTGCAGGAGACGGTAGATCGGCGGTGATGTACGCACCGCTCGATCGTGCCGCCGGTTGGCCGCTCAACGCACGCGCTGAAGTCTCTGCGACACTGAGCGGCAACGCCACCGCCGGTGCCCTGACAATCACACTCACCATTACCGCTGAAGTGGAACAGCACGTCACCGCTGGGTGGCACCCCTGCTTCCGCCGCTTCCTGCTCGATGCAACCTCGCGCAGCGAGATCGGCGCAGAAGGGGTGCTCTCTTTTGCACCGACGGGTGTGCTGGCACGGGACACGACGGTGCCTGGCTTGCACCTTGCTGATGTGGTGCAACCTGCCGCTGATGGTGGCGTTGCCGCACCAGGTTCAGGTGCAACCTGGGATGACCCGTTCGTGGGCGTCACCACGCCACCGCTGATCGCCTGGGGTGACGACCTCACCCTCTCGCTGGCGGCGGGCCCAGCCGTCACGCACTGGATGGTCTACGACCCAGATGACGCCCTCTGTGTCGAACCGCAGGCGGGCCCACCAGACGCGTTCCATCGCGGCGGCGCCATCTATCTCAAGGCGGGAGAGAGCCTCTCTGTACCACTCGTGCTGAGTTGGTCAACCTAACGTAGACCTCTGACGCACTCGCTCCTCCGTGTACCCTGCAGCAATGCCAGCTGCCCCACTAGGATTCGCTACTCGACACCCGCGCCTCGGCGCGGCACTTGGCGCGCTGGCGATTTCGCAGTCATCAACGCTGGCAAAGCTCTCCGGTGGTAGCCCTGCGGTCGTCACGCTCTTCCGCGGTGCCGTCTCTCTCCCGTTCCTCTGGTTTATTGCGCGGCGCGAAGGCCACTCAGCAACGCGCCGTGATCGGCTTCTTGCCGTGCTCGCCGGTGGACTCTTCGCCCTTGACCTGCAGTGCTTCCACATCTCTATTCCGTTGCTTGGCGTGGGCCTGGCCACGGTGGTACCGAATGCACAGGTCTTCATCGTTGGCATCTACGCCGCCCTCATGGGGGAGCGCACGCCAGGCCGTGCCATCGCGGCGATCCCGTTCGCCTTCCTCGGGCTACTCCTGCTCGCCCAGGTTGTCGATCCATTTGCAGGAGCACTCAACGTGTCGGCCGGCAGTGACCCCGCCCTCGGTGTGCTCTGGGGCCTTGGGGCAGCGGCCTTCTACGGCCTCTACCTGGTGATCACGCGCCGCATCTCCTCGGGCTCGAGCGCCGTGGGGCCGTTCGGCATGCTGCGCGACGCGGCGATCGGCACCATCCTCGTTTCGGGGCTCATCGCCGCCGCCGGCGGCACGCTCCTCCCACCCGATCTCTGGCCAGGGGTCGGCTACCTGGTGCTCCTCGCCCTCATGTCGCAGGTGCTCGGCTACCCGCTGATCAACGCCTCAATCCCGCACCTGCCAAGTGTGGTGGGCTCGGTGCTCCTCTTTGTGCAGCCGCTCATGACTGTGGTCGCGGGGGCGCTGATCTTCGGCGAGATCCCCTCCCCTGGACAGCTGCTTGGCGCGCTCGTCCTCTTTACTGGCGTGCTGGTCGCCGCGCGCCGCTAGGCGGGCGTACGCAGCGTTAAGAGTCGCGCCGGATTCTCTACGGTAATCGTCTTGATCGTTGCCGCATCAACACCCGCCGCAGCAAGGCGTGGCAGGAAGCTCTTCTGCAGATAGGTGTAGCCGTTCCCACCATACGAGGCGAGCTGTGAGTCGTGGCAAAGATCTTGGCTCAGTAGGATCTGCTTCTCAAACCCTTCGTTCAAGAGGGTGCTGATCAGCTCCACGACCTTCGGCTCACCGGCACGCTCGAGCGGTGTGAAGCTCATGCCAAGGAAGTCAGCCTCGACATGTGCGCCGCGGCGCACGATCTCGCGCCAATGCTCGATGCGCGGATGCGAGTCGCAGTGTCCAATCACAATGCGCGCCGGGTCAAGCCCTTCATCTTCAAGAATCGCAAGTTGCGCGAGGCCAACGTCGCTCTGCACTGCATGGGTGGTGACCGACGCGCCAGTGCGCAGTGCGGCGCGAGCGGCGGCGCGGAAGACGCGCTCCTCTTGTGCCGTGACCCATGGCTTGTCGGTGCCGATCTCGCCGATGATTCCTGGCCGCACTGGGCCGTCGACAAACTCCTGCACGATCTCATCGGCAAGATCGTCGATGGAGCGGCGATCGATGCGCGCCTCGGCGGGGTAGTAGGCCTGGCGGTACCAGCCTGCGCCGGCCACGATGTGTAGCCCGGTCGCCTGAGAGAGGCGGGCCAGCCGCGCCAGGTCTCGGCCGATGCCAATGGGGGTCACATCGACCAGGGTGCCGCCGCCGAGCCCCTTATAGGCTGCCAACTCCTCGTTGATTCGTGGCTCGTCGCCGATCAGCTCCCAGTAGTCCCAGCGGTTCTCGATCCACCAGAGGCTGCACTTGGTGTGCTCGTGGGGGAGGGTAAAGCCGAGGTCGCTGGGCGCCACAGGACCGAGGACGGTTTGGACCTGCCCAGGGGTGGCTCGGCTGCTCATGGGGGCATCCTACGGCCTGGGCGGCCTGCGCAACCCCTTGGCAGCAGGCTGGCCAGAGTGGGATCATCGCTACCAAGGCGCCGAGGTGGCCCGCTGGGCCTGCCCCGCCGGAATATGTGAGGTAGTGACGAGATGAAGATCAAGTCGACACTCCTGGCGCTCCTTGCGGGTGCCGCCCTTGTAACTGGGGCCTGCGCCCCGGCCGAGAAAGGCCTCCTCGAGACAATTCGCGAGGCCAAGGTTATTAGGATCGCAACCGATCCAGCCTATCCACCGTACTCCGAGCTGAACGCAGCGGGTGAGTACGTTGGCTTCGACTCTGACGTAGCCCGCGAAGTTGCGAAGCGCCTCGGGGTCAAGGTCGAGTGGGTCACGCCTGACTGGGCCGCAATCACCGCCGGCAACTGGGGCGGACGATGGGACATCTCCATCGGCTCCATGACCCAGACGGAGGAGCGCGCCAAGGTGGTCGACTTCCTGGATCCGTACTTCTATGAGGCTGGCTACCTGTTGGTTGCCACCGATTCGTCGTACACCACCGTTGCTGATCTCGCAGGCAAGACGATCTGCGCCGGTGAGAGCACCACACACGCCACATGGATTGAGGGCGGCTTCGCCACCAGCACCGTGGTTGATGTGTTCAACCAGGCGCCAGCGGGTGCCGTTCTCAAGACCTATCCAACCGACTACGACTGCATCCAGGCGTATCTTTCGGGCCGCACTGATGATTGGGATGCCATGGCGCAGAGCCGTGAGTTTATTGAGAACGCGATCAAGAACTCCGAAGGCAAGCTGAAGTTCCTCTCCGAGGAGCCAAACTTCGCCGGACGAATCTCGTTTGCGCTCGACAAGTCGGGCCTGAATACCGCTACGGCAATTGTTGAGATCAACAAGATTATTGCCGAGATGCATGCTGACGGCACGATGTCAGGCTTCTCCATGAAGCACCTAGGTCGCGACGTAACGAAGCCGGAATAACCGAGTCAACGGTTTTTGGGCAGGGGAGCTGCGGGTCAAACCGCAGCTCCCCTCTCCATACCAGAGGGGGTGTCGTGCACACTGATGCAGAACTACTAGCGAAAGCGGTTGCCAAGGACGAGGCACGTCGTGCCGCGCGCTGGCAGTTGCGGTTCCGTCTCGGTTGGGCTGCACTCCTCGGTCTGCTCGCGGCCTTCGTCTTCCTCTCCCTCAACGTAGAGATCGACTTCATTGCACGCGCAACCCCATTCATCGTTGAGGGCATCTGGATCACCCTCGCCGTCTCCTCAGCATCGATCGTTCTGGCAACGCTCCTTGCTGCGCTCGGCGCGCTCGGTCGCCTCTCCAGCAACGCCGTCGTCAACGCGATCGCGTCGTTCTACGTCAGCTTCTTCCGTGGCACGCCGCTCATCCTGCAGCTGCTTGTTTGGTACCTGGCACTGCCGCAGGTCGGCATCATTCTTGATCCGATCTTTTGCGCCATCGGTGCGCTCGGCATGAACTACGGCGCCTATATGACCGAGATCTTCCGTGCGGGCATCCAGGCGGTGCCGCTCGGCCAACGTGAGGCCGCCGCCGCGCTTGGAATGTCGGGTGGCACCGCCTTCCGCCGCATCATCGCCCCACAGGCGTTCCGCATCATCGTGCCGGCAATCGGCAACGACTTCGTCGCTATGTTGAAGGACTCCGCCCTCGCCTCAACCGTTGCGCTGCATGAGATCGTCTGGCGCGCGCGCAACATCGGCCAGAAGGAGTTCAAGACGCTGCAGACCTTCATCATCGCGGCAATGATCTACTGGACGCTCACCATCGTCTTCACGGCGGTGCAGAATCGTATTGAGTCCCGCCTCGCTGCGGGAGATCGAAATAAGGCGGTGAAGGGATGAGCGACATGAAGCAGCTCTCAACGACCCCCGCAGTGCATGCGATCCACCCAGCCGAGAAGCCAGGAATTTTGGTGAAGGCAGGTGCTGAGCCAGTGCTGAAGGCAACGAACGTGACGAAGTGGTTCGGCGAGAACCATGTGCTCCGTGGCGCATCGATCACGGTGTGGCCAGGTGAGACCGTCTGTATCTTGGGCCGTTCTGGCTCCGGTAAGAGCACCTTCCTGCGCAGCTTGAACTTCCTCGAAGATCCGACCGATGGCACCGTGGAGATTGATGGCGTGATTGTTGGCGCTGATCCATTCCACACCGAGGGTGGTGAGCGCCAGGAGCGGATTCGTGAGGTGCGCATGCGCGCCGGCATGGTCTTCCAGGAGTTCAATCTCTTCCCGCATCTGAGTGTGATCGAGAACTGCGTCGAAGCACCCGTGCACGTGAAGGGGATGGACCGAAAGGAGGCCGAGGCGATTGCTGAGAAGTATCTCGCGAAGGTCGGCTTGCTTGAGAAGCGCGACGAATATCCGTCGCGACTCTCCGGCGGACAGCGTCAGCGCGTCGCCATTGCGCGCGCGCTCACCATGCAGCCGAAGGTGCTGCTGTTCGACGAGCCAACATCGGCGCTCGATCCAACGCTTGTTGGCGAAGTGCTCAAGGTAATGGCGGACCTGGCACACGAGGGGCGCACGATGATCGTGGTCACCCACGAGATGGACTTTGCGCATGAGGCGGCCGACCGCGTCTACTACATGGATAAGGGCGAGTTCGCCGAAGTCGGACCACCTGAGCAGGTGATCGACGCGCCGAAGGATCCACGCACCAAGGAGTTCCTCTCGCGCTTCCGCACCCTCGGCGCGAAGAAGTAGCCATGGCGGGCGGCGCACCCGACCTGCTGGTGGTTGGTGGCGGTGTCTGGGGATCGTGGACGGCACTGCAGGCACGTCGACTCGGCGCCACCGTTCAGCTCATTGAAGAGCGCGAACCTGGCGGTCCAAAGACCACTTCGGGCGATTACAGCCGCATCATTCGTCACTCTCATGGGGAGGATGCGCTGCTCATGGGCTGGACGCAGCGCGCACTGGTTGCCTGGAAAGAGTTGGGCGAAGCCGCCGGCGAACAGATCTTTGTGGAGAGCGGTGTCGCCTGGTTCGTTTCTGGCGATGGCATCTGGGAGGCGCACTCAGAGCAGCGCATGCGCGAGGCGGGTGTGCCGTGCGAGCGCATCACTCCAGAAGAGGCGCTACACCGCTGGCCAACGCTCGGCATCGACGGCCTCAGCTCTGTCCTCTACGAGCCGACCGCTGGCTTCCTGCGGGCGGGGAACGGCGTACGCGCGGCGGCGCGGATGTTTGAACGCGAGGGTGGCGTGATCACGCGCGGTCGCGCAACACCAGTAGCCGACGGGAGTGCGCTCGATGCCAGCGGCACACCGATCGTTGCTGGTGCAACGGTGTGGGCGGCGGGGCCGTGGCTCCCTGAGCTCTTCCCACAGCTGGTTGGTGCTGATGCTGAGGCTTCGATCATTCCGGTGCGCCGCGACGCGATCTACTTCGACGCGCCGAACATGGGTGTGGGCGAAATGCCAACCTGGATCGACGAGGGGCTCGCCGTATGGGGAATTCCGAACGACCAGGGGCACGGCGTGAAGGTTGGCCCAGAGTTTGACGCGGGGAACTTTGATCCAAGCGTCTGGCCCGATGAGGCGCATCCAACATCAATTGCACGTGCGCGTGAGTGCGCGGTGCGATTCCCCGCACTCAAGAGTGCACCGATTAAGGAGACGCGCGCCTGTCAGCACGAGCGCACCAAGAGCGGTCACTACGTGTTGGATCGGCATCCCGAGAACCCTGCGATTTGGTTGGCCGGCGGTGGTTCAGGACATGGCTACAAGCAGGGCCCCATGGTCGGCGAGCTGATGGCCCGCGCTGCGCTGAATAACAATCCAATGCAGCTCCCAGATCGACGTTTCAAGCTGCACGATCGCAGCGAAGGGCCATCGAGCCCAATGGGAGAGATGGGGCTCGCCTAGCCCCTAGCGTTACTCCGCGGCAGCGGCGAGCTTTGCGGCGATGGCGGCACGTGCCGCCTGGCGATCACTGAAGTCGATCCCCTCCATGTCGCCCGGGGCAAGGCCGGCGGCCCAGCCACGCGAGGTGCGCTTCCCGTCGGCGGCGTAGCGGTCGGCAACCATCAGGTCGAAGGCCTGCACGCTCGCCTCGAGCTCGGTATAGCGGCCTGGCGGCAACATGCTCGAGGCGGTGCCGCGCTGCTGCAGCTCGCAGACGTGCCAGTCCTGGCGGTTCGTCATATCCCAGAAGCCATGTGCATCGGAGAAGTCGTAGTCAGGGAGCTTGATGGTGTCGGGGTGCAGGTACCAGTCGCAGACGACGCGCGATTGACCTGGGCCGAGCGGCTCGATCATGTGCACCATCAGGTAGTCGGGGTGGAGCGAGAGGAGCAGGTTCGGCCACACGGCGAAGTACTGGATGCGCTTCGCATCGGTTTCGGTCATCCCCTTGAGCCAAGGGCGCGAGTGCGACCCCTTGTCGAGTCCCATGGTGAGTGCCTCGCCGACGAGCGGCTGCCAGCCACCCTTCCACCAACCACGCGCCGGAATATCTTCGCCAAGGTCATACGGGGTGAGCGCATTCAACTGTGGATGCACACCAGGGCAGTGATAGCACTCGGAGTAGTTCTCGACGAGGATCTTCCAGTTCGCCGCTACGTCGTACGTCTCGCGCTTGGCGAGTCGCAGTGGCGCGAAGTCGAAGCGTGCAAACACGTCGACAAGATCGTCGAGGTAGGTGAGGAGCGGCTCAGCCTCTTTGTCGAGGGTCAGGAAGACAAATCCCTGCCACGTCTCGCAGCGCAGCGGCACCAGGTCGTAGTCGCCGGGATTGAAGCGCTTCAAATCTTCGGTGTGCTTTGCCTTCTGCAGCTTGCCGTCGGGGCCGTAGACCCAGGCGTGATACGGGCAGACGATCTTCTTCGCCTCGCCGCAGTCGGGCTTACCGTCGGCGGGCCCCTCAATAAGCGTTGCGCCTCGGTGGCGGCAGGCGTTGATGAAGGCATGCAGCTTGTTGTCTTCGCCGCGCGAGACGATCACCTGCTCACCAGCGAACTCCAAGAGTCGGTACGAGCCAACGTTCGGGGTCTCCTCTTCGCGTCCGACGCAACGCCACTCGTGGCGGAAGATCTCCTGCGACTCCCAGTCGAAGATCGCCTGGTCGTGGAAGACCTGTGGGGGGAACATGTCGGCCTCGTCAAAGGGGCGACGCACGGCGGCAATGGCGGCCGGGTCGAGCGGGGCAGGGCGCTTCGCAATAATCATGCCGCTATGGTGCCACGCCGCGGGGCTATTTGAGAGGGGCGTTGAGCCGATACAGGTCCCCCGTTGGTCCGGTCACCTCAACCTCGAGGCGCCCGTCGCGATTCAAGGTTGCGCGTCCACGGCTGCCATCTGATCCGGTTAGGGCAAGCTCGCCGTAGGCCCGAATGGTGGTGCCACGCAGGGAGGGGGCAAGCTCGGTGGTGATGGTGCCGCGCCCCTCGCCCCACCAGGCGGCGAGCCCGGCGCGGTGCCCAGACTCGTCAATCGCGAATGAGAAGGTCGACGGCGCTGCCATACCAAGCCCGCGCAGGCCCACCGTGGTTCCAAGGATTCGCTCACTGCCACGGAACTGGCCAATCTCGGGAAGTGAGAGATCGACCTCAGCGGCAATGCTGCGGCCATCTCCGGCGCTCCGAGCGGTGATGAGCGCGCCCGTTTGGCGGTCGCGCTCTTCTACTCGTCGCTCCTGTGTGAACTCTGGCTGGCGATAACCCTTTCCATACGTCGTCGATGCTGCAACGGCGTAGTAGGCGAAGCAGGCGAGTGCCGCTGCATACTCTGGCCCACCTCGGCGCTTGACGGCCAACAGGTCGCGCAGCGGGAGCAAGATGCGGCTCTTCGCCGCACGTCGCGCCAGATACTGCAGAAACGATGTCCCGTAGGTTTCGTACGCAGCGCGCTTATCGCCAGACGGAGAGAACGCTGGCCTAGGGACCTGTTCATCGAGTCGAATCACCATCCTCCTATCGTAGACCGAATATGAAGGTTCGCGGCTACACTCCTCCGCATGTCTGAACGTCGCGTCACACGAGCAGCAACACGTGACCTTGCCCTGGCCGCAGCGCTGTGGGGTGGCATGTATGTGGTCTCTGCGGAAACGTTTGACGCAGTTCCTCCTGCAACGCTGAGCCTGCTGCGGCTCGTCCTGGGTGTGGCTGTGTTGGTGCTGGTCGCCGCGATTCGCGGTGAATCGCTCGGCTGGCGGCAAGCCCCAAAGCAGGCCGTTCTCTTTGCGGGGGTGGCGGTTGCCGCCTCGATGCTCTTGCAATTCGGAGGAACGGCACTGACCTCTGCGGTGGAGGGTTCGGTGGTCACCATGGCAACGCCGGTCTTCGTGCTGATCTTTGGGCGCCTCATTGAGGGTGTTGCTGTACCTCGCCAGGCGTGGGGTGGGATTGCCCTAGCAACGGCCGGTGTCGTGGCACTTGGGCTCCGCTCCGCCAGCCCCACCGTTGATGGTGCACCCGAAGATTCATTAGTACGTCTGGTTGGCGTCGCGATGCTCATTGGAGCGGGTGCGACGTGGGCGCTCTTCTCAAGCTTTGGGCGACCCGTGGTGGCGGCGGTCGGTGCACGGAACGCGGTCACCCTCAGTGCGCTCGTTTCGATCCCGTTCCTGATCCCGTTCTCGGCGGCTGAAGTAGTGCTTGTTGGAATCAACCTTGCCGATGCCACCGCTCCGTTCACGCTGTTCGCCATCGCGTATCTCGGCATTGGCTCGACGGCGATCGGCTGGAGCAGTTGGTACCGCGGTTATGCAGCTGCACCGCCACGGCTCGCCGCCGGTGTCCTCTTTCTGCAGCCACTCATCGCCGCCGCCCTCGGCGTTGGCGTGTTGAACGAGGCCATTGATGCTGGTCTCGCTCTCGGAGCACTCCTGCTCCTTGGCGGCGTGGCACTGATCTCGTTTGAGTCCGCGAGCGGCACAAAGCGACGCCGCGTGCGATCGTAGGGGGAATGGACGACCTTCGACGCTATCGCGCCACCCCGCCCCCGATCACGGGGGTCGCCGCAATTACCACCAGCGACAGCGGCGAAGTCCGCAACCCTGACCCAACCGATCGCACTGCCTGGCGCGAGTGGGTCTCGGCATCGAAGACGCGCAACTGGCTGCGTCGCGATCCGCTCCTCGATTGGCTCGAGGTGCACGGCACGAGCAAGGGTTTTGCGAAAGACGTTGGCGCCGATGCCGATCCGCCGAGCCCGTACGATCTACGCGAACTCCTCTTTGCACAGGGGAATCGCTTTGAAGAGCGCATCTTCGAAATCCTTGAGCCGAAGGTTGCTTCGCATCGCAAGATCTCTGATGGCTGGCAGG
>JBIIGQ010000022.1:0-9079 GCA_044236365.1 Candidatus Limnocylindrus sp. | reverse complement strand
GTCGTCGCACGCCAAAGCCGTCGCGCTCAATCTGCCGCAGGATCTCGCGATAGAGGTTCGCCGCCACGCGAATGGAGCGACCGCCGTTCTGCAAGTAGCGGATCCCAGCAGCACCAACCTCGTACTCGGCATCCGCTCGCGCGATCTCCGCCGCATAGAGGGCGCGTCGATCGCCGTCGTGAAGCGACGTTGGGCCACTCACCGCTGCAGGGTCAAGACCAACTCGTCGCAGCGATGTGGCGGGAAGGTAGACCCGCCCGTTCGCGAGATCCTCATCAATGTCGCGCAAGATGTTCGTACGCTGCATCGCCGCCCCAAGGGCGCGGGCAGCGCGATCAGCCTGCGCCGCGTCACTTGCGCGCACCCCGAGCAGCGCCGCCATGAGGCGACCGACGGTGCCCGCCACCTGATAGCAGTAGAGATCGAGATCGGCATCGCTCTCGATGCTCGGACCGGCGAGGTCGCTCTCCATGCCGTCGAGGAAAGCGCCGATCGCATCGATCGGGAGCGATGGGGTACGCCGCTGCAGATCGACGAAGATCGCCAACTCATCGCCGCCATCAGCGTCAATCGCCCCGTCGCCCAGCCAGGTGCGAATTGCCGCGAGACGCTGCTGGGCGTCGGCGCGTTGCGCCGAACCGCTCGGCGCCTCGAGGTCAACGAGGTCATCAAGGCGACGGAGCGCCAAGTAGAGCAGGTTGATGTCGTCGCGAACCTCGCGCGGCAGGAAGCGAGCCGCAAGGGCGAAGCTGCGCGCAACACGATCAATGGTCGCCTGCGCCTCGGGGAGGAGAGCCGCCACGCGCGGATCGCGCTGGGGGGTCATGCGGTTACGGGCGAACGAGATTTCCGGTCGGCCCGGTGGCGTGTGAGGCGAATGGGGCAGGGTAGTCGCCGCGGATCAGGTCTTGGGTTACCTGTGAGGTGAGGAGCGCTCCTGGCATCCCCGCGCCTGGATGGGTCCCGCCACCAACGTAGTAGAGGCCGGCGATGGCACGGTCGCGGTTCGGCTGACGGAAGTAGGCCGACTGCTGCAGCGACGGTTCGACGGCGAAGGCGTTGCCGTCTGGAGCAAGGAGCTCGTCGCGGAAGGTGAGTGGCGTCCACGAGCGCTCCATCACGATCGAATCGCGCAGGCCTGGAAGCCCCCAGTTCTCCAGCCACTCCAAGGTGCGGTCGCGCATGCGTGGCTCTGCTTCGGTCCAGTCATCGCCGGAGGCCAGGTTCGGCACGGGGAGGAGGATCGCAATCGAATCGCCGCCCGGTGGCGCCATCTCGGGCTCCGTGCGCGATGGCGCATGAATGTAGACGGCGTTGCTGCGTGGCATGCGACGTTCGCGGGTGACGTCCTTGATGAAGCCGTGATAGTCATCGCCAACCACGAGGGTGTGGTGCAGGAGCTTCTCAAACTTCTTGTTGGTGCCCAAATACATCATGTGGGCCGACATGGTGGTGCGCAGTGGTCGAAGGCGCCATGGGAAGGAATCAGGAGCGTCGGGGAGCAGCGCGTTACGCGCCGTGACATCGCCGTTGTAGATCACAAGATCGGCGTTATGCACGACACCATCAGAGGTTCGCACGCCAGTGGCGCGCCCGTTGCGATGCAAGATCTGATCCACCTTGCTATTCGTGTGAATGGTTCCACCCATCTTGGCGATGATCTTGCCGAACGACTGAATGATGCTGTACACGCCGCCCTCGGTGTACCAGATCCCGTCGGCAATCTGCAGATAGGCGAGCGCCGAATAGATGGCCGGCACGCGCGACGGATCTCCTCCGATGAAGAGTGAGTGGAAGCCGAACGCCTGCTGCACATGCGGCTCCTTGAAGAACTTGCCGACCCATCCCTCAAGGAAGCGGATCGCATCGAGTCGTGCCATCGTTGGGAGGAGCTTGACGAAGTCCTTCAGGTTCAAGAAGTTCTGGCGACCGGAGACGAGGATCCCTTCGCGGTGGATCGCACCCGATGCGGCCAAGAACGCCTCAAGCTGATTGGCGTCGTCGTTGGAGAACTTGCGCATCTCGGCGAGCAGCTGCTCGCGGTCGCTGCCAAAGTCGAAGTGGCGATCTTCGCCCGTCCAGAAGATGCGATAACCCGGCTGGAGCTGGCGCAGGGTGACGTGATCCGACATCTTCTCGCCCGCCGCCGCATAGACCTCTTCGAAGAGCCAAGGCATAGTGATCAGTGACGGACCAGTGTCGAAGGTGTAGCCACCCTCTTGAATGCGCGAGGCGCGGCCGCCGATCTCGGGGCGGGCTTCAAGGATGGTGACTTGCCAGCCATCGGAGAGGAGACGGATGGCAGTGGAGAGGCCGCCGAAGCCGCTCCCCACGATGATCGCTGTTCGACCCCCCTGCGCCATGGAACCCCCTCGGTGCTCGCCGCGGGGGCAGTGCCCCCTGTGACCACCATCGTAGGGGTGCCGCGCGCGGCGCGCTGAGCACGAATCAAGGCTCCCATTGACGAGAGCGCCCTGCGGGCGGATCATCCGCCCCCAAGGGAGGAGCACCAACTGATGAGTAGTGAACAGGCACGCGCACGAGCGGCTCAGGGGCCCGACGAGGGTCATGAGCACGCCAACGGCGCAGGGGCGCCAGGCGCCGACGACGCCGCCGTCCGCTCCGTTGACCGCGCCGCCGCGCTCTTGGTCTGCCTCGCCGACGCCGACGGCTCCGCCTCCGTCACCGACCTCTCACACTCCCTCGACCTCCACAAGTCAACGGTGAGCCGACTCCTCTCAACCCTCGAGCGCCGCGGCCTCGTTGAGCAGGATCGCGAGACCGGCCACTTCCGCCTCGGCGTTGGCATCATTCGACTCGCGCAATCAGCCGAGCGCACCCTCGACCTCCGCGCGATCGCCCTCCCCGAGATGGAGGCGCTTGCGAAGGCAACCCACGAGACGGTCAGCCTGGAAGTGTTTGATGGTGTCGCCGCCGCCGTAGCCATCTGCCAGATCGACGGGCCGAATCTCACGCCGATGCCCGACATCACCGGGCGACCGATTGCGATGCACGCCATCGCCTCAGGGAAGGTGCTCCTCGCCTCGCTCCCAGAGCGCACCGTTCTCTCTATTGCACGACGCGGTCTGGTTCGCTACACGCCACGCACCATCACTGATCCGCGAGCGCTCCTCGAAGAGCTCGCCACGATTCGCCGCCGCGGCTACGCCGTAGCGATCGGCGAGTGGGACGACCGCATCACTGCTGCCGCCGTGCCGATCTGTGATGCGCGCGGCACCGTCATCGCCACCGTTGTGGTGTGGGGCGCTGCTACCCGAGTCACCCCTGGCACTCTCCCTGCACTGGTGACTGCGGCGCGAGACGCCGCCCAGCAGATCAGCACGAAGTTGGGCTGGAGTGGCAACCAGCGCCGCTCCGGCATCGTGCCGCACCTTAAGGACGACGACGCTGAGGAACAAGAGCACGAGGTAGCCGACGACGAAGAGGCCGCCGGCTAGTGAGCGACGTGCCAGAGCAGCACGGCATCGAAACCTTCCAGGCTGAGGGCCTCTCCTTCCCACCCGACGCGGCAACCGCCGCCGCGGCCAATGCGCGGGCTGATCTCTACGAGCGCGCCGCCGCCGACCCGGTTGCCTTCTGGGCTGAGCAGGCCCGCGGGCTCCTCACCTGGCGGAAGCCCTTCACGAAAACCCTGGAGTGGGAGCCCCCATTCGCGAAATGGTTCGATGATGGCGAACTGAACGTCTCGGAGAACTGCGTCGATCGCCACGTTGCCGCCGGTCGCGGTGAGAAGGTGGCCTTCCACTGGATCGGCGAGCCGGGCGACCGCCGCACCGTTACCTACAACGACCTGTTGCGCGAGGTGCAGAAGACCGCCAACGCGCTGAAGGCTCTCGGTGTCACGAAAGGCGACCGCGTCGCGATCTACATGCCGATGGTTCCCGAGGTGGCGATCGCCATGCTTGCCTGCGCCCGACTCGGCGCGGCGCATAGCGTGGTGTTTAGCGGCTTCCCCGCCAATGCGCTCGCCGATCGCATCAACGACGCCACAGCGAAAGTGTTGATCACCGCCGATGGTGGGTATCGCAAGGGGAACTTCTTCGAGCTGAAGCCGATCGCCGACGAGGCGCTCAAGAGCACCCCATCGATTACTGGCGTTCTGGTGTACCAGCGCCGTCAGCCAGGCACTGCGGGGACCACGGCAATGCAGGCGGGTCGCGATCACTGGTGGCACGAGTTTGTTCCAGGCCAGGTGGCTGAGTGCCCGGCCGACCCAATGCCCGCGGAGCAGCTGCTCTACCTGCTCTACACCAGCGGCACCACGGCGAAGCCGAAGGGGATCATGCACACCAGCGCCGGCTACCTGCTCGGTGCAACCTTCACGCATCGCGCCGTCTTCGATATCAAGCCCGACGATGTCTACTGGTGCGCCGCCGACGTTGGCTGGGTGACCGGGCATAGCTACATCGTCTACGGCCCGCTGAGCAACGGCGCGACACAGGTGATGTACGAGGGAACTCCCGACACGCCCGCGTGGGATCGCTGGTGGTCAATCGTTGAGGAGTTGAAGGTCACGATTCTCTACTGCGCACCAACGGCCATTCGCGCCTTCATGCGTCAGGGCGACGAGCATCCGAAGGGGCACGACCTCAGCTCGCTGCGACTCCTCGGCTCTGTTGGTGAGCCGATCAACCCTGAAGCGTGGCTCTGGTATCGCGAACTCATCGGCGGCAACCGCACCCCCATCGTCGACACCTGGTGGCAGACCGAGACCGGCTCGATCCTGATCAGCCCACTCCCCGGCGTCACCACCACGAAGCCTGGCTCCGCCACCTTCCCGCTCCCTGGCATCTCGGCCGATGTCGTTGATGACTCTGGGAAGAGCGTGCCGCTCGGCTCAGGCGGCTACCTCACCCTCACCAAGCCGTGGCCGTCGATGCTGCGGGGCATCTGGGGCGACCCAGAGCGCTTCAAGGAGACCTACTGGAGCCGATTCCCCGGTTCGTACTTTGCCGGCGATGGGGCGCGCCGTGACACGGAGGGCTACTACTGGCTCCTTGGGCGGGTGGACGATGTGATGAACGTCTCCGCGCACCGCATCAGCACGATTGAGGTCGAATCCGCACTCGTCGACCACCACTCCGTCGCCGAGGCTGCAGTGGTGGGGAAGAGTGATCCACTCACTGGCCAGGCGATCGTTGGCTTCGTGATTCTGAAGAAGGGGATTGAACCGTCACCGGCCCTCCTGGAAGAGTTGCGAGCCCACGTGGGGAAGAGCATTGGCGCGATCGCCAAGCCGAAGCATCTTGAGTTTGTGCCAGAGCTTCCCAAGACCCGCTCCGGGAAGATCATGCGGCGCCTCTTGCGCGACATTGCCGAGGGTCGAAATCTAGGCGACGTCACCACCCTTGCCGACTCAGCCATCGTTGAGGTGATCCGCGCGAACACTGGCGCCGCCGACGAGTAAGTCGGACTTTTCCACACTCACAGCCTAAACCACCAGATCGGTGGACAACTCTCTCTCAGTCACCCGATAAGTCGTTGATAAGTGCCTTCTGTAGAGAGGCTGCGACCGCGATGCTGCTCGTAGCCCGAAGGGGCCAGCGGTGAACCCGCCGACCGAGCAATCGGCCAGGCGGCACGAACTGTGGCGATGACGGGATCGAACCGACAGGCAACTGACGGTGCTGGTGAATGACCACCAAAGCGCGGGGCAACTCGCAGCGGCGGAGCGGAGGGTCACCTGGGAGCTTCGGCTTTACGGCTGGAGCGACTCGATCCGATCTCACAGCGGAGGGGAACCGGCGTGCAAGCGTCGCCCCCAACATCGGATGGCCTCTCGGGTGATTTCTTTCCCCTACGGACTCGCGCTCTCTGGCGCGCCGCTCTCTGGCGCGCTCGGCGATGCGTCAGGACTGATCGATGGTGAATCCGATGGAGATGGAGAATCCGACGGACTTGGTGAAGGAGTCGCTACCACCGGGAACGCGTTCGCAATCACGTTGCGAATCTTGGCGATCGTTGCAGGAGTGAGGTAGGCCGGGTAGGCGCTTGGGGCGAAGCGGTAGAGGTGCACTGGCGCCGTTGCCGCACGCGAGAAGAGGTCCACCAGATTCGGCAGGGAGCTGCGCGGCAGGTCGGTCCACACGTACCCCTTCGCCGCGGCTGCGAGTGCCGGCGCATTCAAGATCGTCGCCGCGCCAAGTTGGTCACGAATTGCGAGCAAGAGTGCCTGTTGTCGTCGCATGCGGCCGTAGTCGGAATCTTGGTGGCGGCTCCGCGCATAGGCCAGTGCGAGCCGCCCATCGAAGTGTTGCAGCCCAGAGCCAATACGCAGCTGGATCGAGCCGAGCACCGGGTCCGGATAGTTCTTGTCATAGATCGGCTCTGTGACGTTCATGTCGATACCGCCCATGGCATCCACCACCTTGATAACGCCCCAAAGATCGGCAACGAGCACGGCATCAATCGGCCGTTGCGTGAGCTCCGAGATGGTGGCGCGTACCGCAGCGATTCCCGAGACGCTCCCCTCACCAGGCCAGAGCTGCGGATAGTAGAAGGTGGCATCGGTATAGAGTTCGTTCAAGAGTTTCTTAAAGCAACCGCATGGGCTCGCGTTGCGGGCGGCACCAGGGGGAAGCGGCACATTCACCATGTTGCGTGGGAAGCCGAACATCGCCACGCGCCCAGTGGCGACATCAACCTCAACGAGCAGCATCACATCCATGCGTCGACTCCATCGATCAGCGCCCGCGTCGGAGCCGAGCAGGAGCAGATCAAACTTTCCGTCATCACCCCACGGGATTGCTCCGGGCCGTGCCCACGGCGTAGTGACAGTGAGCGAGGGGAGGGTCCCCGTACCGCCGCCGCGGGGCGGCACGGTTCCAGGACTGGCGGCGATCGAGCTGCCAGGAGATGGTGAGCCATCTGGAGAGCCTGGGCCGGAGGCACTCGGCTCCGGGCTTGGCGAAACTTCGGCGAACGTTTCATTGAGGAGTTCATCAAAAGCGATCAGCGAGCGGCCAACGGCAACGTGCGGCGCCACGATGAGGAGGAGTGCGGCGATCACCACCACAGCGCGGTCACGTGTTGGCAGCCGCGACCCACGCACGACATGTGCCGTTGCACCAAGGCGCCATCCGCCAATGACGAGGTTCAACGCGCCAAGCGCAAGGAGCGCCCCCGGTGTGACCAAAATGATGAGGAGCTGTGTTGTGCCGCCGACCAGCGCGACGAGGAGTGCTGCAGCGAGGAGGGAGAGGAGCGGCGCAGCGAAGAGCACTGCCTGTCGACGATTGCCACGGAGCCAGTGCCCCGCACCAGGGAGCAGCGTGGTCAGTAGGGCGGCGCGCACGGGTGAGATCGCGGCGCGGATTTGATTGGGGCTGGCAGGCTTCACCCCCTCATCCTCCCCGATCCTGGGGAGTTGTGGGGGATCTTCAGTTATTCGGCGACTGGGAGCGCGCGGCCTTTCGCCTTCGCTTCGGCCGCCTTGGCCGCCCATGCGCCGAGAACCTCATCCTTGTGCGGTCGAATTGGGCAGTGGCCATCCTTGTTGCCCGCCTCGTCGCAGTAGCCGAGCGGCACACACTTGGGCGCCAAGAAGCTGCCGAGGAACGGACTCACCGCAAACACCTCGTGGCGGATCAGCTGGAAGAGGCGGCGGATCTCCCACTGGGCCATGGTGCAGAGGCGCAGGCCCGACATATGGATGAGGGCGCGCAGGTTGACGGTCATGATCAGGTTAGTGCGCGTTGCGTTCGGGAAGACGAAGCGTGCATCTTCGGCGGGGATGCCTGCCGATACGAGGTCGCCGTAGAGGCCGAGCGCACCCTGGGTGGCCTCTTCAAATCGCGCTCGCACGGTTTCATCGGCTTCGGCGACAGAGCCAGGGAGCATCGTTGCCGCCTTCTTGAAGGTGACGTAGCGCTGCGACTGCTGATCAAAGGCGACACCGGCGCGATGGCGCACGAGCTGGTGGCTGAGCGTTCGGGTGACGCCGGTGATGGCGAAGGTGAAGACGATGTGTTCAATGGTGCTGCCGTGGCCTGACTCAATGACGCGGCTGACCAGCTCGCGCTGCTTCGCTGGGTCAATCTCTCCCGCTTCGGCGCGGCGATAGATCTCCTCTGGCGGCAGCTCGGAGTAGCAGGTGCGGCAGGCGGTGTAGATGATCGGCACATAGGAGCGCTCGACAATCTCGCGATTCGGAAAGAGCATCGTCGCCTTCATGCCCAGGTCGTGGCGACCTGGGTTCTTTGGGATTCCGCTCTTCTGCTTCTCGCTCATCTCAGTAGTAGTCCGAGCAGGAGAGGAAGTAGCCGCACTCGCAGATCATCTTGCATTTGCGATCAATCATCTGCGCGCCGCAGTTGGCGCAGCAGGTCATCACCAGGCCAGGATCAATCTCAGCCAAGGGCGTTGGCGCCACCGACACCGTGGCGTTTTCGTCACTTGTCGGGGCTGGAGCGGGCTGATTCAACATCTGCAAGATCCTACCGCTCCGCGGAGGAGGGTGCGTTGCGCGATGCCTCCCAGGGAGCCCCTAGGCCGAGTCGCGCCCCCATCAGGAGTTGGGCCTCGGCCAGCACCATGCTCGCGGGGGTCCCGCTCGGCAGCACGTGCACAACCTCAAGGTCGGCGGGGCCAACCACTAGGCGGCGTCGCACGAAATCCACGAGCTCTACCCATGCATCGCCGACAAGCAGGAGTGGGCGCGCGTCACTCACCTGCAGCAGGTTCCAGGCGACGGCGATCTCGGCAAGGGTGCCAATGCCGCCATCAAGGCCAATCAGCAAATCCGCCTCCGAGAAGAGGCGCAGCCGGTCGAAGAGGTCAGCTGAATCAATGCGGCGAGTCACCGCCTCATTCGCGGGGAGGCCATCCCACGAGGTGACGGTGTACCCAAGCACCTCGCCACCTTTCGACTTCGCCCCGCGCGACGCCGCGCCCATGACCCCCTCGTAGCCGCCGGTGGCGACGGTGTATCCAGCCTCGGCGAGTGCCGCTCCTAGTTCGAACGCGGCGACCCATCGCGGGTCACTCTCCGGTAGACGCGCCGACCCGTAGACGCCCACGATGAGGCGCTCAGTCATTACAGCGCGTGCCTTCAGGAGGG
>JBIIGQ010000003.1:0-29796 GCA_044236365.1 Candidatus Limnocylindrus sp. | reverse complement strand
CGATCGTCACACCGCCACAGGTCGCGATTTTGGCAACGGGCCGCAGCGAGTCGCGCGCCGTGGTGCGCGACGGCGCCGTGGTGGCGCGCACGATGCTGACAGCAACGCTCTCCGCCGACCACCGCGCCGTTGATGGCGCACTCGTGGCCGCCTTCCTCGGCGACCTGAAGTCGCGACTAGAGGCGCCGGCCGGGCTCGCCTAACGCGCATGGGCAGCCAGCCGCTCGGCGATCGCTCGAACTATCAGCGCGGGCGTCTCGACGCCAACGATCTTCTCCCCGATCCGGTGGACCAGTTTCATCGTTGGGTGAACGAGGCGATTGCCGCACAGGTCCCTGAGCCCCTCGCCGCCGCCCTCGCCACGGCCGACGGCGCAGGGGACCCGAGCGTGCGCATGATCCTGATCCGCGGCATCGGTGCTGCAGGGATCGACTTCTATACAAATCACGGGAGCCGTAAGGGGCGCGACCTCGCCGCCCGGCCCGCGGCAGCCCTCACCCTCTGGTGGCCAACCCTCGAGCGCCAGGTTCGACTCTCAGGTTCAGTGGCTCGCCTCTCAGAGGCAGAGTCGGCCGCCTACTTTGCCAGCCGCCCGCTTGAGAGCCAGCTCGGAGCGTGGGCAAGCGCCCAAGGGGAGCCGATCGCCGATCGAGCGACCCTGGAGGGGGCCCTCGCGGCTGCCGCACAGGCGCACGCCCCCACCCCAGAGTCGCTCCCCGCGCTGCCGCCGCACTGGGGCGGCTATCGCGTCACCCCTGCCCACTGGGAGTTCTGGCAGGGGGGCGAACACCGCCTCCACGACCGCTTTGAGTACCTCCGAGCCACCCTCAACGGCCCCTGGGAGACCCGTCGACTCCAGCCGTAACAATCCGCCCCGCCCCCCGCACACCCCACCCTTTGCACCCCTCTGGTAATCCTCTGGTAATACCCCCTTCGCATCGGATAGGATTCCGCCAAGCGCAGATCGCGCTTCAAGTCTGAACGGCCACCCGTAATCGGGAGGCCGATAAGGAGGAAACACATGCGAAAGAGGTCGCTACTCGCAACCTTTGCGGTTACTGCCGCACTCGTTGCCGGGGCATGCGGCGGGTCGACCGGTTCGACGGTCTCCGGAGCAACGTTGCTCATCGGTGACTATCAGGACGTCGACAGCCTGAACCCCTTCTACTACAGCACGGTGATGTCGAGCAACGTCATCGGCATGACCAGCGATGGTCTGCTCCGCTTGAACGACAAGCTCGAGCTTGAGCCATGGATGGCCACCGAGATTCCTACGAAGGAGAACGGCGGCATTAAGGTTCCAGGCACTGTTGACGGCGCAGCCGCCACCGTTACCTGGAAGCTCCGATCGTGGAAGTGGTCCGACGGTGTTGATCTCACCTGCGCCGACTTCCAGTACGCCCGCGAGTGGATTCTCGATGAGAAGAACACTGCGGTCTCGAAGGTCGGCACCAAGGAGATCAAGGAGATCGTGTGCGAAGGCTCAACGATGACCGTGCACTACTCCGAGCTCTACCAGAACCTGAAGTACGGCCCAGCGCTTGCGCCAAAGCACTACTTCAGCAAGTTCACGCTCGGTACCGCCGTTGGCGGCAACCCAGCAACCGACCTTTCAACCGACATGCTCTTGGGCGCGGGTTACCGCACCAAGGACCTGCCAACCGTTCCAACGAGCGGTGCGTTCAAGTATGAGAGCCGAACACCAGGCGTAGAAACCGTGGTCGTTCGCAACCCATACTGGAAGGACCCACGCAACGGCAGCCAGTCGAAGCTTGCGCGAGTGAAGTACGTAGTCTGTGGTTCGCCAGAGACTTGCGTTGCGAAGTTCCGCGCCGGTGAACTCGACATGGTCACCGACCTTGACGGTTCGCAGTACGCCCCAACCAAGGACCTTGGCGACGAGCAGCGCCCGTTCCCAAGCTTCACGGTTGAGTTCCTGCGACCAAATCACTCGCAGACAACCTGCTCTGACGGCGCGCCGGCAGAGGCAGATCCAGACGGCGTGCTTCCAAACCGCGCGGCGCGCGGTGGTGGTTGCCCAGCCTCTGACCTCGAGCTTCGACGAGCCGTTTCGGCCGCAGTCGACCGAGAGCGCTACCTCAAGCAGATTGAGGGTGATGTTGGTTTCGTAGCAACGAACATGGAGCTCCCAGCCTTCTTCTTCTACGAGGAGCAGGAAGTGGAAGCCTTTGACCTTGCTCGAGCTGCAAAGATTCTGGCCGATGGCGGCTGGAGCGATACAAACAACAACGGGACGGTCGACAAGGATGTCGACAACGACGGCGACCGTGACGAGGCAATCCTCGACATGTGCACCACGTTGAAGCCAACCCGCGGTGCCAAGTTGCAGTTGCTTGCAGCTGACCTGAAGACGATCGGCATCACTGCCATCGTTGACGCAGTCGGCAGCGGCGACCTCTTCGGTCAGCGCACAGATGTGGCAGCTGGCACGAAGTGCAACCTGGCCTACGGTACGTTCGACTTTGCGCTGCATGCCTTCGGCATCACGTCGGTTGAGCCGAGCGGGTACGACTCGTACCACTCGACCCAGACCAACGAGAACGGTGGCGGCAACGACCAGTTCGTGAACATCCCAGAGCTCGACACGAAGCTTGAGGCGATCAAGTCCTCAATCGACGTTGCTGAGCAGGATGCGCTCATGGCAGAGGTGCAGAGCATCATGACCTCGAACGTGGTCACGATTCCGCTGCACTACTGGCTCGACATCGTTCTGGTGTCGAAGAACGTGAGCGGGTACGCCCAGCACGCGGCCTGGGGCCCACTCTGGAACGCCTACGAGCTCGACGTCGCGTCGAACTAAGTAGGTCAGCCGAAACGATTCGGTTTGCAATCGCCGCGGGGCTCCGAGAGGGGCTCCGCGGCGATTGCCCATCACCCCCAATATCCCGCTAAGATCCCCCCGACCTGAAAAAGCGTCCCCCATGAGAGAGGAGGCCACATGATCAAATTCGCTTTGAAGCGCATCGCGCTCGGCGTTACGATCATGCTTGGCTCCACCGTCCTCATCTATGCCCTGCTCCTCGCCGCCCCTGGCGGTCCCGAACAGAAGTACGCGTTCAACCCTAGGTACACCGCCGCCCAAAAGGAGGGGTACCTGAAGTCCCTTGGGCTCGATCAACCTGTGCCGGTGCAGTACTGCCGCTGGCTCGGTGCCTGCCGGCGAGATGCCGACGGACTTGATGCCCTCGTCGGACCAACCGGCTTCCCGAGCTTCCTACCGTCAGCCATCTCTGGGGTTTACACGGGCATCATTCACGGCGAGCTCGGCTACTCGTACTTCAATGGCGAGTCTGTGGCGGGCCTCATCGCGGCCGCAGCCCTTCCGACGCTCATTCTGGCCGGGCTTTCAATCGTCATTTGGTTGACGCTCGCGGTGATCGTTGGGGTCTACACCGGCGTAAACAACGGGGGGCGCTTAGATAACTCTGTGACAACGGTCACATATGTGCTCTCCACGTTCCCCACCTTCCTCCTCGGCTTCTTGATCATGTGGCTCTTCGCAATCGTGCTGAATCTCACTCCGGTGGACGGCATGGTGAACGGCCGCGAGTCGCCTGCATTCGGCAGCGACCTGTATTGGCAGTACTTCTCCAACAATCCGGTGACGGCACTGCTCGATCTTGGTGCGCACCTCATCCTGCCGGTGATGACGTTGGTGATCGTTAGCTTCTCTGGTGACTCGCGCTACGTGCGTGCCAGCGTCATTGACGCGCTCTCTATGGAGCATGTGCGTACTGCGCGAGCTAAGGGACTGACCCGCGCTCGAGTGCTGATGCGACATGCGCTGCGCACCGCACTGGTGCCGTTTGCCACGAACATCGGGCTCGCGCTCCCCTTCCTCTTTGGTGGCGCGCTCATTACCGAGTCCATCTTCTCGTGGCCAGGGATTGGGCGATTAACACTGCAGGCGACAAACAACTTGGATTACCCAGTCTTGATGTCGATCCTTCTGATCGGATCTGTCATGGTCGTGATCGGTAACCTGGTTGCCGACCTCTTGTACGCCATTCTTGACCCGCGCGTGCGACTGTGACCAAGGCGGCTGCTCGCTCCAAGAGCGCGCCAAAAGCAACGGCGCCTGCCGCCTCTGAGAGTCCATGGGCTCAGGCGCGACGCCGCTTCTTCGCCGGACGACAGGGGCCGTGGGGCCTGCGCATCCTCGGCTTTGTGCTGCTCTTCGTGATCGTTGGACCGATCTTCGCGCCATATGACCGCTTCAGCATTCCCAACCCGAGCGAGTTCGTCTTCCTTGGGCGACCACCCTCCTTTGAGCACATCTTTGGCGAAACAGCCCAGCTCCAACTCGACGTGTTCATGTTGACGGTCAACGGTGGCCGCGGCTCTCTCCTCATCGGATTCATCTCGGCGATCGGCGGCATCACGATTGGCACCCTGGTCGGCATCATCTCTGGCTACTTCGGCGGCAAGCTCGACGGATTCCTCATGCGCCTGGTTGACGTCTTCCTCGCCATCCCGAGCCTCTTCGTCATCATTGTTGGAGCCCGAATCATCTCTGAGCTTGGTGGCACCGGACTCATGACCGTGATCATCGTGTTTGTGCTCTTCGGCTGGATGGGCACCGCTCGGCTGGTGCGCGGGCAGGTTCTTGCGTTGCGCGAAATGGAGTTCATTGAGGCGGCGCGTGCGCTCGGTGTTTCGCCGGTTCGCATTGCCTTGCGCCACGTCTTGCCGAACGCCATCGGCCCGGTCGTCGTCTCATTCCCATTCGCTGTTGGTGGAGCGATCATCGGCGAGGCATTCATTAGCTACCTAGGCTTCGGCGTATCGCCACTCACCCCAACCTGGGGGAACATGCTCTCTAACTCGCAGCAGTTCTTCCTACAAGGGAACTGGTGGTGGGTCGGATTCCCAGGGCTCTTCATTGTGCTCACTGCGCTCTCCGTCAACATGGTGGGCGATGCGTTGCGCGAGAGCCTCGAGCCTGAGGGGCGACGCGCGTGAGCAAGGCAACGACGCCACTCCTCAGCGTTCGCGATCTTGCGATCTCGTTCCGCACCCATCGCGGCACGCTGCGGGTCGTTGACGGTGTCTCAATTGACCTCGCTGCAGGTGAGTGCCTGGCGATTGTTGGCGAGTCGGGCTCTGGGAAGACCGTATCGGCGATGGCGCTCATCTCACTGCTCAGCCGCAAGCAGGCGATCATTGAGGGCTCAGTCATGTTCAAGGGTCGCGAACTCGTTGGTCTAAGCGAAGAGGCGCTCCGCCCAATTCGTGGCGGCGGGATCGGCGTGATCTTCCAGGAGCCGCTCTCTGCCCTCAACCCAGTCACCACGATTGGCGAGCAGATCGCCGAGGTGATCGTTGCCCACCGCAAGTTGAACTGGAAAGAGGCGCACAAGTTGGCAATCGGCTACCTGGAGCAGGTGGAGATCTCGCAGCCAGATCAGCGGGCCAAGCAGTACCCCCACCAGCTCTCCGGTGGCATGC
The DNA here is from genome assembly GCA_044236365.1 of Candidatus Limnocylindrus sp. Taxonomy (GTDB): domain Bacteria; phylum Chloroflexota; class Limnocylindria; order Limnocylindrales; family Limnocylindraceae; genus Limnocylindrus. The sequence continues at coordinate 24,327 of JBIIGQ010000003.1, read as the reverse complement.
GCCAGCGCGCCATGATCGCCATGGCCCTCTCGGGGGAGCCGTCGATGATCATTGCTGACGAGCCAACCACCGCCCTCGATGTCACGATTCAGGCACAGGTGCTCGACCTACTCCGCCGTACCACCACCGAACGCGGCGCTGCGCTCTTGCTCATTACGCACGACCTTGGTGTCGTCGCCGAGACGGCCGATCGCATCGCGGTCATGTACGCCGGGCAGATCGTTGAGACGGGTAAGGCCGCCAACGTGCTGCGTGAGCCAGCGAGCCCCTACACGCGTGACCTTGTCACCTCGGTCCCAACGTTTGCTGCGCGCGGCAAGAAGCTCAATACGATCTCGGGCACCGTCCCCTCCCCCGACGCTTTCCCGTCGGGCTGCCGCTTCGCCCCACGCTGCCGCTACGCGATCACCGCCTGCACCACCGCCGTCCCACCGCTTGAGTCACTCAAGGATGGGCGCCTCGTGCGCTGCATTCGCACCAAGGAGGTGCTCGATGGCACCGCTGCAGGGAAGCGCAAGGCTGCAGCAACTAAGAAGGGGGCCGCACGATGAGTGGCAAGGCCGCAGAGAAGCGCGAGCTGCTCAAGCTCGTTGGCGTCAAGCGTCACTTCCAGGTGCGTGGTGGCATCCCGCTCATTCGCAAGCCGCTCGCGGTTCGCGCCGTTGATGGCGTTGATCTGACCGTTACCCGCGGCGAGACGCTGAGCCTCGTCGGCGAGTCAGGCTCCGGCAAGACCACGCTCGGCCGCGTGGCCCTCGGCCTGCAGCCAGCCACCGCCGGCTCCGTCACCTTCGACGGGCGTGAGATCAAGAAGCTCTCCGCCGCGGAGCGCCGCGCGCTGCGCAAGCGTATGCAGATCGTCTTCCAGGATCCGTTCGGCTCCCTGAACCCACGCCTGCCAATTGGCGACCAGATCGAAGAGGGCCTCCTCGCCCACAAGCTCGGTAACCATGCCGCCCGCGAGAAGCGCGTGCGCGAAGTGCTGGATCTAGTTGGCCTCGATCCAAACTACGCGTCACGCTACCCACACGAGTTCTCGGGCGGCCAGCGCCAGCGCGTTGGCATTGCCCGTGCGTTGGCGGTAAATCCAGAGTTCATCGTGCTTGACGAGCCGGTCTCCGCACTGGACGTCTCGATTCAGAGCCAGGTCCTGAACCTACTCACCGACCTTCGCAACGAGAAGGGCCTCACCTACCTCTTCATCAGCCACAACCTCGACGTCGTCGGCTACTTCTCGGACCGCGTCGCTGTGATGTATCTCGGCAAGGTCGTTGAGATCGGACCAGTCGAGCGCGTCTTCACCAAGCCACAGCACCCGTACACCGTGGCACTCATCTCCGCCGTGCCAAAGGTGGAGGCACACGACGCCAAAGACCGACTCATTCTTGAGGGCGAGATCCCATCGCCGATCTCGCCGCCATCGGGCTGCCGTTTCCGCACGCGATGCTGGCTGCGCGAACAGCTTGGCAATCCAGAGAAGTGCTCGACCGAAGAGCCGAAGCTGGTCGCCACGCCGCGAGATGTAACGGTAAATGTCGCCTGCCACTTCCCACTTGCCGATGGTGCTGCGGCTACAACCGCCGCCGGGCGACTTGAAATTGCGCGCGCCGTAAAGGCGGCAACGAAGGTGAAGCCTGTCGCCAAGCCGAAGGCGGCTGCTAAGTCTGCTCCGAAGGCGAAGCGGAAGGCTTAGTCCTCGCGGCGCCCAGCGCCGCTCTCCCCCGCAGCAGTAGAGAGCTCACCATGCTCCTGAAGAAGTTCCCGCGCGCGATCCTGCGCGCGTTGATCCGGCTCCACGCGTTGCGCTGACGTCGCAACTGCCTGTGAAGCTTCGCGAAGGTTGGCAAATGAGCCGGCTGCAACGCCAGCAAGGGCGGCGGCACCTGCCGCCGATGCCTCAGCGTTCTGCCCAATGACCACGGGTATGCCGAAGAGATCGGCGCGAAGCTGAATCAGGGGCGCTGGAACTGGCTCACCGCCAGAGAGCGGCCCAGGCGCTGCGCCGGTCGCCGGGCCAGAGAGGCGCATCTCGCTGATCTGCAGGCCCGCCTTGATCGCAGGTGCAAGCAGGTGGGCAACGGCAAGGGCGCCACTCTCGATCGCTGCGCGCACCAGGTGCGCTGCGCTGTGCTGATCCGTTCGTCCAACGAAGGCATCATCGACGGAGCGAGGGCTGCTCCAGCCAAGATGGGAGATCGGTTTGGCCATGAGCCCCTCGGCGCCGAGTGGCAGCGCAGCGGCGGCGCGAAAGAGTTCAGCGCGGCGCGCAGGTGCCGCCGCTGGATCGTTCGCGAGCAACTCTGTGACGACCCACTCCAGGAGTCGGCCGGTGCCCGCGAAGGCGCCGCCGAGGATCACCCCGTCGCCGAACGGTGCTGGGGCTGGCCCCGACCAGAGTCGACCTGGGAGGGCGGTGGTGATGCGCGCCGCCTCCGACGGAGTTGCGGCAACGGCGACGCCGCCGGCGGTCCCGCCGACATCAACGCCGAGCCCAGAATCGGTGAGACCCGCGCCAACAACGGCGGCGAGGCCATCGTTCATCCCTGCGGCGATCGGCACGCCAGCAGGGAGGCCGAGATCTGCAGCTGGCCCAGGGAGCAGGGTGCCGATCCGTGTGCCCGGGAACACCTCAGGCGGGAGCGCGCGCTCATCAAGGCCTGCAGCGAGCAGCGCGCTGCGCTGCGCGGGGGAGACGCTCCGCGCCGGATCCCAGAAGGCGCTGACCGCCTCGCCAGAGAGTCGCAGGGTGAGTGCGTCCCACGACGAGAGGAGCCACGTGGATGCGGCGGCAGTTTCGGGGCGCTCGCGAATGAGCCATCGCGCCTTCGGCAGTTCGCCGAGGAGCCATCCGCCACGTCCGAGAATCTTTTCGAGTGCGGCCTCATCGTCGGCGGAGCGGCGGTCACGCCACATCAGCGCGGGGCCTGCCGCACTCCCGTCTGCACGTACCGGGGTTAACGATGGTCCGTGGCCATCAACGCCGATCCCACGCACCTCGATGGAATCGGCGCTCTGAGCCGTTGCCTGCGCCATCACCTCGTGAGTGGCGGCGCAGATTGCGCGCCACCAGGTGTCGGCATTTTGCTCGCGTGGATCTGCGCCGCCGCCGGTTGCGCGGCGTGCAATGGCAATCGGCGCACCACTCTCCGCATCGAGCAGGAGTGCTTTGACTGAGGTGCTCCCCAGGTCGAAGGCGAGAAGCGCGGCGCGAACAGGTCGACGCATCAGGTGCGTCGCCGTTAGATCAGCGTGGACCGTCGCTCCGGCCGTGGTTCACGTACCACCAGGCCGAAGGGAAGACCGCAGCCGCCAGCGCCAGCTTGATCGCATCGCCGAGCAGGAATGGGGCGACCCCCTTCTGAATGGCAACTCCAATCTCAAGGTTCGCTGAGGCGGCGAGCCACGGCACGCCGAAGCTGTAAATGATCAGGCTGCCGATCGCCATGGCGGCGATCGTGCCGATCACGCTGCGATCCCAGCCGAGGTCGGCGAGTCGCCCAACGATCCATCCGGCGAAGAGCATGCCGACGAGGTAACCGCCGGTTGGCGCAAACTGCAGCAGGCCGGCATTGCCAGAGATGAAGAACTGGTCGATACCGTTGCCCCCCTCTCGGAAGACCGGAGCGCCGAGGATCCCGAGGACGAGATAGAGCGCCATCGACGCAAGGCCGCGGCGTGCGCCCAGGGCGGCGCCAACCAGGAGCACCCCGAAGGTCTGTCCGGTAATCGGTACGGGGGTGCCAGGAATTGGGATAACGATTTGGGCGGATGCGGCCACGATCGCCGCGCCGACGACGGCCAGCGCCAGACCTTGCAGCCGGGCGCCGAGTCGCTCGCCGAGGAAGACCGGGAAGAAGAAGTCGCCCAGCGTCACGCCGTACTCGGCAGCGGGAATGCGGCCCATCGCGGGCATTGCGCGTCGAATCTGCATCGTGATCCTCCCTACGGGCGCTGCCCCTTATGGAGAGGCGCCGACCCCCAGTCTACCCTGCGCCACCCCCCTCCCCGCAGGGTAAGATGGCGGCTGACTTGGTGGCCATCGTTCAATGGTTAGGACCGTGGTTTGTGGAGCCGCAGATGAGGGTTCAATTCCCTCTGGCCACCCCACCACCCTAAGGAGCCTCATGCCCAACGCCGCGCCTCGTCGCCGTCTCATCGACGACCCTGGTTTCCTCCGGCTCTGGGCAGCGGAAACGATCAGCCACCTCGGCTCAAACTTCAGCCACCTCGCCATGCCCATCGTTGCCATTCAACTATTGAATGCGGGTCCGATGGAGATCGCGCTAATCAATCTCGCCGACACCCTCCCCTTCCTGCTCCTTGGGCTGCTCGTCGGCGCACTAGTTGACCGGCTTCCCCGCCGCGGCGTACTCATCATCAGCGACCTTGGCCGCGCCGCCCTCCTCCTCACCCTGCCAATCTCGTATGTGCTCGGCATCCTCTCTATTCCACAGTTGATCGTTGTTGGCTTCTTGCTTGGCACGCTGACCGTCTTCTTTGATGTGGCGTATCAGGCATACCTCCCATCGCTTATTCCGAAAGCCGATCTTGTCGAGGGAAACTCAAAGCTCGAACTCAGCCGATCTGCGGCTGGGCTCCTGGGCCCAAGCCTGGCGGGAGCACTCATCGCGTTGGTCAAGGCCCCGCTAGCTGTAGTGATTGATACTGTCTCGTTTGTTCTGTCGGCGCTCTTCCTTTTATCCATCAAGCCGCACCATGAATCCGTTGCGGAACAGAACGACAGCACGGCACCGGTACGTACCACGCCCCGCGGATCGCTTCGCTCAGACATTCTCGCCGGGCTGCGTTTTGTCTTTGGCCATCCTGCGTTGCGCACCATCGGCGGTGCCACTGCAACCTCAAATCTCTTCGGCAGCATCGCTGGCACGGTCACCATGATCTTCGCCTACCGGGAGCTCGACCTCTCAGTAGCGTTCATCGGATTTGCTGCAACGCTCGGCTCGGCTGGTGGCCTGATCAGCGCCGTGCTTGCCGACAAGATCTCTAAACGCCTCGGCGTCGGCCGAACGATCGTCTTGACTATCCCGTGGAGTGGCCCACTCGTCGCCGTCCTCGCCTTCTGCCAGCCTGGGAACGACGTATTGAATGCCCTGGTGATTGGTGGCGGCTTCTTCGCTGCCGCCGCGTCGGGGACCTTGTACAACATCAACCAGGTGAGCTTGCGCCAAGCGCTCACCCCGCCAGAGATGTCTGGGCGCATGAACGCGACGATGCGCTGGTTCGTATGGGGGACCATGCCGATCGGCTCCCTCATCGGGGGGGTACTCGGCACAAGCCTCGGTCTCCGAGAGACGCTCCTCATCGCCGGGATCGGTGGCACCTTCGCCTTCATCCCGCTCCTCTTTGGGCCGGTCTGGGGGATCAAGGAGATGCCAACGGGGGTCGCGGAGAAGTAGCGACAGCAGTCGCCCTGGCCCCTGCGCGCTGATAGACTCGCGACGCGGCGGGATGCCCCCATAGAGGGGCCAGCCAGCGAGGAGGGTGCATATGGCTACGGTCACGTTCCAGGGTGTCTCCAAGAAGTACGGCGAGGTCCTCGCCGTCGAAAACCTCTCCCTTGAGATCAGAGACGGCGAGTTCATGGTGTTCGTGGGCCCCTCGGGCTGCGGTAAAACCACCTCGCTCCGCATGATTGCCGGCCTTGAGGAGATCACCGATGGCACCTTGCTGATTGGCGACAAGGTCGTCAATGACATCGCGCCGAAGGACCGGGACATCGCCATGGTCTTCCAGAGCTACGCCCTCTACCCCCATATGACCGTGCGAGAGAACCTCGCCTTCGGCCTCAAGCTGCGCAAGATTGAGAAGGGCGAGATCGAGCGCCGTGTCAACGAGGCGGCGGCAATCCTTGACCTCACCAAGCTCCTCTCCCGCAAGCCGAAGGAGCTCTCCGGTGGCCAGCGCCAGCGCGTTGCCCTTGGGCGCGCGATCGTCCGCGAGCCAGCCGTCTTCTTGATGGATGAGCCGCTCTCCAACCTTGATGCGCAGCTGCGCGTGCAGACGCGTGCCGAGATCTTGCGCCTGCACGCTCGACTCAAGACCACCGTCGTCTATGTGACGCACGACCAGGTTGAGGCGATGACGATGGGGACGCGAATCGCCGTGATGAGCGACGGGAAGTTGCAGCAGGTTGGCACGCCGCAGGATCTGTACGACCTCCCAGTGAATCGCTTCGTCGCCGGCTTCATCGGCTCACCCGCAATGAACCTTCTAGAGGCGACCGTTGACGGTCGTCACGTGAAGGCGGGCGAGATCGCGATTGAGATCAGTGATGCGCGCGCAAAGGAGCTAGAGGGGCGCACCAGCGTCACGATCGGCTTCCGACCAGAGCACCTTGAGTTCGGTAAGGCCGGAAAGGGTGCGGCGCAGATTGAACTGACCGCGGACGTTGTTGAGTATCTCGGCGCCCAAGAGTTGCTGCACTTCTCCACCACGAGTGGTGATGTGTTGGCCCTTGTGGGCTCGGAGCACAAGACCCCGCGCGGCACCAAGGTGCAGCTCGCCCTCTCGCTCGAGAAGTTGCACCTCTTCGATTCGGCCACCGGCGCCGCAATCCGCTAGGTCGGCGGCACCGCATGCGATTTGGTGACGATGCTCTTGGCGTGCGCCTCGCTGCGCTGCTAGAGCCTGGTGAACTCAACGAGGTCGTCGTCGCTTCGGACTTGGTCGTGCAGGCGGCGTACATGGAGTGGCGACGCACGACGGTGCAGCGCGCGGGCGGCGATCAGCATGTGCGGTACATCGTTGGTCACCCAGGTGCTGTTGCCATCCTCGCCATTGATGCTCCGAGTGACGCTGAGGTGACGCCGACGAGCGAGATGCTCTTTGTTCGCCAATTCCGGGCCCCAGTGGGGCAGCTCCTCCTTGAGGTACCCGCCGGCACCCTTGACCTGCATGACGGGGTCACCGAGGAGCCGCAGCTGGCCGCTGAGCGCGAACTCGAAGAGGAGACCGGCCTGCGGGCAGCATCCTGGCGTCACCTCCGACGCTTCTTCACCGCACCCGGGTTCACCAGTGAACGTATGGAGCTCTTCCTCGCCCTCGGCCTCTCGGCGGCAGGGCCTGGCGCCCGCACCCCCGACGCCGACGAGGCGATTGAGGCGGTCCGGCTGACCATTGCCGAGGCGGCCGAAGCGGTCCGCCGTGGGGCGATCGTGGACGCCAAGAGCCTGGTCGCCGTCGCCGCCGCGGAGCGCCTAGCCACCCGCTAACCCCCGCACGGATCGTGCGTAAGCCCCTCGTGGGCTGCGATATTCGTACCCCTACCCCCCCTACGGTGCTAGAATCGTACACACAGCGGTCCGCACTGCGGAATCCGCAGAGCAAGGATGGATGCATATGGCGATCGAACCACTCAGGCACCTCGCGCCAACCACGAAGCCAGCCCCCCATCGCGCCGAGCCACCCGTCGGGCTCACCGTTCAGATTGACCCTGCCCGTATTCGTGAGTTGACCGCTCGCGAGTCGGAGCGCCTCGACGCGCGTACCCAAGGCTCAGCCGCCGCCTATGAGCGTGCCAAGCGCTCCCTCGTCGGTGGCGTCTCGTCGAGCTACCAGAAGCGTGCGCCGTGGCCGATCTATCTCGATCGCGGACAGGGGCAGTACGTGTGGGACGTCGATGGGCACCAGTACCTCGATGTACACAACGGCATCGGCAGCATGGTGCAAGGCCATGCGCATCCGATCATCACCGAGGCCGTGGATCGACGCATTCGACTCGGCTCACACTTCGCCGCGCCAACCGAGGACACCTACATCGTTGCTGAGCATCTCGCCGCCCGTTGGGGACTCCCCCGCTGGCGCTTCGTGAACTCCGGCTCCGAAGCCACCATGGATGCGATTCGCCTCGCGCGCGCCGCCACCCAGCGCGATGGTGTGATGAAGATCTTCGGCAGCTACCACGGGCATCATGACTACGTCATGGTCGACATCGGCCTCTCCGTCTATGACGGCAAGGATCGTGAGAACTATCCATCAATCGCCTACGGGAAGGGGATCCCAGATTCCGTTACGCAGATGACCACCGCCGTGCCGTTCAATGACGCGGGCGTGTTGGAGCGACGACTGACCGCCCTACAGAGCGAAGGACGCCTTCCAGCCTGCTTGATCATGGAGGCCGCAATGATGAACTGCGGCGTGATCTTGCCAGAGCCTGGCTATCTCGCCGATGTGCGACGCATCACCAAGAAGTTTGGTGTCGTGTGGATCGTTGACGAGGTGAAGACCGGCCTCAACGTTGCCGCCGGCGGCGCAACAGAACTTTTCGGCATCAAGCCCGACCTTGTCTGCTTGGCCAAGGCACTCGGCGCCGGCATCCCTACGGGCGCGATTGGTGGCAGCGACGAGATGTGGGCGATGGTTGACTCTGGTGATGTCTACATGGTGGGTACCTTCAACGGGAACCCGCTCGCAATGGCGGCGGCACGTGCCAATCTGGAGCGCGTGATGACGCCAGATGCCTACAAGCATCTCGGACTCCTCAACGACCAGCTTCTAGACGGCGCCCAGGGGATCATTGATCGCTACAAGCTCGCGGCGTACGCGGTGGGGATCCAGTCGAAAGGCGTGATCACCTTCGCACAGTCGAAGGTTGTGGATTACGACTCCTACAAGACCGCTCAGCAGAAGGAGCTCATCGACCTAGTGTGGCTCTGGAACATGAACCGTGGGATCTTCAGCACCCCAGGTCGCGACGAGGAGTGGACCCTCTCCATCGCCATGACTCCCGCTGATGCCGACCACTACCTTGGCGTCTTCGAAGAGCTGGCCGCGGAACTGACGCGCTAGCTCTCCTCGCGCAGTTGGCGCAGGCGCTCGTTGAGGGCTGCGGTTCCGCTTCGCACCGCACTCATCAGTGGGAGTACAGCGATCATGGTCAACACACCCCCCAGGATCATGACCACGCCGCGCACACGTTGTTCGCGAACGACCTCGAGTAGTTGCGACTGCACGGTGCCAGAGAGGGCTTCAGAGATCCCAAGTACTGGTTGCGCATAGACCCACGGCGCTGCAGCGCCACCAAGGAGCCAGGCGAAGAGGAGGGCGGTCGCAGCCGCGCCACCTCGCGCGAAGGTGCCCGTAGTCACGAGCCCCGCAGTGCGAGCACGCATCAGGATGACTGCGGCGAGTCCAACCCACACCGCATGCCCAGCAAAAACCAAGATCGCCACCGGCGGCGCGGCAATAGATTGCGCAAGGAGGAGTGGAGTCCACGGAAGGGCGCCGACAAGGAGTGCGAGCCTCCGCTCCCCCGCCGTGATGATCTCCTCGTGCTGCAGGCGCCCAATCCAACCGATGATGGCGAGGCCGGCGGCGACATCAAGGATGACCGCGATCAGCCGGAGCACGGCAAGGGCGAGCTGCTCTCCGAGAATCCCCGAAGCCGCTGCACCTGGGTCAGCGGCGTACGCCAGGATGTTGTCGCCGCTACGGAAGAGGAGCCAACCACGCAGGGCGAGCACAAGGGCGCTGGCGACAATTGCACCAGTGAAGATCGTCTCGCTCTTAGGGAGGAAGCGGCGAGTGGCCATGCTCGGCGACTACTGCGACGCGCGTGCGCGCGTGCGCTGCTCCGCGGTGAGTAGTGCGTTCTGCAACTCTTCGCTGAGCTGCACCTTGGCGATCGACTGACGCAGCAGCACGGCGACCGCACTTAGCGTGACCCAGGCTGCAGCAACCCAGATCACTGCAGTGGGATCCGTGTGCGAGGTGATGAGCCCACCGATCCAGAGTGGAGCAACCAGCACGGAGAGTCGCCCAGCCCAACGAGCTGAGCCGTTATCGGCACTCGGTCGTGAGGCACCAGTACCGCCATGTGCCTCGGCAAGGCTTCTGGTGTGCTTGACCAGGAGCCGGCCAGGTTGGCCAAGGAGCGGCCCTGGAAGGGCGGCGAGCACCACGTCGCGATCAATGTTGGCGAGCGCCACGGCCGGGTGCTGAGCGTTCAGTGCGTGGGCATTACGCAGGCTGGCGCGCAACCATCGCAGCAGAAAGAGCCAGACAGCTGGGGTAGCGATCAGCAGAATCGTGTTCGCGCTGCGTACCGTGCTAAATGCGCGTGTCGCATCTTCCTCGGTTGCCCGATTGATGGCGATGAGATCAAGCACGGAGTAATAGCCCATGATCGTTCCGGCGCTTATCAGCGCGAGGAGGGCGAGGAGCAGGAGTGCGCGTCGCGCCGTGGCCGCCTTCGAAGCGGCGGTGAGATACGGGATCACTTGCCGCTGGTGCCCTGCTGACGCAAGAAGCGAATCAAGCCGTCGCGCTCCAAGAGGGCGAAGCGTCGCAGTCGTGCCGCATCAACGGGTGGGATGCCATGCGCTGGGTCAGCAATGTTGGCGAGGAGTGAATCAACCGCCGCGAGCATCGATGCTGGTGCCCCCCAGAGTCCGAGGGAGGCGCTGCGTGTGACAAGGTCGCGCGCAAACGTTGCATCTGCTGACCCGAGGGTAAGGAGTGCCGTTGGAATCTGCGCAACGTACGGGGCAAGCAGCTCATGCTGCCATGGCCAGGCGAAGCCACTCGCAGCGGCGAGTGTCTTGCGCACGCTGCCGTACCCATCAGAGCGAAGGATGCGCGCCCATGCGGCCCGCTTCGCTGCAACGTTTGGCGTTGCTGCTTCTGCGGCAAGGAGCGCACGTTCGCCGCGATCGCTCGGGTCGCGCTGCGCCTCTGCTGCAAGTCGCTCCGCACTGTTCGGTGCGCCGAACGAGGCTGCACGTACGAGCAGCGACCAACGATGATCCTGATCAATCTCAACTCCGTCGAGCGGCGTCTCGCCCACCGCGACCTGCCAGGTCTCCTCAACGTCACGGGGGGTGACCGAGGCCATCACCATCACGCGCGACCAAACAATGCGCATCCCCTCGCTGCCGCCACGGGCGAGGCGGGCGCGCGCGGCATCCACGATGAGGCTCCCCCAGCGCTCGCGCTCGCCGTCAGGGAGATAGCGAAGCAGGAGGCCGCTCATCGTTGACTCCACCACGCCCTGCACAATCGAAGAATCAACCTCGTGCGGGAGGCGGTCGATCAGCAACTGCGCGTAGCGTGCTGCCGGGTAGCGACCATCGCGCACGAGCTCGTAGATCGCCATCCAGGTGAGCTGTCGTAGGAGCCCGTCGGGGATGGCCTCCATCCGCGTCTCGACGAAGCGCAGCGTTCCTTCGTCAAGGCCAAGCTTGCCAACGGCGAGGTCGTCATGGTTTGGGATCACCGCCAGCGGAAGCGGTCGGCCTGCAGCGCTCGGCACATCGGTGCGAGCCCCCGTCACCAGGGCCTCGTGAGGCTCAATGGCGACCATCTGCCCATCGCCCGGGTAGAGGAGCGCGACACGCAGCAGGTGCTCACGCAACACGTTGTCGCCCGAGACGACCTCTTGGGTGACTGTCAGGTTCGCAATGGTGCCGTTGGCGCTCGGGGTGATCTCAGCGCCGAGCCGATTCGGCCCACTGGTACGCAGCCACTCCGCCGACCAGTCGGCGAGCGAGACGCCACTCCCCTCCTCGAGCGAGGCGAGGAACTCGGCGAGGGTGGCGTTGCCAAACGCATGTCGCTGGAAGTGGAGGCGCAGCCCTGCGGAGAATCCGGCGCGTCCGAGCCGTGCGCCGAGCTGCTTCAACACCGCGCCGCCCTTGCCGTAGGTGATGCCGTCAAAGTTCAAGAAGGTCTGGTCCGTGTCGGCCACGGTGCCAGCGATTGGGTGCGTCGTTGGTGAGTCGTCTTCAACCAGCGACCAACGCTTGAGCTGCACGTTGAACTCCTGCCAGGCGGTCGTGTGCTCCGACCCTTCGGTGAGGCAGAGGGCCGCTGCGTAGGTGGCAAAGGATTCGTTGAGCCAGAGGTCGTCCCACCAGCGCATCGTGACCAGGTTGCCGAACCACATGTGGGCTATCTCGTGGAAGACCACCTCGGCGAGATCGGTCAGGTCGCTCGGGGTTGGCGTGCTGAGGAAGATGTAGTGCTCGGTGTAGGTGATCAGACCAACGTTCTCCATCGCGCCAACGTTGAACTCGGGGCAGTAGACATGGTCAAGCTTTTCAAACGGGTATTCGCGTCCGAAGAGGTCGCCGAAGTAGGTGAACGCTTGGCTCGTCATCTTCTGGAAGAGGTCGTACGAGAGATGCTTCTCTAGAGATCCGCGCGACCAGAGCCCGACCTGCACCGGGGTGGCGCGACCTGGAATGCTCACCTCGAAGCGTTTCCCAACGAATGGCCCCGCGGCGAAGGCGAAGAGATAACTCGCAAGCGGCGGGGTCTCGGCGAATGTGTGCAGTGTGCTGCCAGGGCCCTCTGGGCTGACCTCAGTCTCGGCGCCATTCCCAAAAACCTGCCAGGCGGCGGGGGCGGCGACCGTCAGTGAGAGCTTCGCCTTGATGTCGGGTTGATCGAAGAGCGGTGCCATGCGATGCGCCTCGTACGGCTCAAAGTTCGTGTAGACGTATTCGTTCTGATCTTCAGGATCAATGAAGCGGAAGACGCCATCGCCACCGGTGTCGTAGGCGTTCTCGAACGACACCTCAAGGAGGTTCTCGGCGCCCGCCTTCAGCCGAGCGGCTGGCAGCGTGAGGCGATACCCGTTCCAGTCAGGAGCCTCGATGGAGGCCCCGTTGAGCGTGAGGCTGTGGATGGTGCGTCCGCGGAAGCAGAGGAAGACCGGGCCTGTGTGCCCGGCGGCGAGAGCGAAGCGGGTAACGATCTGGCCACGGAAGGTTGCCGCGTTCGCGGCAAGGTCAAGTCGGAGCGCATAGCGCACATCAGAAACGGCGGCCGCACGGGCGGCAGCCTCGACCTGCGTCAAGACGTCTCGGGCCTCGGCTCCTGGGGTTTCAATGGTCAGACTCACCGCCAGATCCTAGCGCGTTGCAGGTCTTAGGGCGGCACGCCAGGCGGCCAGATCCACCTCGCAGAGCCGCGGGGATGTGGTGGTGCCCGACGGCCGCCCGCGCTTCCCGATCGGCTGTCCGTCGATCTCATGAATGTCTGCGGTGAAGTCGATCGGCCGAACGCCCGAGATCGCACTCCCAACGGCGTAGGTGTCCACACGCGACCCTGCCGCCTTGAACTCGGCGATGCGCTCCAGTGAGAGGCCACCTGAGATCACGATCTGCGCCGCCGTTGCACCAGCGGCATCAAGAGCGGCACGTACTTCTGCGACGAGAGCCGGGGTTACCCCACCAAGTTCACTCGCGCGATCAAGGCGTACGCCACCAAGCTTCTCTCCCAGTGCTGCGGCAACGCGCGCCGACTCCTCAGACTCATCGCGGAAGGTGTCAACCAGCACGATGCGTGGCACTTCACGTTCAATGTTGCGATCAAAGGCGAGTGCCGCTTCGACTGTGTCGCCGTAGATCAGGACGAGCGCGTGCGGCATGGTCCCTACTGGAATCTTTCCAGCGCGCGAACTCCCCGCCGTCGTTGATGCACTCGTTGCACCGCCGATGATCGCAGCGTAGTCAAGACGATCGGCAATGTTTGGATGCACGTGCCGCGCGCCGAAGGCGATCACAGGCGTTGGTGCAGCAGCATAGACGATGGCGCGCGCTGCGGTCGCCCACCCGGTGCCGTGCGCCATCATCCCTAAGTAAGCGGTCTCAAAGCGGGCGATCGACTGGTATGGCGCGCGAATGCGCAAGACAACCTCTTTCGCATCAATGAGATCGCCATCCTTCAGCGCCCATACAGCTGCCTTGCCGGCGGCAGCATCGGATTCGAGTGCGATCGAGAGGAGCCCCTTCGCCTCATCGATTCCGCAGAGGGTGGCGCCAGCACGACGGCAGAAGACCTCCATCGTTACGACAGGGTTGCGCCCATCCCCAGCCAACACCTGTTCAGAGCGCAGGAAGTAGACATCGGCGTTCTCGCCGGTGAGGAGCGCAGGAAGCGGCCGTGGGACGGGTCGCGTGGGGCGATCAAGTTCAGCCATGGGCAAAGCATAGCCCTGCGGCGAGAGGTCGGAGGCTACCCCTCCAGGCGATCGGCGAGATCGGGGACGGCGCGCAAGAGGGGCTGGTTCCGCCGCGGAGAACCGTCATCGGCGGGGATCCGCCCACCGATCCAGATCCATGCCGCGGTCTCATCGAGGAGGCGGTCGGCGATCAGCACCGTACGGGCGAGTGCCTCGACGAGATCGTTTTCGGTCGCCTGCTCAGCACGCAGCTCAATGCTGAGCACCGGTCGGCCATCTTCGGCAATGCCGAATTTTGCAAAGAGGTATTTGTCGTTCCACTCCAAGAGGCGGCGATACGCCTTGCGCAGACCGTCACCGAGTGGGGGTGCAAGATGCGCCCACACCACAACAACGCCACCTGGGCGCGCATCGTAGATGAGTGAGAGGCGCAGCGCGCGGCGACGTTCACCGTCGAGCTCGAGATCCCACACGGTTGCATCATCACGTCTGTGGGGTGCGGGCACCGCAACACCGTGCCGTTCAAGGAGCGCTGGGATTGCTGCGACTTGGAGGAGTGTCACGCGACTAGCGCGCCGTGCGGCGCTGGTTCCAGGTGCGCCCAGCCTTAATCGTTGCACCGGCCTTCACTGCGCCACTCTCAGGCCAATCGCCAAGGCTCGCCTCTGCATCAACCAACACGTTGCGACCAACAGAGGCGCCATCGGGCACCTCGGCCTGCTTCCCAATAACCACGAGACCGGTCGCGAGCATTTCAGGATTCGCGCGGTTCGGTGCGCCTGGCAACTCACCAACACCAACCTGTGCGTCGCGCCCAATGCGCACCTCTTTGTCAATGATGGCGTGGTCAATGACGGCACCTGGGCCAATCACCGCATCAAACATCACGATGCTGTCGCGCACGACTGCGCCACGTCCAACGCGCACGCCAGGTGAGAGAACGCTGCGCTCCACAATCCCCTCAACAACACAGCCGTGCGAGATCATTGACTGCTCGACGCGGGCGTCGGCGCCGATTCGTGCAGGGGCGCGCTCCTCGGAGCGGGTGAGAATCAACCAATCACGCTCGTAGAGATCGAGCGCGGGCTTCGCCTCGAGGAGTGCCATGTTCGCGTCGAAGTACGCGGGGAGGGTCCCCACGTCTTGCCAGTAGCCGCGGAAGCGGTGGGCCATCACCTTTGCCCCGCCGGCGACCATGGCGGGCAGCACGTCGGCACCAAAGTCGGGGCGAGCCTCATCAAGCCATGCGGCGAGCGCATCGGCGGTGAAGGCGTAGATTCCCATGCTGGCGAGGCGACTCGTTGGACGCTTCGGCTTCTCTTGGAAGCCTGTGATGCGGCTCCGCTCATCCGTATCAACAACGCCCATACGGCGTGCATCCTCAAGGCTCACCTCGCGGACCGAGACGGTCACGTCGGCGCCACTGCGTTGATGGGCGGCAATCAGTCGCTCGTAATCCATCTTGTAGATGTGATCTCCGGCGAGCACGAGGACGGTCTCGGCGCCGCTTGCCACCACCTCACGGAGGTTCTGCAGCACGGCGTCCGCGGTGCCGCTGTACCAGTTGGCGGTGTTGCCGCGGCCAACCTGCGGCTGGAGGAGTCGCACGCCGCCGATCGTGCGGTCAAGGTCCCACGCTCGCCCGCGACCGATGTGATCATTGAGTGACCGAGGGTTGTACTGCGTGAGTACGAGCACGTCGCCGATGCCGCTGTTGACGCAATTTGAGAGCGTGAAGTCAATGATTCGATACTTGCCGCCGAAAGGCACGGCAGGCTTTGCGCGAACCCCAGAGAGCACGCCCAGTCGGTTCCCCTCGCCGCCGGCGAGGATCACCGCAACGGTGCGATCAGTACGCAGGGCAGGCTCCCCCAGGGAGGTACTTCTGAATACAGACGTATTTTCCGTTCTGCAGGAGCGAGAGGTGCAGGTGCGGCCCCGTGACGTTCCCTGTGGAGCCAACAAAGGCAATCAGCTGCCCAGCCGCCACAATATCGCCAGCCTTCACGCGCCACTTCGGCTGACTGGAAACTTTTCCATCGCCGATATGTCCGTAAATCGAAACCATGCTCTTCGAGTGAGCGATCCAGATCCAAGCGAGTGGCCGCATCCCCTGCCATACCTTGCAATAGCTACAGATACCAGCAATCATCACCTTCCCTGCAGCGGCCGCATAGAGTGGCGTGCCAGACGCAGCCGCGATATCCACACCGTTGTGTAGGTATGGATACGCCGATGGGCACGTTGAACTCTTCGGATAGACCTTCCAGCTGACGCAGCCAAACTTCTGCGAAATGTACGGGCGGTATGCACCGACTGGCTTGACGAAGCCGGAACCATTATGCAAAACCGGCCACGTCCACCCTCCCTGGTAGACGGTGGGGAGGCCGGAGCCGAATTGCCCCTTGAGCAGCGCGTTCACCGTTGCGGTGACGCGTGCCTCTTCCGCTTTCAGCGCGGCAACGGCGGCGGCGAGCTTCGCTTTGTCGGCAATCACCTTTTCCATTGCTGCCTTTTGTGAAGCGATTGCTTTCTTCTGTGCAGCGATGGCAGCGGCGAGCCTAACCTTGGCGGCGTTCAGCAGTGACACCTGCTTGTCGAGTGCAGCCTTCTGCTTTGCCGCAGAGGCACGTAACTTCTCTGTTTCGGCGCGGTTTGCGCGAACCTGGTCTTCAATCTCCGCAAGGCGCGCCGCATCACGACTAATGCCATCGGCGAGCTTCACATCCTCTGCGCCGAGCGCATTGAACCCGGCAATGTCGAGCAGAATGTCAGTGAAGCTCTGCCCAGAGAGCAAAATCCAGAGCGGCGGTGTCTGGTCTGCGATGTACGCCTCACGAATTCGAGAAGCCAAGACGGCTTGCCGCGCTGCAAGGTCACGGGCTTTCGCCTGTTGCGCCTTCACCAGCCGACTGATCTCTGCGTCGAGCGCGTTCACGGCGGCATTGAGTTTGTTGAGTCCAGCCTGCGCCTGTTCCACCGCGGTCGTGAGCTGTGTCACTTGGGCGGTAATGCTTGTCAGCGTTGCCGTGTTTTGCGCCAGGGCGGCGCTCGTTGAGGCCAACTGTGCGGCGAGGGCACCCTGCTGGGCGATCAGTGCGGCGAGCGCCTTCTGCTGGGCGGCGAGTTGCGCGGCGAGCGCCTTCTGCTGGGCGAGGGCGTCATCAAGAGGGTCACCACGAACCGGTCCGGCCTGTGCCAAACCGAGGCCAACAATAAGGAGGGGGATCGTGAGCAGGACGCCGAGTCGGGCGCGCCAGGTGCGTTGCTTCGGCTCAGGCGGGTGCTCCATCTGTGACCTCCTCTCCTCCGCTACGGGAAGAGTACCAGCCTCAGCGACGGACGCCACCCCCCATGGCCAGCTCAACGAGTGAGGTGTGTGCCGCCCCCGTAGAGCCGCGACCGGCGAATGAGGCAACGCTGCGGCGATAGGCGGTCCCTGCAATATCGAGATGCACCCACGGTACAGTCACAAACTCGCGCAGGAAGAGGCCGCTGCGAATCAGCGACGCCTCACGCGTGCCCGAATTCTGGAAGTCGGCCGACCAGGTTGACATGTTCTTCACATAGGCCTCTGCCAGCGGGTACGGCCAGTAGACCTCCCCCGCACGACGCGCGGCGAGGTGGAACTCATCGAGGAATCCTGCATCGGTGCCACAGGTCGCAGCGATCTCGCCGCCGTATGCGGCATAGGCGATGCCGGTCAACGTTGCGACATCAACAAGGTGTGTTGCGCCGAGCTCTCGCTCCGCGTAGTGCAGCGCGTCGCCAAGGATGAGGCGCCCTTCGGCGTCGGTGTTGGTGATCTCGACACGCTTCCCATTGAGGGCGGTGACGACGTCACCCGGTCGCGTGGCGTTTCCGCCCGGCATGTTCTCGACGCACGCCGCAACGGCATGAATCGGGCGGCCCGGATCAAGCTGCGCAATTGTTGCCGCAGCTTCAAGCACCGCAATGGCGCCGTTCTTGTCGTGCTTCATCTCTTCCATCTCGGCGGGTGGCTTAAGCGAAATGCCGCCCGTATCAAAGCAGACGCCCTTGCCGACCATAGCGAGGCGGCGACCGAGTGGGTCTTTCGCGCCGGGCTTCCCACCTGAGAGCACAACGAGGCAGGGTGGATTCTTCGAGCCCTTACCGACGGCGACCAGCATGCCGGCACCCATGCGCTGCAGCTGTGCGGCAGTGATGATGGTGGCGCGAAGCCCAACGGCACGTGCGCGGTCGCGCGCCTCCTCTGCAATGCCGAGTGGTGGCATCTCGTTCGCCGGATAGTTGGACCAGCGTCGTGTGCGCACGACGCCGCTCGCAATGATTTCTGCGCGACGAGCGCCCTCTTGTGCGGCGGCGAGATCGGTGCCACTTGGCACGATGATCTCGAGCACCGTAAGTGCAGCAGGTTGCGCCTCAATCACGCTCTTCCCGCCGACACCTTCATGGAAGGAGCCGTCAATCACGCCGCGCACAATGAAGTCGACGGCGATTACCGCAGCATCGCTCTGCTTTGTGGCGCTCGCGGAGAGCCCTGCGCCGAATGATGCGCCGCCCTCGGCGCGGAGTGCAGGCGACGCACTGGTCAGCGCAGCAACGATGCCGGTGGCATCGATGGCGAGTCGGGTGACCTTACGCCCGGCGAGGCGACGCGTTGCGGCTGCCGCCCAACGCTGCAGCTCCTGTCGTCCGAAGTCGGCGCGAGTGCCGGCGCCGACCAAGAGGAGGTGCTCGGCAGGGAGTCGACCAGCGCCGGTGAGGGTGCTGCTATAGCGGCTCCCTGTTCCCTCGCCGATGGCACGAAGTGCAGCAATGCGTCCGCCGCTCTTGCTGTCAGCTTCACGAAGATGCGGCGCGTCGAGCTGATCACTAAAGACTGGGGTGACCAAGACGCCCGCCTTGGCCGCAGCGCTCTTGGCTGTGATGATGATCTTCATCTGATCCTCCTCGCGCCGGTGACGCCTACTGCTTGCTGATCTTCCGCTTGAGGTAGCCGAGTCGGCCACCCATGTCGACTGGGGCAAAGCCGAGCTCGCGCTCAACCGCATCCGTCGCGCCGATGTTATCTAGTGCCAACTGGCGCAACTGATCTGTTGCAACAGGGAACGGGAGGCGAATCGCCTCCGAGATGCGCGCCACGAGGGTGATGAGCGGCACCGGCATTGGAATGATGATGCGGCGCTTCCCAAGGGCACGCGCCACCTCGCGCGTGATCTCGGCGTAGGTCCAGTAGCGCGGTCCGCCAAGTTCGAACGATGCCTTGATGCTCCCCTTCGGCGTGTCGAGCACCTGCACGATGGCGCGGGCAACATCGCCAACCCAGACCGGCTGGAAGCGGCTCTTCCCGTTGCCAGGAACTGGCACGGCTGGCGCAGGAATCTTGACGAGCGCCGCGACAATGTTGAAGAAGCCGTCGCGCTCGCCCCAGATCAGGCTCGGCTTGAGGATTGTCCATTCCAGTGACGAGGCGCGAACAAAGCCCTCGCCGCGCGCCTTCGAACTGGCGTAGTGCAACTCTGGTCGCTCCTGTACGCCGAGCGCACCGAGATGAATAAAGCGCTTGATGCCGGCCGCCTCGGCCGCAGCGACGACTGTGGCGGTGCCCACCGCGTTGACGCGCTCAAGGTCGGCGCCATCGTTCCAGTCGCGTGGCAGGGCGACCAGGTGCACCACTGCATCGCAGCCAACCATCGCCGCGTCAAGCGAGGCGCGATCGTTGACATGACCAATGCGCGTTTCAAGTTTTCCTGGGGAGGCGGCTACGCGCGCGAGCAGCGCGGTCGCACGTGCATCGCTGCGTACAAGAGCGGTAACGGAGTGCCCTGCGCTGAGCAGCGCTGGCAGCACGTGGCTCCCAACGAATCCCGTTGCACCGGTGAGAAAGACTCGTGCCATACAACCTCCCAATTCGCTTCGAGGACCTCTTCGGGTCGCCGCTCTACTCTATGATGCGCCGATGTTTGACGCACTGCTCGCGGGTGTATTCGCAGGCTACGCAATCGCTGTCCCTGTTGGCGTGATCGCCGTACTCATCATTGAGACGGGGATGATGGGCGGCCTCCGCCGCGGTTTTGCCGCGGGTGCTGGTGCGGCGACGGTTGATCTCCTCTTCTGCTCGCTGGCGCTCGTGGTTGGCGGTCTCCTGAACCAGCTCCTGGCCGTCGCCCTCGTGCCGCTCCAGGTCCTCGCGGGCGGGGTCTTGATCTCCATCGGGGTCCGCGGGCTCCTCTCGCTCCGCGCTTCAAGCACCAGGGCTGATGCCGCCACCGATCCGCGGGTGCGCGGGAGTGCGCGGGAGCTCTACCTGCGCTTCATCGCCCTCACTGCGATGAACCCTGCAACGATCCTCTACTTCTTGGCGCTCGCCATCGGGCTCCCGGGTCTCGGAAGTGACCCGATCAACGCCGTCGCCTTCACCCTTGGTGCCGCGGGGGCAAGCCTCTCGTGGCAACTCTTGTTGGGAGGGATTGGCGCGGCGGCGGGTCGCATCCTTCCAGAGCGCGCGGTCACCGCAACACGCATCGTTGGTCAGATGCTCATCATTGGATTCGGTACGAGCATTGCCGCAACGGCTCTGCGCAGCGTCGCTTAGCCGATCACCACGTTGCGCTCTGCAGCAAGATCACTGCGCAGCGGGCGATCAATCAGCACGCGAATGCGATAGCGCAACGAGAGCCCCGCTCCATCAAACACGGGCGGTGCGTCGTTTGGGATTTCAAACGTAATCTCGCTCCCTTTCGCAAGATCACTCGTTGCTAATGCAGCGGCGGCAATGCGCACCGGAAGTGATTTGCTGAGGTCGGCGTAGAGCTCCACGCGGGCGCCACGGCCACCAGAGGCGCTCGGCCAACGAACGTTGACCTTCAAGGGGGTGCCTGGTGCGATGGGTGGTGCTGGCTCCAGATCCATAGAGACCTCGCCCTCAGACCAAGCGGCCATCATCGCCGACGGGCCGAGCGAAAGCACACCCGACCGCAGCAGATCTGGATTCTGCGCAACGTCAATGACAGCGGCCACACGCTCATCTGCACCAGCGGCGATATCCCACTCCACCTGCAGCGTCCACACCACCATGTAGGCACCGAGATGCACGGAGGGTGGTCCGAGTCTTGGCGCGGGCGCGAGAATCTTTAGATCAATCTCGTCGTTTGGGGCGAGGGTTGCTGGCACGGCGATCTCGATGAGTGGCACGTTGGCAATCTCGGTGGCAAGCACCTCGATCCATGTTGTGGTGTGCTCTTGATCGCCGACCTTCTCTGTGTGCGATTGCGTGACCTCGCGAACGAGATACCCCTTGAGGGCAACGCGTGTTCCGCGCGCCTTGATCTCTTTGGCTGCGCGAACGCGGAGACGGGCATGAATCTCACCGCCAACGAGGCTCCCTGTCCGAACCTCAATGCCGCCTGTCAGGCCGCCCGTGCAGGGTGTCAGGAGCTCAGCGCCGGTGAGGAACGCGAGCGGGTGTGCGCCATCGCGCGCGGCGAGTGTCTCGCCATTAAGTCGGTCGAGCGGGGCTGGCAGTGAGCCTGTCTTGCCGAGCTCGTGGTCTCGCCCCGACGCGCGCCATAGGTCGAGGAAACTGTTAGCCACGTGCAGACCCATTCGCTGTGGCGGTAGCAAGGATGCCCGCCATCTCCGCCGCATCACGCGCGACCCAGGTTGGGCGCTGCGCCTCGGGTAAGTCGCTGATCTGCACCGCACCAACACCGGCACCAACGCCCGTCATCAACAGAATGGAGCGACACCCCGCCGCATTGGCGGCAGCGATGTCGGTCGCGGGAGAGTCGCCAATCATGATCGCGTCGCGAATGTCGCTCCCGTCGAGTGCTGCCGCCTGCAACAGCAGATCGGGGGCTGGCTTACCGATCGCGGTCGCGCGCACCCCAGTCGCCGCCTCCAGCGCCGCGACGGCGGCACCAGTGCCTGGCACCAGCCGACCCGGATCGGGGTAGTTGGCGTCGCGGTTCGGCACGATCAGTGGGGCACCGGCGCGCACCGCGTCGGTAGCAACGGCGAGGTCGTGCCAATCGGCCTCGCGGTCGAGGCCCACCGTCACGGCATCAACCCCCCACACGGCCAGCGACTCTGGCCCATCGAACTCGGCGGTGCGGCACGCGTCGAGCCCAGCGTCGCGCAGCTCGGCGGCGAGACCCTCTGCCCCGTAGACCAAGATGTGGCGATACCCCTTGTCGACAAAGTGCTGCGCCACGGCCGATGCGGCAGTGACGATGCCGTGTGTTGAGAGCGGTGCACCACACGCCTCGATGCGTGAGCGATACTCAACGCGGCGCAGGAAACTGTTGTTGGTGACGTAGATCACGCGATCGCCACCGGCAACGCGTTCCGTGAGGAGCGAGCCGACACCGGGCACCGGCTCGCTGCCGCGGTAGACAACCCCGTCAAGATCAACACAAAGGAGCATGCGGCGATGGTAGATCAGGAGCGCGTCACCCTACGCAACGCGAAGCGCCTGCTGGTGGACGGCAACAACCTCGTCGGTGGCCGAGATGAGGGGCGCCTCAACAACCTCGAGGCGACGCTGCGCCGGACCATTACCCCCGGGGTCGCGATCGAGGTCTTCCGCGATGGTGGGGCGCGTTCCGCTGACGACAAGATCGTCGAGGCGATTGGCGCACCCGATCCTGGCTCAGCTGACCGCATCGTTGTCATTACTGATGACCGCGGTCTTGCCGCACGGTGCACGGCGCTCGGTACCTCCGTGGTCAGCGCCCGCTACTTCCGCGACGCCATTGGCGGCCCACCACGCGCCCCACTCGCCGGAAGCGGCGGGCGCCCGCCAAGCATCGGCGGATCTGGCCCACGCCGTGCCGCGCCGAACAAAGATGAGGGTGACTCCGAGCGACGCTGGCGACCAGGGCGCGGGGCGACCGCAAAACGCGGCCCCGCAACGCGTCCGCCGCGCCCCCGCTAGGATCAAAGCATGAGCGAGATTGCCGCAGGTATTGCCGAGTTCTTCGCCTGGATCAGCACGTTCGTCCCCGCCCTTGTGACGCCGGACTGGGCCGCCCTGATCGGGCTCCTCCCACTCTTTATCGCCCCGCTTGTGCTGCTTTGGCTCCTCTCCACAGGTGGCATCTGGACACTAGTCGGCATCACCAAGCGTGGCGCGCAGCTGAAGGTTGGCGCACCTCTCCCCACCCCCGCCCCGATTGGTGTCGATGGGCGACCGCAGTTCCCCGCCGGGCGCCCCTATGCCGCCAGTGAGGCGGCGATCTATCCAAATGGGAGCACCCGCTCGCTTCGCGGCGAGCTGCTCCTGATCGCCTGCCCCAGTTGTCTCGCGGTTCGTATCGCAGAGCGCAGCACCTGCGACGCCTGCGGCCTTGAGCTCCGAGCCCGAACGCCGATCGCCTTGGAGCGCCCCGCTGCACCGCCTCCTGGCGGCGCGGCTCGCGCCTAAGTGGCAACCCTCTCCTTCTACCTCGTCGTCGTTGGAGCCATTGCCCTCGTCGGCGCCTTCGCCCTCTATGTCGTGCACCTTGTCCTGGTAGCTCAAGGCGACCGCGCCGTTACGCCACGACTCGCGACCGCTGCAGCATCAATGCGCGGCAACCTCGCTGAGCAACTCGATGGTGGCGCGCCAACCCCCGCTGAATCGTCGAGCCCGATCAGTTCGATCGCAGCGGCACTCGCCGTCATCGCAACCGGATCACTGGGCGTAGCGCTCATCACACGCGCCATCGTCGTCGGCCGCGGGCCATGGGGGAACCTCTACGAGTTCACGATCTCGTTCGCCTTCGGCATTTGCGCTGCAGCGATCGTCTTTGATCGCAAGCAGCGATTCACCGCACTCAGCACCATCGCCTACGGCATCGCGCTTGCACTACTCGCCTATGCGGCAACACTGCCGAATGCGGTAGTTGACTTGGTGCCCGCACTGCAACATCCACTGCTGCTCACCATCCATGTCGGCATGGCGATGCTGAGCTACGGCATCTTCGCCTTCGCCTTCGCGGCAGGTGTCGCCTACTTACTCCAAGGCGACACCGATCGATACAGTTGGCTGCCGCCCGCAAAGCGCCTCGATCTGGTTGCCTTCCGCGCCGTCACTGTTGCCTTCCCGCTCTTTGCCGGAATGCTCATCCTTGGGTCGATCTGGGCCTCCATCGCCTGGAGTCGCTTCTGGGGCTGGGACCCAAAGGAGACGTCGGCCCTCGCGACCTGGCTGATCTACGCCGTCTACCTGCACGCCCGCAGCCAGCGCGGCTGGCAGGGTCGACCCGCCGCCCTCCTCTTGGTGATCGGCTTTATCGCGGTGCTGCTGACTTACTCCGGGAACCTCTGGTTCACTGGCCTCCACACCTACTCGGGGCTGTAGCTCGGCCGGTAGCTGGTGCACGTAGCCGGCTACGTGCGTTCACCCAAAACCTTTTCGCGAAAAATGGTGGTGCTAA
>JBIIGQ010000021.1:0-9220 GCA_044236365.1 Candidatus Limnocylindrus sp. | reverse complement strand
TGCGTGTCTTGGCACACGGCATCTCGCGCAAGAAGCTTGAGGCGGCGATTCGCGAACTTGGACTCCCTGCAACTACAGCTCGCACCGCCGATGACGCTGATGCCGTGGTGACGATTCGCAATGAGTTTAAGCAGCGCGGCACGCCGATTGTGGATGCTGAGCGACGCGGCGTACCGGTGCATGTGTTGAAGAGCAACGCCTCTGAGCAGATGGAGCGCGCACTCCTTGACATCTACCAGCTGCCTCACGACCCGCGTGAGATTGCAATGCGCGAGGCGAAGATGGGGATTGACGAGGTGCAGCGCACACAGCATCCAGTCGAGCTTGCGCCACAGAGCGCCTACATTCGTCGGCTACAGCACCAACTCGCCGGCGATGCAGGTGTCACCAGCAGTTCGCGTGGCCGCGATCCACATCGACGCGTTCGACTTGAACCCCAGGGTCGCTCCTCAAGCACCCCTCGTCGTCGTCGCTAGCCCGCGATGTTCATCACCTTTGAAGGACCAGACGGATCAGGGAAATCCACCCAAATTGCCCTCTTGGCGGAGCGGCTTCGCGCAGCGGGTCGCGAGGTGCTGACCGTTCGCGAGCCGGGTGGCACACCGGCGGGGGAGCGCATCCGCGCACTCCTCCTCGGCGAGGGTGGCACCGTGGAGATCAACCCACGCGCTGACGCACTCCTCTTTAATGCCTCGCGTTCGCAGCTTGTCGCTGAAGTGATCCGCCCCGCACTGGCGCGTGGCACCACCGTCATCGCCGATCGCTTCGCCGACTCCACACTTGCGTATCAGGGGTACGGCAGCGGACTCCCACTCGACGAGCTACGTGCGGTGATCAGCTTCGCCACTGCAGGGCTAACGCCAGACCTGACCGTGCTCTTGGACCTTCCCGCCGAGGAGGGGCTCGCCCGTAAGTCGGGCGACGGCCGCACGCGCTTCGAGGAAGGGTTTGACGCTGCCTTCCATACGCGCGTCGCCGATGGCTTCCGCGCGTTGGCCGCCGCGGAGCCTGCACGCTGGCGCACCTTCGATGCCCGCCGCCCGAAGGGTGAGCTTGCGGATGAAATCGCCTCTGCCGTTGGCCTCGCTACACTCCGTCAATGAGTGGCCCATTCATCTCCAAGATCGACACCCTGCGACCCGCATTCGGGTTTGATGACATCTCGCTCGCCCCTGGCACCGACACCATTGATCCCGCCGACGTTGACCTTACGCAAGAGTTTTGCGGCATCCCGCTCACTGAGCCGATCATCGCTTCGGCGATGGATGCGGTTGTCTCACCCACAACGGCCGGGGTACTGCGCGGGCTCGGCTCACTGGCCTTTATCAACCTTGAGGGGCTCTGGTTCCGCTACGAAGATCCCGCGGCCCAGTACGCCACGATCATTTCGGCGACTGCCGATAAGGTGCAGACCACCTTTGCTGATCTCTATGCTGCGCCAGTTCGCCCAGAGCTGATTGCCCGTCGCATTGCTGAGATGCGCGCCGCGGGCGCGCCCGTTGCGATTGCGGCAACACCACAAGCGGTGGGGAAGTATGCCGACGCACTGATTGGCGCAGATGTTGATCTGCTGCTCATTCAGAGCCAGGTTTCCTCCGCGCGACACATCGCCTCAGGCTACGCACCGCTAGAGCTTTCGGAATTTGTGAAGCGTGCCGGCATGCCCGTCGCGATTGGAAACACCACAAACGCAGAAGCCGCCTATGCGCTCATGGAGCAGGGCGCCGCCGCCGTCTTCGTTGGCGTGGGGCCAGGGAACGCCTGCACCACGCGCGAGGTCCTTGGGATCGGCGTGCCGCAGGTGACCGCCGTCAGTGACGTTGCCGCTGCACGCGATGCCTTCTTCGCCGCTACTGGTCGCTATGTGCCCGTCGTCGCAGATGGTGGCATTCGCAAGGGAGGTGAGATTGCCAAGGCGCTCGCCGTTGGCGCCGACGCTGTGATGATCGGCTCACCGCTTGCTCGCGGTAGCGAAGCGCCGGGCGGCGGATTCAACTGGGGGATGGCGGCACCCTCGCCAACGTTGCCACGCGGCACCCGCATCAACGTTGGCACGGTCGGGAGCATGAAGCAGATCCTGCACGGGCCATCGCACGTGACCGATGGCAGCGAGAATCTCGCAGGAGCGGTGCGCCAGTCGGCCGCTGCCCTCGGTGTGCAGAACGTGAAGGGCTTCCGTGATGTGGAGGTGATCTACGCCCCGGCCGCAGCGACCGAAGGGAAGAGCTGGCAGCGTGGGCGCTAACGGCGCCGTGACCCCAACGCAGGGGGGCATCCTCGTTCTCGATTTCGGCAGTCAGTTTGCGCAGCTCATCGCGCGCCGTGTGCGTGAGTTGAACGTGCACTCGGAGCTGATCGCCTTCGATACCCCACTGAGCGAGATCATTGCGCGCAATCCCGCCGGCATCATCTTGAGCGGCAGCCCGAGCTCGGTCTACGACAACGACGGCCCGAAGCCAGACCCCGCCCTCTGGGAGAGCGGCCTACCGATCTTGGGCATCTGCTACGGCGTGCAGTTGATGGCGCAGCAGCTTGGTGGTGAGGTTGGCCCTTCATCTCGGCGTGAGTACGGCCCCGCCGACATTCGTATCGGCGACGAGTCCAATCCGCTGCTCGCTGGTGTCGCAGGTGACGGGGGAATCGCCCGCGTTTGGATGAGCCATGGCGACTCCATCACCAAGGCACCAACTGGTTTCACGCCAATCGCCGATACCGACTCCACCCCGTTCGCCGCCCTCGCCGACGCAACCCGTAACTTGTGGGGGATTCAGTTCCATCCTGAGGTGGTGCATACGCCTGGCGGGAAGCGTCTGTTGCGCAACTTCGTCTACGACATTGCCAAGGCTCCAGCCAACTGGACCCCTGGGCGTGTTGCCGAAGATGCGATTGCTGCCATTGCCACACAGGTGGGCCCAACGGACCGCGTGCTCTGCGCCCTTTCGGGCGGGGTCGACTCCGCCGTTGCAGCCGCGCTGATCCACCGAGCCATCGGCGATCGACTCGTCTGTGTTTATGTTGATCACGGCCTCATGCGCAAGCGCGAATCCGATCTCCTTCGCGAGGTCTTCGCAAATACGCTCGGCATGACGATTCACATGGTTGACGCGGAGGAGCGCTTCCTCGGCGCACTGAGCGGTGTGGTGGATCCGGAGGAGAAGCGCAAGATCATCGGTCGCGAATTCATTCGCGTCTTTGAAGAGGAGTCGACGAAGCTCGGTGAATTCAAATTCTTGGCGCAGGGCACCCTCTACCCTGATGTGATCGAGTCAACATCAAAAGAGACGAAGGCCGCCCAGAAGATCAAGACCCATCACAACGTTGGCGGCCTCCCCGATGACTTGAAGTTCAAACTTGTTGAGCCGCTGCGCTCTCTCTTTAAGGATGAAGTCCGCGCGGTCGGCCTAGAGCTTGGCCTACCCGAGTCTGTTGTGCTGCGACAACCGTTCCCTGGGCCAGGCCTTGCGATCCGCATTCTTGGTGACGTGACGAAGGAGCGGCTCGACACGCTGCGCGAGGCGGACTGGATCGTAGTCGACGAGATCAAGAAGGCCGGGCTCTATCGCAGCATCTGGCAGTCATTCGCTGTGCTCACGCCGATGCGCTCTGTTGGGGTAATGGGCGACGGGCGCACCTACGGGAATGTGCTCGCAATGCGTGCAGTAACCAGTGAAGACGGGATGACCGCTGATTGGGCGCGCCTTCCGTATGACCTAATCGAACGCATCTCGGCGCGCATCGTCAATGAGGTTCCCGGCGTGACACGTGTGGTGTACGACGTCACCTCCAAGCCGCCCGCCACGATTGAGTGGGAGTGACGAGCGGCCCTGAGCGCCTCCCCTCACCGGGGGCGAGCTACCTGAAGGTGAAGCCGATCCTTCTCGAAGGGCGACCCGAGGCCACAGTGCACACCGGGATGAGCACGCCAACGACCATGCCCGACGGCTGGTGGATTGGCATGATGTGGGCGGAGGACGAGGCTGGTGTCGTGAGTTGTCGCGAGGTCGCTCCGATCGCTGGCCCCCCGCCAACGCCCCCGCTCCAGCGCCTGGGAGAGCTAATGACCAACGGGCTCGGTGACCTCCTTGCCGTTGAGGAGGGGCGCTCCTGCCTCAAGTTGCGACTCCTGGGCGATCTGGCCGATGTAAACGAGCCCTGGCGCCGCCCCCTGGTGCTCCAAGTGGCTGCAAAGTGGGATCCGATGCGAGTCGCTACGATGACAGAGGCGAAGGTTGCTGAGGCGGCACTCGACGCTTTCACCCGTGCGATCGAGGTCGCGCACCGACCCTGACGCACCATAGTTGAAGGGGGGTTCGATCATGAGTGATCCGTTTAAGGATTTCCTTGAAGAGCTAGAGCGCCGACGCGGCAACGGCACCCCTGAGGCGAACGCGTCCGAACCTGAATCCGACGCCCCCGCATCGCGTACTCGCGCACGTCGCCCCGGCGGCAGTGCGCCAAGTGGGCAGCGACCGGCCTTCAAGCTCGGCTTCCGTACGCTCTTCTTACCGACCCTTCTTGTGCTCGTCTTGGTTGCCGGCCCGATCATCGCGCTCCTCACTGATGCGCGCTGGTTTGATTCGCTCGGCGCAGGCGCCCTCTACTGGCAGCGCCTGCAGCTGCAGGGTGGACTCTTCGTTGGCGGAACACTTGCTGCACTCACGCTCCTTTTGGTGAGCCTCTTTGTGGCGGGGCTCATCGCCCGACGCCTTGGCAGTACTCCGACTGGTCCTGCAACAAGCTCTGACGCACCACGTGAGCCGCGAACACCGCTCCTTGATGACAGCGGCAATTTGCAACCCGAAGGGATTGTTGACGCACTGCGCGGACTCTTCGGCGCCGACGGTGATGGCGCTGTGCGTAGCGCCGGCGCCACGATCGGCAACGGCGCACTACGGATTGGTGCGGTCGTTGTCGCGCTACTCGTTGGCGCACAAGTTGCCGCCAACTGGGAGCAGATCTCCCTCTGGCAGAACGCGGTGCCATACGCCGCTGACGGGTCAGCCGTTGATCCAATCTTCGGTCGCGACATCTCGTTCTACCTCTTCAGCCTCCCAGTCCTGCGCCTTGCGCAGGGTCTTGGGATCCTGTTGCTCGGTGGCGCAACGGTGCTGGCCGCACTCCGCTACCTTCCAGCACTCGGCGCCCGTGGCCTCGGCGGCGTTGGCACCCTGCCGCGCCTCCACCTCGCGCTACTCGTTGGTGCAATCCTCCTAGTCACCGCCTACGGCTACCAGCTCGACAAACTTGAACTGGTCTTCTCACAGAACGGCGTTGCCACCGGAGTCTCGTACACCGACGCCATGGCGCGCATCCCTGGCCTCGACGTACTTACGGTGATCGCAGCAATTGCCGCCGCCTTCTTGGTCGGCGCCGCTGTGACACGTTCAACGTGGCCACTTGTGCTGACCGTGACCATCTGGTTCGGCGCATCGGCTGTGCTGACCGGCCTCTATCCAGAGTTTGTTCAGCGTTTCCAGGTCTCCCCAAATGAGTACGCGCTTGAGGAGCCGTACATCGCCAACAACATTCGCATGACGAGGCTGGCCTTCGGCCTTGATGGATGGACGGAGCGCCAATACGACGGCGCTGACGAACTCACACTCGAGGCGATTGCTGAAAATGCTGAGTCGTTTGCCGACGCGCGCCTCTGGGACTACCGTCCGCTGCAGCAGACGCTGGACCAGCTCCAGACGGTCCGCCAGTACTACAACTTCTCCGACGTCGATGTAGACCGATACATGATCGATGGGAAGCAGAGGCTGGTGATGCTCTCGGCACGAGAGCTGAACCCCGAGCGCGCCCTTCAGTCGGCCACCTGGGTGAATCGGCGTATCGCCTATACCCACGGCATCGGTGTCGCCATGGTTCCTGTCGCCGGTGTGGCGAGCGGCGGACTTCCACAGCTGATCATTCGCGATATCCCACCTGTTTCCAGTGGTGGAGCTCCGGTGGTGACCGAGCCACGCATCTACTTCGGCGAGCTTGACACTGACTGGGTAATCGTCGGGGCCAAGACCGAAGAGTTCGACTACCCCATTGGTGATGATGCCAGCGGATCAGGTGGCACGGGTGATGCGACAACCAAGTGGAGCGGCACCTCTGGAATCTCGCTGGACACCTTCTTTGATCGTCTCCTCTTTGCCGCGCGACTCGGCGACCTGAACCTCTTGATCAGCGACCAGATCACCGCCGACAGCCAGCTGCTCTGGCGTCGAACGGTGAGTGAGCGAATCACGGCCCTCGCGCCATTTGTCACGTGGGACTCCGATCCATACCTCGTGATTCGCGACGACGGTGGACTCAGCTTCGTCGCTGACGGCTACACCACCAGCAGCTACTTCCCGAATGCCAATCCAGCAGAGGGGAGCAGGGTCAACTACCTGCGCAACAGCGTGAAGGCAACGGTTGACCTCTATACGGGCAAGACCGAGCTCTACTTGGCCGATGCCAAGGATCCAATCGCACAGGCGTGGTCAAAGGTCTTCCCAGACCTCCTTCAGCCGCTCGACACGATGCCAGCCGATCTGCGGGCGCATCTGCGAGTAGGTGCCGATGGGTTTGACGTCGCCACGCGTATCTACGCGAGGTATCACGTCACCGATCCTCAGACCTTCTACCGTCAGGACGACGTGTGGACAGTGCCTGAGTCATCGGCTGGTTCACAATCACTGGCTGGGGAGTCTTACTTCGTTCGGGTGCGTCTACCTGGCGAGACTGGCACGGAGTTCACCCTGATCCAGCCGCTCGTACCAACCAGCCGACCGAACATGATCGCCTGGGTTGCAGCGCGCAACGATGGCGACAACTACGGTCAGATCGTGAGCTACCGCTTCCCGAAGGACACGTCGGTCTTCGGTCCAAGTCAGGTTGGTGCCCGCATTGATGCGGACCCAATCATCGCTTCACAAACGACGCTGTGGGATCAGTCGGGTTCGACCGTCACGCGCGGGAATCTCATCGTGACGCCGATCGGCGGAACGGTCGTGTACCTGCAGCCGGTCTATCTACAGTCCACTTCGAGCCTGTTCCCCGAGTTCCAGAAGATTGTTGCGGCAACGTCAACCAAGGTGGTGTGGGGCGACACGCTCTCTGAAGCGTTGAATCTCCTCGTCGGTGGCGGCGTGATCGATCCGGGCGGCGGAACGAATCCAACGGATGTCGCTGGTCTTGTCACGAAGGCCTCAACGCTCTTTGAGCAGGCACAGACGGCGCTGAAGTCGGGAGACTTTGCTACGTACGGTGTGCGCATCGCAGAGCTGCAGGCGGTACTGAAAGAGCTTGCGGCACTGACGGAGAACAGCGCGCCGTAGTCGCGAGCAAATGAGCATGGCGCCGCGCCCTGGGTTGTTGCAACTCGCGGGGCGTGAGGCGCCAGCGCTCTACGTCATCGGGCTATTCTTCGCGGTCGTTGGTTCAGCGGCGCTCGTCGCCGGTATTGCCGGTGCTGGGGTTGGCCTGGCAATCCTTGGGCTCTTCTTCATTGGCATCGGTGGCATCGCCCTCTCTGGCGCCTCCGCGCTGCAGCGACGTGTCGATACTCCCGAAGCGGGGTGGCGCGGACCAGGTCCACTCGCCATCTTTTGGACGGCGATCACGTGGGCGCTCTTGGCGCAGATCCTTATTGCCGCCCTTCTCTCCGCGGTTGGCGCCGCAGCGGCACTGACGACGCCACTCGGCACCCTCGCTCTGGCGACCGTGTCGAACCTCGCAACGGTGCTGATCATTGGACTTGTGGTGGTTGGTAGCGGTGCGGTGCGCTGGCGTGATCTACTTGTTGCGACACCTGCCGCATCACCGAGCACGCTGCCGCCGCCTGACCGCCGCGGCGGCCTCGCTGGCGATCTCTTCTGGGGGGTGGCTCTCGCACTCCCAATCCTGAGCGCTGCAGGGATCTTCGCGACCCTTGTCATGAACGGCACCGGGCTAAGCGCTCCAGCAGTCTTGCCCCCAACGTTGAGCGCGGTCGACCTAGCGGCAAATGCGCTGACCGCGGGGCTCATCGCACCGATTGGTGAGGAGCTCCTCTACCGCGGAGTGATCGCGCAGGCATGGGCGCGGCAATCGTCCGCCCGCCGAGCGATCCTCTTCTCTTCAATCGTGTTTGCGTTTGCGCACACACTCACGGTTGGTGGCACCTCAGTTGGTGATGCCGCAGGCGTCGCTGCTGTTGCATTCGTCGTGCGCCTTCCGCTCGGGATCGCCCTCGGATGGCTCTGGATGCGGCGTCGATCACTTCTCGCGGCGATCGCCCTGCACTCTGCGTACAACCTTGCCATCGTTGCGATCGTCGCCCTCTCGTAGCACTGCTAAGCCCGTACGCGCTCGATACGTAACGCGCGAGAGGATGCACTCGCCTTCGGTAGGGTGGCGGGAAAACGGCGGGCTCGCCGCTCTGCCGGAGGTGCCAACTTCGGCCGCTCGATCTACGTCGTGGAGGTTCAATGAGTCTCGCCCTCATAGTGGCCGTACCGGGCGATACAAGCCCAGAGCAGCGCGAACGTGATCAGCGGTTCATCAGTGCGCTCGATACGTTGCTCTCCCATAGCGGCGCAACACATTCGGCAAGCGACCTAGTTGCCCTCGTCGAAGGACCAGAGGGGCTCATCCAAGGGAACGTCGCCAGCAGGTTGCTGCGCGCTGGCGTGCCGAGTCACACCGCCGAGCTCGTCGCTCGCACCGTGTCCGCAGCAGGTGACCTAACCGCGTGGTGGCCGGCGGAGCGCACCCGTGTGCAGGCTCCAGCGGACCTCGCCGCAATCGCCCAGCCGATCTTCGGCCGGTCGGCACAAGAGCAGCTCCACATTGCCATCGTCGACGGTCGCAATGGACTGCTCGACCTGCGTCATGTGTATACGGGCACCGCGACCGGCACGAGCGTGCGCATCGGCGAGCTGCTGCGACCGGTCCTCGAGGCGCATGGCGTCGGCTTCACTGCGGTCCACAACCATCCGAGCGGCGACCCTGAGCCCTCAGACGAAGACCTCCGCCTCACGAGTGAACTCCTCGCTGCCGCCCGGCTACTCGATATTGAGTTCCTTGACCACCTGGTGATCGGCCACGGTCGCTGGGTGAGCATTCGTTCAAAGCAGCCCACGATCTGGGGCGCCGAGGCGCCATAGGGGGAGGGTGGGGGTCTGCGGGGTGGGTGCTACCATCGCGCCATGCTTGACCGAATCTATAACCTCTTCTCCCGCGACATCGGCATTGACCTCGGCACGGC
>JBIIGQ010000020.1:0-9663 GCA_044236365.1 Candidatus Limnocylindrus sp. | reverse complement strand
GTCTTGATGAAGTCGCCACCTGCGGCAATCGCGAGTGCAGAGGCGCGTCGTACGTCGTCGTAGGTGCCGAGCTCGCCCGTCTCAAGAATGACCTTTAGGTGCGCAGGGCCGCAGGCCTCTTTCACCGCGACGATCTCGTCCCACACCTTGGCGTAATCGCCAGCCAGGAAGGCACCGCGGTCGATCACCATGTCAATTTCGTCGGCGCCAGCGGCAACGGCGTACTTCGTCTCAGCAATCTTCAGGTCAATCCACGAGCGGCCGCTCGGGAATGCCGTGGCGACAGCGGCAACCTTGACGCTGCTCCCCTTGAGCGCCTCTTTCGCCACGCCGACCAGGTCGGGGTAGCAGCAGAGCGCCGCGACCGAGGGCATTGAGGCATCGCCAGGGAGCGGGCGCATCGCCTTCGTTGCTAGCTGGCGAATCTTCCCCGGGGTGTCTTTCCCTTCAAGAGTGGTGATATCGCACATGCCCAGTGCAAGGCGGAGTGCCCACACCTTGGAGGACTTCTTGATCGAGCGCGTCTTCAGGGTGGCGACGCGCTCCTCGATGCCGATGCGGTCGACCGGCGTCGCGTCACGGAGCCAGGCTCCGAGCGCTCGTGAATCTGTCGCAACTGGCAGTGACGAGGTCATACGGGGGAGTATCCTCTCTCTCGCTGAGATGCGCACGCGGGTGTGCAACCTGCGGAACAGTAGATGGGGAGGGGAGCCGTGGAGTTCCAGCGCGCCGACGATGCTCGTCGCCTCTTCTTTGAGATGCCGAAGCCCGAGCTACACCTCCATCTTGACGGCTCGCTTGATCCCGCTTTAGCACTCGAACTCGCCGCAACGCGCAACGTTGATGCCCCGCGAGATTGGGCAGGCATGCGCGCCGCCCTCGTCGCTCCGGAGCGCTGCGCCGATCAGGCCGACCTGCTGCGCGCATTCGACCTGCCGATCGCCCTCCTACAAGATGCCGAGGCGCTCGATCGCGCCGCCGAGCAGTTGGTGCGCGCCAAGGCGGCAGAGAACGTTGCCTACCTTGAGATGCGCTGGGGCCCACACCTCCACACCGCAAAGGGACTGACGCAGTCGCAAGTGATCGCCGCCGTTGCGGCGGGCGCACGACGCGCAGCCGCAGAAACCGGCACTGAGGTGCGCCTCATCATCACCGCCCTCCGCTCCCATTCGCTGGAAGAGAATCGCAACCTCGCAACGGCGGCAGTTGCCGCCCGGGACCTTGGCGTAGTGGCGTTTGATCTTGCGGGGCGCGAGGCCGCCTTCCCTGACCCGCTCACATTCAAAGAGTCGTTCGGCATCGCGCGCAACGGCGGACTCGCGATCACCCTCCATGCGGGGGAGTGGGGCGGTGCTGCGCAGGTGCGTCGCGCCCTCGAGGTGCAGCCGGCGCGGATCGCTCATGGTGGCGTCGCCGTTGATGATCTAGCGCTCTGTGCTGAGCTTGCGGCGCGCAACGTTTCGCTTGACCTCTGCCCGACGAGCAACACGCAGGCCGCCATCGTCGCGGGCTACGGTGATTTTCCAATCGCCGAACTCCGCCGTCGCGGTGTGCCGATCACCCTCAACACCGACGACCTGGTGGTGAGCGACGTCACCCTCTCAGAGGAGTACCTCCATGTGCATCGTCGGCTGGGGCTCCCCGTTGCAGACCTGATCGACCTGGCGCGAACCGGCTACGACTTCGCCTTCGCTGAGCAGGGAACCAAAGTCCGTCTCAGAAACGCCCTAGAAACGTGGCTATCGCAACGGGGTATGTAACAGAGCCGCAACCTTCTCTCGCTACCCAATTGCAATGCGTGCGCATGCCGAGGCGTTATGAGGCACAATGCCGCCACGGTCAGCGAATGGCTGACCCGCTCGGCGCCGTGCGCGTCTGGGCAAAAGGAAATAGCGGAGGGCTACATACATATGAAGACGCGAATGTTCGCGCTCCTCACCGTTCTCGCTCTTCTCGCCGCAGCGTGCGGTGGCTCGACGGCTTCGCCGTCAGCTTCCGTCGATGCCGGGAAGTCCGATTACAAGGCATGCCTCTCGTTGGACACGGGTGGACCTGCCGACAAGAACTTCAACCAGTCAGCCTACGAGGGCCTCGAGGCACTCAAGGCTGAAGGGTTTGAGACGGCCTACACGACCGCTGTTGATGATTCGTCGTACGCGCCGAACATTCAGCAGTTGATCGACCAGAACTGCAATACCGTGATCGCAGTCGGCTACAACCAGGGCACCGCCCTGCAGGCAGCCGCGCTCGACACAGCCAATGCAGACATTTCATTCGGCTGGGTTGACGCAACCTGGGCACTCGAGGATGGCACGATTCCGGCGAACTTCACCGGTATCGACTTCCAGATCGACGAGGCTTCGATGCTTGCCGCCTACTTGGCAGCTGCCATCTCGAAGACCAACGTCATCGCCACCTACGGTGGAGCACCGTACCCAGGCGTAACCAAGTTCATGGATGGCTGGGTCGCCGGCGCCAAGTACTACGCCGACAAGAAGGGCGTTGCAACTGAAGTCTTGGGCTGGGATCCAGTAGCCAAGACCGGTACGTTCAACCCAGCGACCGCGCCGTTCAACGACGTGCTCTTTGGTAAGACGACCGCAGAGGCCTTCATGGGCCAGAGCGCAGACGTTGTGCACGCAGTTGCGGGCACCACGGGCAACGGCACGTATCAGGCAATGCTTGATGCAGGCAAGTATTCGGTCGGTGTGGACCTTGACCAGTGCGTCAGCCTTCCTGAGTATTGTGGAACGCTCCTGACCTCAGCACAGAAGAACATCGGTGCTGCAGTGATCACGGCAGTGAACGACAACTACGCAGGCAAGAAGGGTGGCACCAACTACATCGGTACGCTCAAGAACGGTGGCGTTCAGATCGCCACGCTTGATCGCACTGAGTCGGCTTGGACCGCCACGTTCGGTTCGCTCGTAACCGCTGAGCTCAAGGCAGAGGTCGAGGCCCTTCAGGCTGAGATCATTGCCGGCACAGTTGTTGTTGCCGATTGGGCAAAGAAGTAAGTACTTCTCCATCGCTTCGGCGGTGAAGTAGTCGCTCTCCGCCCGGGTGCTTCGGCATCCGGGCGGAAGAGTATCTCTCGGAAAGCAGTGGCAGAGTAGGGAGGGTATGCGTCGCATGAGGCTTGAACTGCAGAAGATTACGAAGCAGTTCCCTGGTGTTCTGGCGAACGACCGCATCTCCATCTCCGTTGATAAGGGTCAGGTTCTCGGCCTTCTCGGTGAGAACGGCGCAGGGAAGACCACCCTCATGAACATCCTCTCGGGTCTCTATCGACCCGACTCCGGCAAGATTCTGATTGATGGCAAGGAGCGCATCTTCCGCGATCCTGCCCAGGCTATTGATGCCGGCATCGGCATGGTGCATCAGCACTTCATGCTCGTCCCCGTCTTCGACGTCACTGAGTCGGTTGTCCTCGGCAACGAGCCAACCAAGGGCCCGCTTGGCAGCTTTGATCGAGCCACTGCGCGCGCGCAGGTCGTTGAGCTCTCAAAGAAGCACGGCCTCCATGTTGATCCAGACGCGAAGATTGAATCACTCCCCGTTGGCGTTCGCCAGCGCGTTGAGATCCTGAAGGCGCTCTATCGCAAGAGCGACATCCTGGTCCTTGATGAGCCATCGGCCGTGCTCACCCCACAGGAGACCGAGGAGCTCTTCGACATCATCCGTGGCCTTGCAAAGGGCGGCACCTCTGTCATCTTCATCACCCACAAGCTGAATGAGGTGATTGCCGTAGCCGACAAGATCACCGTGCTGCGCCGCGGCGCAGTTGCAGGAGAGACGACTCCGAAGAAGGCAACCGCCGCCAAGCTCGCAGAGATGATGGTGGGGCGCGAGGTGCAGCTCACCGTCAGCCGTTCAAAGTCAAAGGTCGCCGAGCCAATCCTGCAGGTGAAGGGACTCAATGTCCTGAATGACGCGGGCGGACTCGCCGTGAACAACGCCACCTTTGAGGTTCGGAGCGGCGAGATCCTTGCCGTTGCGGGTGTTCAGGGGAATGGTCAAACCGAGCTCGTAGAAGCCTTGACCGGCTTGCGGCTCGTTGACTCAGGCACCGTTGCCCTTGAGAAGAAGCCACTGCATACAGGTTCGCCACGCGAGATCGCGATGGCAGGAGTTGCACATATTCCTGAAGATCGAAATCGTGACGGGATGGTCAAGGGCATGACCATTGCAGAAAACTACATCTTGAACACGTACCACCTGCCGCAGTACAGCAAGAACGGCCTGCTGAATCGCAAGGCGATCGCCGCGGCAACCGAGCAGGCGGTCAAGGACTTTGACGTACGCACCCCATCTATCAACACCGACATCGCGTCGCTCTCTGGCGGCAACCAGCAGAAGGTGATCGTTGCGCGCGAGTTCAGCCGCAATGTCCGTTTGGTCATTGCTGCACAGCCAACGCGCGGACTGGACGTCGGCTCGATTGAATACATCCACCGCCGCATCGTGGAGCAGCGCGATGCTGGCGCAGCCGTGTTGATTGTGAGCACTGAGCTTGATGAAGTGTTGGCGCTTGGCGATCGCGTCGCTGTGATGTACGAGGGTCGTATCGTAGGAATTCTGGATGCCAAAGAGGCGACGCGTGAGCGGGTCGGCCTCCTCATGGGAGGTATCACCAAGTGAACGGCTTGAAGAAGTTCGGATCGAAGATTCGCGTGCCAGCACTTTCGATCTCAGTAGCGCTGCTCGTTGGCGCGCTCTTCATCATCTTCACCGACATTGAAGTGCTCGGCGGACTTCTCTCTGATCCGATTGGGGCGCTGAGCCTCGGCATTGGCCGAGCAGCAACCGCCTACAGCGCCCTCTTCCGCGGAGCGTTCGGTGATCCAGAGAATATCGGCAAGGCACTCGCCTCAAATGGCGATATCAAGCTCTGGGCACGTGCCTTACGGCCGATCGTTGAAAGCATTGTTGCCTCCGTGCCGCTGATCTTCGTCGGGCTTGGCGTATCGGTGGCGTTCCGCACTGGCATCTTCAACATTGGTGGCGCTGGTCAGTACACCATGGGTGCCGTTGGCGGCACCATCGCCGCCCTGGCGTTTGGTGCGGGCGTTACACCAGGCCCAATTGCCATTCTCCTCGTGATGATCTTTGGAATCATCGGTGGAGCAGCCTGGGCGTTCATTCCTGGCTATCTGAAGGCTCGCGTCGGCGCGAGCGAGGTGATCACCACGATCATGCTCAACTTCATCGCTGGGCAGTTCGTCTTCTTCCTCGTATCAAACTT
Organism: Candidatus Limnocylindrus sp.; assembly: GCA_044236365.1. Lineage (GTDB taxonomy): Bacteria > Chloroflexota > Limnocylindria > Limnocylindrales > Limnocylindraceae > Limnocylindrus. Next base: position 4,418 of record JBIIGQ010000020.1, on the reverse strand, counting down.
CGAATTCATCCAGAAGCCACCACGAATTCAGCCAGTATCAAAGGAGCTCAGTCAGTTCGTAGACCTCCCAGGGATCTTGCCGATCGCGGCCCTGCGGATGGACATCAGCGTAATCATCGCGCTCCTGACCGCCGTAGCGGTCAGCTGGTTCCTCTTCCGGTCCACTCGTGGATTTGAGCTTCGAGCCGCTGGCTTGAATCTTGCTGCTGCGAAGTATGCGGGCATTGGCGCAGGTACCTCGATCATCACAGCAATGCTGATCTCAGGGGCAATCTCTGGCCTTGGTGGTGCACTTGTGGCGGTCGGGACGATCAAGCAGCTATCGCCTGGTATCGCTGGAAGCGTTGGTTTCACTGCGATTGCCGTTGCCCTCGTTGGCGGTACGCGGCCGAGCGGCGTGGTTGCGACCGCGCTCGTGTTCGGCCTTCTGCAGCACGGCGGTAGCTTGATGCAGGTACAGACCAGCATTCCAATCGAAATGCTCCTCTTCATCCAGGCACTCGTCATCGCATTCATCGCAGCCCCAGAGCTAACGCTTGGCATCTTGAAGAACCCGTTCCGCCGACGCCCACGTTCGGTGGCCAAGTGAGTACGCAGGGAGGTAGCGTGAAGAAGAAGAAGCCGGTTGCAGCGGCGCGCGCGAAGACGACCACGTCTGCCCCAGCAAAGCGCTCTACCTCTGTGGGGGACGGTGCTGATGCGCAGCAGCAGCTCGTAGCCTCACGCGTTCGTGCGGGGCTCTTTGCACTCTTCACACTCCTCTCCCTCGCCATCACAGCTGGCTCAGTGGGAGTCGAGGGGAAGTTCGCATTCTGGGTAGATAAGGTTGGCGGAACTGATGTCCCATTCTCAGTGCCGGTAGTTCTACTCTGGGCCGCGGTCACCGTCGGTTTTGGTGCGACGGCTGCGCTGCAGTTTGTGCGCGGCGCCTCATTTAGGTGGCGCCTTGCGATCGGCCTCGTTTCTCCTCTCTTGGTCTTTGCACTTCTGGCGCGCCTTCTCGACGGCACGACTGCGAATCTGACCGTCTTCTTCACCAGCACGTTGCTGTACACCGTCCCCGTTGGAATTGGTGCGCTTGCCGGAATCATTTCGGAGCGCAGCGGGATCCTCAACATTGCCGTTGAGGGGAAACTCCTCTTCGCTGCCATGATCGGCTCCATCGCCTCGAGCATCACGGGCATCGCCATCGCAGGACCAATAGCGGGCGCGATCTTTGGTGCGCTGGTCAGCCTCTTCTTCGCCTGGCTCGGCATTCGCTACAAGGTTGATCAGATCATCGCTGGCACCGTCATCAACATCGGCGCGCTTGGCGTGACCACCTTTGCATACCTGCGTATTCTTCAGCCGTACAGTGAGTTCAACCGGCCGATCGGCATCACGCCGATTCAGATTCCGTTCCTCGCGGACATCCCGGTTCTTGGGCCGATCCTCTTCTCGCTGAGCCCGTTCTTTTACATCGCTGTGGGGCTCGTGCTCTTCTTCACCTACATGATCTACCGCACCCGCTGGGGACTTCGTCTGCGAGCGGCAGGGGAGCAGCCGAACGCTGCAGGAACGGTCGGGATCGACGTCGTTAAGTTGCGCTACCGCGCAATGCTGGTCGCTGGCCTCCTTGCAGGCTTCGCCGGCAGCTACATCTCACTCAGCGGAACTGGTGGTTTCGGAATCAACACCAGCGCTGGCCAGGGCTTTATTGCTCTTGCCGCGGTGATCTTCGGTGCGTGGAATCCCATCTACGCGTTTGGCGCGGCACTGATCTTCGGTATGACGAGTGCAGCAACGACGCTCTTGTCGGGGCTTGGTGTTTCGATCCCGCCGCAGATCCTGCTCTCGATGCCATACATCGTCACGATCATTGTGGTCGCTGGCCTTATCGGTCGAGTGCGCGCACCAGCATCGGCTGGTCGTCCGTACGACCAGGGATAGGGCGCTGACTCTGTGAGCAACCCGTCGGTACTCGGTTGGCCGACGTTTCATCACGCGAAGCTCACGCCGCGAACGGCGCCCTTTGGCACCGTCGCGAAGCCACTGCCGCTGATCATCGATAGTGATCCAGGACTTGATGACGCGTTAGCAATCGCGTGCGCGGTTGTGCGACCCGAGATCAACCTTCTTGCGGTGACAAGCGTGGGCGGCAATGCCGATGTGCACCACTGCACCGAGAATGCTCTGCGCCTGCTGCACCTGTACGGCGCAGATGGCGTGCCGGTTGCCGAGGGTGCGGTCGGACCGCTTGCTGGGCCACTCGAGCGCGCCACTGAGGTGCACGGCGAAGGTGGGCTCGGCAACACCAAGCTACCGAAGGCGCCGCGCACAGCCGAGCCAGAGGGTGCGGTTGCCCTGATGGCGCGCATCCTGGCCGCTTCACCAGAGCCGGTCGCGATTGCCCCAGTGGGCCCACTCACCAACATTGCCCTGCTGATTCGCTCATACCCGCACTTGGCGCCGAAGATCTCGCACATCTGTCTGATGGGCGGCTCGGCAGGCGAGGGGAATTCTTCCGCGTCGGCGGAGTTCAACATCTACGCCGATCCAACCGCCGCCGAGATCGTCTTCAACAGCGGTCTACCGATCACCATGATCGGTCTCGACGTTACGCATCATGCAATCCTCGACCGAACCATCCTTGATCGCCTCGCGGCACTCCCTGGCGCATCGGCGAAGGTAGCGGCCGAGCTCCTGAAATTCTCGTTCGATCGTTCCGCCGCCTGGGGCCAAGGTGAGAAGATGGCGATCCACGACGCCGTCGCCGTGCTGCACTTCGCCATTCCAGACCTTGTTGGCGTCTCGCGGTATCACGTCGTTGTGGACGCAACGCAGGGACCGGCGCGCGGTCGCACGATTGGCGATGCGAATCCGTACCGCCTCAAGCGCGACAAGCTGGAGCCAAACTGCGACGTGGGGCTCACCATTGACAGCCAGCGTTTCGCTGACATCATGGTTGACATCTACTCGAAGTTGCCATGAGCGAGCTGAAACCGAATCCGCTCCCGCTTTCGACACCCTTCCCGCCGTCGCCACGCCGCGCGCCGCTTGGCACCGTGGCGAAGCCGCTACCGATCATCATCGACTGTGACCCAGGCCACGACGATGCGATGGCGCTCGCCGTTGCCTTTGCCCGCCCGGAGCTAAAGGTGCTCGGTGTGACGGCCGTCGCTGGCAACGCCTCGCTGCCAAAGACCTACGAAAACCTGCGCCGCACCTTGGCCCTGCTCGGCGCAAACGGGGTGCGTGTTGCCGCTGGTGCCGATGTACCACTCGTGCGACCACTCTGGGTTGCACCGTACGTGCACGGCGACTCCGGACTCGATGGGGCGGAGCTGCCTGAGCCAATGGGTGTTGAGCATGCCGCGGGCGCCGTCGATCTGATTGCAACACTGCTGCGCGAGTCGAGCGAGCCGGTGGCACTCGTGCCGCTTGGCCCACTGACGAACATCGCCATCTTGCTGCGGGACCACCCCGAGCTGAAGGCCAAGATCGCCCACATCTGCTGGATGGGCGGCGCGATCGCCGAGGGGAATGTGACGGCATCGGCGGAGTTCAATTCGTACGTTGACCCTGATGCGGCAGCGATTGTCTTCGCCGCAGGGATCCCGATCACCATGGTGTGCCTCGACGCGACGCACCGTGCCCTCACCGGCGAAGCGGCGATGAAGCGACTCGATGCGGCGGGGACGTTGCCGGCAAAGATTTTCGCCGACCTACTGCGCTTCTATGCCATCTTCCATAAGGATCGTTACGACTGGCCAGCCTCCGCTGTGCACGACGCGGTTGCGGTGGCGCACCTTGCGGTGCCGAACCTTCTCGCGCTTGTGCATGCCGCCGTTGACGTTGAGCTCGGCGACCTTGCGCGCGGTCGCACGATTACCGACTGGTATGGGGATCGCTTGAAGCAGCGCGGACGCACTCCCGACGTGGATGTGGCTGTTGGTGTTGATGCGGACGCGTTTGACCGCGTCCTTGTCGACGCGATCCTCTCGTTCAAGTAGCGCTAGACCCGGTCGCGGAGCTCCGCGAGTAGGCCGGGGATCGCCGCCGAAATCTCCGCGGCGACACGCTCGTATTCTGCTGGGGGATATCCCCACGGGTCGTCGAGATCGCGACCGACAGCCGTTGGATCAAAATCCCTGATCAAGCGAATCTCTGGTTGTCGATCTGCCATGCGGATGATGGTGCGCCCATTTCGTAGATTGGCCTGATCGGCGGCGAGCACCAGATCAAGGGTGGCGGCCAGCGTTGGGGTAAAGAGGCGCGCCTGGTGGGTGCTTCGCAGGCCGTGCGCGCTCAAGATTGCGGCGCTGTTGGCATGCATGCCCTCGCCGGCATGTTCGTCAGAGGTGCCAGCACTTGAGACCACCACGCGCCCAGCGAGGAGCGGGTCGGCGCTGATCGCCGCCTCGATCAGGACCTCAGCG
>JBIIGQ010000093.1:0-31488 GCA_044236365.1 Candidatus Limnocylindrus sp. | reverse complement strand
GAAGCTGTGACTTTTGGAACGCCTTGACCACTGCTGCTCGGTAAAGATCAAAGAAGTAGCTGCGAACCTTCTTGGCGTCACGCTTGGCGACATCCGCGCCGATTCCGCCCAAGTACTTGCCAATTCGACCAGACTTTGTCGCGGTCGGCGCGGCAAGATATGAGGCAGGCTGCTCCATGCGCTCGCGCACATTGCGCTCGATCATGATGCGCAAGACGGCGACCGCTTCAAGGAGCCCGAGGCGGCCTTCACCACCCTCCTCCTGATAACGCTTCATCGCCTCTACCCAGCCAACAGAGATGGCGTTGACCGACTCCTGAATGAGTCGCTCTGCTGAGGCTTCGACCTCGCTCGCCACAGATTGGTCGGTGGACTTGTTCAGTGCGATGCCCACAAAATCTGACCACGGCTTGCTTGAACGGTTCTTCGGATCTGTCTTGCGAGTCAACGCGTTATAGGCATCTTCGAGCGGCTCCATACCGGTCAACCACTGCGCACCCTCATGCTTGTTCGGATCAAGCGCGGTAAGGAGTGCCTGCACCTTGTCGGCGTTGCGCATCTTTGCCGTGATGTCGAGGAGCACCTGCTCCTTTTCGGCATCGTTGACATCGCTGTCGATGTATTGCGAGAACCCTTCCGGATGGCTGCGGAGCTGCTCATGCAGGCTCTCGGCGGCCTTAAGGGCCATGTACTGCGCCAAGAAGAATGAGAGCTTCTTGACCGGCACGGAGAGCGAGGCGGTTGCCGCCTCAATCGTGCTCAAACGGCCAATGCCGGTTGGATGCAGCGTGCGTAGCGACTCGGCATCGTTCTTTGATCGCAGGTTGATGATGTCCTGGAAGAAGGCGAAGCGGTCGACGCTCTCTGGCGAGGCCGAGCCCGTCATATCGCCTGAGGCATCCGCCTTCACCGCCGTGTCCGCTTCGGAGACGAGCGTCGTGGCGTACACCGCCATGCTGCGCCAAAGATCCTTCGCCTCTTGGTAGGCGGCTGGGCGCGAGAAGAGGAACGTCGTGGCCAGTGGTGCCGCAGCACCGCCTGCCGTGATGTCGTACTCGACCTTCTCGGTCCCTGGGTACTGCTGGCGGAACCAGCGCTCACGCGTAGTGTCACTGCTGTTGGAGTGGTCAACGAGTTCGCTCAGATCAAGAATGCCGCGGGCAAAGTTAAGGTTGAGCATGCGCATCTGTTCGCCGCTCGCAGAATCCTTAAAGGCGCTTGGCGCCGCAATAAGTGGAATCACGAACACTTCCGTACCCGGGAACGCCTGCTGTGCCATGACCGTGGCGATCTTTATTACGTCAAGGAAGATGCCTGAGCCGGTACCACCTGAGAGCGACGTGGCAACAAAGATCACGACCCACGAGTGGCCCGACTTCTTACCTGCGCCAACGACATCGGTGTAGGCATCGAGGTCGCCCTGTGAGTTAGCAAGGCGCGCGAACGCCTCCTGCATTGGACGGAAGACGCCATCAATCCCCACATCGGAGAGGCGGTCAAAGAGCGCCGCTCGCCCAACCGTTGGGAACTGTGCCGCGCCCGTGCTCATTGGCGCATGCGTCGGCTCGCCGTCTGGTCCTGGCAACCAGTCCTTAACGAGATCCGGGTGTTCTGCGCGCAGCTTCGCTGCAATGTGTTGATAGGCCGCAGCTGACGAGAGTGTTGCGACAAACGACGTGGTGCGGTCAATGGCGGTTGAGTCGAGGTCGCGCAAGAAGTCGCGAACGCCCGCCATCTCCTGCTGTGAGTAGTCGATGTACACAGACTGGAAGAATGGTGGGAGTTGATCGCGCTTGTAGCTGGAGAACTTCCCCTTGCCTACGAGGGCCCGGCCGTCTGCACCGCAGATCTGGCGGCGCAGCAGCTGCTCAAGCTCCGTACCAACCTTAAGGCCGGTTCCACCGAGACCGATGTACATGAAACGATGCTTGTAGCTCATTCTGGACCCTCCAACTCTTTGCTAATCAACTCACCCATCTTTGTGCCCTCTTCTGGTGTGTATCGAACCGTGTTTGTCTCCGAACCTCCAACGAGCGGGACTCGCTTGAACTCAATAAATCCGCGTCCGCGTTCGCTCTTCACGGTCCCCTCAGACCAGTCACCCACTTCGCCTTCGGCTGGCTCGAGCGACACGTTCGTACCGCCCCTCCAGCGTAGTCGCCAGTTCTTACCATCTTCGCCCTTGCCTGGCTCAATCTTGCCGCGATCACCAACGTTGAACCAGCTCGGGCTGCCGCCACTGATGGAGCTGCTCGCCACACTGCGGGACCCAGTACCGTCGAGAATCGCGAGGTCACCGGCAAGATCAATGCGCTGGCTGTCAATGAGGCGCTTTGCAAGGAACAGTGCCGCCAGCGCAATAAGCCCGACGAGAAGTAGCCAGTACTTCTGCAGCAAACTGCGCTCAAAAAGTGGCGCACAAGGAACGCCATCCAGAGTTGCGCTGATCGGTCGGCGTGCCGAATATGACGAGGCGTCACCATTGCGGAGTAGAACAGAGTCATAGAGCAACGAGTAGGATTCGCCCTTGCCAGGCTGCGTAATGCTGTTAGTGAAATCCAATGCGATGCGCCAATCTCCACCGAGAGAGGCTAGCTTTGACGCCTGATCTTCGGTGAGCGCCAGGCCGTCTTGGAGCAGTTGCTCAGGCTTGAGTTCAGGATCAACAGTCTCACCTTTCGGGCTCACCCACACCACACGTGGATTGAATTTGAGTAGAGCAGCGAAGCCTGGTCGTAACGTGAGGGTCCCACCACCATCAGCGTTTGGGGTGCACGCAGCAAGTTCTTGGTTCTCTGGCACAAACAGGGCGTACAGCGAGTTCTCGTTGGGCACAAGCCCTGAGCCGCTAATCTCGCCGCCTGCGCAGCGTTCACCGTCAAGGAGAGGTGAGATGACGGGCTGGTAGGTGAAAGACTTGAATGTCTCTCCGGCGCCCTGCTCGCAGGCTGCGGAACTAAACGTGACCGTTGAGCTGCTTGAACGCTTAAGTCCAATCATCGCAATTTGCGCTGCGCCATTCGGTACCCGGATCGGGTTCTGCGTCCGGCCAGAGCCGTCAACGGTTGTGGAGCGCAGCTGCAGTCCTGCAAGATCTGCATACCAAACAAGCAAGTCTTCTGTGAGTCGCCATGGCGCAGCGATAAGATCAATCTCCGTGCTCGCTGGGCAGCTGCTCTGAGTCCAGCTTTCATTTGCTGAATCATTTTGATTTTGCAGCTCTCGGATCCATTGCATTGTGGCGGACGCTTTTGTTGACGATCGGGTCTTCACGAAGATTGGGCATACGGTAGCCCTTCCCCCGTTTAGTTGATCAAGTGCAGATTTCAGGTCCATGCACGCTTTTGAACTTTCCGACTCTGCACAATTGATATCTGCGCCAGCCTGGTTGTATTCGCCGTCACTTACAAGAAGGACAACATTGGTGCCGCTGACTGTGCCTAATTGCTGAGCGGCGAGCGCCAGGGCCTTGTCGAAGAAGGTGAAGCCCTCAACTGGCTTTGGAAGAATGTTCTCTAGCTGCGTGCGACAACCTGGATCTTGGCTCATTGCCTGCTCGCTCCCCTTCGGGTCATCAGGCCATTCGCACCAGGCTTTTGCCTCTGAGGAGAACCCAATAGGCAAGACCTTCAGCGAATAGCCTCGACCAAGATTGGGGAAGAACACTGCTGGCCAAATAGCGCGCTCAATTCCAACTCTGCTGCCATTCCCACCAGACTTTGTAGCCGTAGAGCCAGACCGATCAAATAGGGCGACGACGTTCACCTGCGTGCTGTCGCTGAGGTCAACGGGCTTGTTATCGGCGGTGTCGCCTCCGCAGGCGCTGAGCACTAGGGCGATCGCCAGCAGGGTCGATAAAGCGCGAGCAACACCAAGGTGGCGGGGCGAAGTCATTGGGGTACCATAGCGGAACTGAGGGTCATTCGGAACCCAATGAGCACGATCCGCAACGGAAGGAGCCCCGCCCCGTGTGGAAGAAGATCGTCGTCCTAGTAACAGTTGTTGCTGCGGTGGGCGGCGCCCTGTTCGCCTCGTTCTATCGACCCCCGAACGAGCCCTGGCGGCCGGCTGACCTCGTTCGGTCAACCGTATACATCACCGTTCAGCTCCCGAGCGGCCTAACTCCTAAGCAGCTTGCGCGTGGCATTGGCTGCACTGGTGGCGGCATTATCACGGGGTCCGGAACTCTCATTGATGAAGATCTCATCCTCACAGCAAAGCACGTTATTGAGCCGACGCGATCAAAGACCTGCCTCTACCCAGAACTTGGCTACGGCCTGGTCTATCGCGCATATTTCGCGTCCGAGCCAGAAGAGCGGCTGAATACCTACCCATGCTGGGTAGAACCAGTTGCCTCATCTACCGAGCATGACATTGCACTCCTACAGATCAAGAACCTCGACGACTGCATCAAGTCCTTTACGGGGAACGTCATGCCGATCCCGCTGAAGCTTGCGGACGCTGATGCAGTCCAGATGGGTGATGAGGTCTTTAGCTTCGGGTTTCCCGGACGCGGTGACTCCTACTTCTATGGCGAGGGCCGGTCTTCGCCAGACCAAGCAGTAGCAATCTGGTCAGAAGGGGTCGTCTCTGCAATCCGGCGAACGACCATGCCCCGCGACAACATTATTACGACGTTGAACTCTTCTGGCGGTTCGTCGGGTGGCGCCGTTCTCAACAGCGCTGGGGATGTGATTGGGGTCGTTGAGGGAAGCAATTACCTGACCGAATCCTGTGGCGCAATGCCCACTGGTAAAAAGGCCGTACCGCCTCCTGATCAGGATCGTAACGGTGACGGGAAGTGGCAGATCTGGGAGTGGTGCCCGGCTTCTGGTTCATCGTGGACGTATGTAACTCCAGTGTCGTGGATCTTTAGTCCGCTGTACTGCTTGCGCCGCGAGGCACTGTTGCCGCCGACGGTAACGCAGAAATACGACTGCATCGGGAACTAGCACTCCGGCCCTTCACGGCCCCGCTGCCGGGGCAGGCTCGGGGCAAGATCTCTTTAGCTCTGGTGATGAGTGGTGCGCATCGCCACGTCGAGCCGCTACAATCCCCCGCATGAAGCGAGCCCGTCAGGTAGTTGCTACCGTCCTTGCCGCCGCCGCCCTCGTGGTGACGGCTGCGCCGGGTGGCCCACCCTCTATTGATGACCTGGCCTGGAACCCTATCTTCGGCACGACCAGTGCCCCGCTGGCCAATGGCGCCGTGTGGGCGATCACGGTTGATGGTGACGATGTGTATGTGGGCGGCGCCTTCACCAACTTCGCCGGCATTGCCGCTGCAGATCGCATCGCCAAGTGGGACGCCGCGAGTCAGGCATGGGAGGCGCTCGCTCCGGCCGGTGCCACCGATGGATCGATCACTGCGGGAACCATCTACAACATTGCCGTTGACGCTGGCGTTGTCTACGTGGGTGGTAAGTACACCGTCGACACGGGCACTGTTGACTGCGACAACCTTTCCACGTTCACCACTGCCACGAGCACCTGGTCAGGATTCGGCACCTGCCCAAGCAACCAGCTCATTGACCCCACGAAGACCGTCTACACCGTGGAGAAGATCCCAGGCGGACCGCTCTACGTTGGCGGTAACTTCTTGAATGCCGACGGCGACGGCAACTTTGACTTCGGCATCTACGGCACCTACAGCGGGAGCGCGTGGTCCTGGAGCGGTCTCGGTGATAACGGCGCAGGTGGCCCAGCGCTCAGTGACTTCGTTTCAAATGTTGTGGCGCACCCAGCTGGTGGCGTACTTGTGGTTGGCAACTTTGGTTCTGCTGGTGGCGCAACTGGCGCGAATTCCTTGGCGCGCTTCGACGACACGCAGACACCCAATTGGTATGCGCAAGACACCCCGTCCGTGACCTTCTACGGCGCACTGAACACGGGCACCGAACTCTACGCCTCTGGTTGGGAGGGCGCCTACCTGCGAACCGGTGGAAACTCGTGGCGCGCACTCTGCACGACTGAACTCGGTACACCAACCGCGACGTGGGGATCGCTGGCAACAACAAGCAGCGGTCTGCTGCTGGTGGGCGGAAATGGACTCTATGCCTGCGATACAACAGATGGTGGCTCAGCGACGCTCGTGCCCAACGGTGGAACGGTACGTGCGCTGGCAACTTATCGTGGTGCGACCATTGTTGGTGCCAGCACCATCCTCGCCGGCGGCACCGACTACATCGCCGTACTGGGCGACGTGCTCCCCTCGACGAATGGCAACAGCCGCCAAGCGACCGACATGGTGATCTTGCTCGCCACGCTGACCGCCCTCACGGCGCTCGCCGGCACCCAGCTCCTGCGCCGCGCCTAACCGCGCCCCCTACACCGCTACACTCCCCCCTATGAATAGTGGAGCTAAGCAGCCGATCCGCGCCTATTCGGGGATCCAGCCGAGCGGGGCGCCGCACCTGGGGAACGACCTGGGCGCCATCCGCAACTACGTGGCGCTGCAAGAGAACTACGAGTCCATCTACTGCATCGTCGATTACCACGCCCTTACCAGCGTGCACGACGGCGAGAAGCTGCGACGCCAGACGCGCGAGATGGCCGCAGCGCTCATTGCCCTGGGCCTCGACCCAAACAGGTGCACCCTCTTTGTGCAGAGCCATCGCCCCGAGGTGCAGGAGCTTGCCTGGATCCTGATGACCGTCACGCCCGTGAGCTGGGTCGAGCGGACTCCCACCTATAAGGAGAAGAAGGCGCAGCAGGCCGACGACATCAACCACGGCCTCCTCACCTATCCGATCCTGCAGGCGGCCGACATCCTGCTGCCGAAGGCGAGCGTGGTGCCGGTGGGCAAGGATCAGGCCGCGCACCTCGAGCTGAGCCGTGAGATCGCGCGCTCGTTCAACAACAAGTTCGGCGACACCTTCCCCGAACCAGAAGCCGTCTTCACGACATCACCAGTTGTATTGGGCACCGACGGCGAGAAGAAGATGAGCAAGTCGATCGGCAACACCATCGACATCCTTGGTGACCCCGCCGTGATTACCAAGCAGGTGATGGGCTCGGTTACCGACACCAAGCGCCCACTCAAGAGCGACCCAGGGCACCCCGAGGCCTGCAACGTCTGCCAGCTGCACAAGCTGGTGAGCGCCAACTACGAAGAGCTCTGGCAGAACGAGCGCGCCGCCCTCACCGGCTGCGCCGACATGAAGCGCCTGCTCGCCGAGCGCCTGATCGCCCACTACGCCCCCGCCCGCGAGCGCTACAACGAACTCCTCGCCTTGCCGCATGAGATCGACAACATCCTCGGCGATGGCGCCGCCCGCCTCTTACCCATCGTCACCGAGACGATGCGTGAGGTGAAGGAGAAGGTTGGACTACGTTAAGATCCCTCACATATGGAACGAGGGGTATACGAGACACTAATCACGCAAGCAATCGAACGTGAGATTAAGTCCCTTGCCCCAAATCTCATCGCGACCACCGAGCCCCTGGCGCTTAACGAGGCCAGCACGCGCATCGCACAGGCAATCGAGTTCGCCACCATCCGAACAATTGAATCATTACCCGAGCAAGATCGCAGTAGCGCTGGGATAGCTATTGCCGCAAGCGTTCATGACGTACTCGCTAAGTACTCCGACACCCCCGCAATCCAAAACCTGCTTATCCCCCAACCTGCATCCATGCTTAAAGCCATCCAAGAGCGCCTAGCCGGATACCACTCTTCCGTGATGTTGAGCCCCTTGATTCCGCTAAATCGATCGGAACTGCTCGTCAATGCTCAAGGTGAACTGCGCGTCAGCCAGGCGCTCCAAAGTGAGATTAGCTCTGTAGACAGTATCGACCTGATTATTGCGTTTGTCCGCACCAGCGGCATCCGCCCATTTTTGCCAGCGTTGCGCGATGCTGTAGCCAGAGGAGTCCAAGTTCGGCTAATCACAACAACTTATACAGGGTCCACAGAGCCAAGTGCCCTGGAGCTGCTGCGTTCAATAGGCTGCAAAATCAAAGTATCTTACGACACAGGAACAACTCGGCTGCACGCTAAATCCTGGATCTTTCACCGCAATACTGGCTTCTCGACCGCTTACATTGGCAGCTCGAACCTCTCCTACTCTGCGATGCAAGCTGGGCTGGAATGGAATATTCGCATTAGCACGCAGAGCAATCCGTTAGTTCTCGATAAAATGAAGGTTCTTTTCGAAACGTATTGGAACGACCCAGAATTTGAGACCTACGACGCTCGAAAATTTGCGCTTGAGGTAATGCGAACCAAACCGGCACCACTGCCCTATCAGCTCCCAAACATCGAGCTGCGACTCGAGCAATTCCAGGAGCGGCTCCTGGAGCAAATAGCCTTGGCTCGGAGCCGCGATCTGCACCGGAATCTGCTCGTATCCGCAACTGGCACGGGTAAGACAGTAATGGCCGCAATTGACTATGTGAGGCTGAGCAAATCTATGCCACGAGCCAACCTTCTTTTCATCGCCCATCGGGAGGAAATAATTGATCAAAGTCTTGCCACGTTCCGATTTGCCATGAAAGATTCGAATTTTGGGGAGAAACTTGTATCCGGGCATAAGCCCATAAAGGGCACACATGTATTTGCCTCCATCCAAAGTCTGCATGAGCGAACCATTAGTGGCATCTCACGCGATAACTTTGACATGATCATCATCGATGAATTCCATCACGCAGCAGCGCCTTCATACCAGCGCGTTCTTGAATACTTTCAGCCAAAAGAATGGCTCGGTCTCACCGCGACGCCAGAGCGCTCTGATGGACTTCCGATCATTGAGCTTTTTGGCGGAAAGATTGCTGCAGAGCTGCGGCTGTGGGATGCAATTGACCAGGGGCGGCTTGTGCCCTTCACCTATTTTGGAGTGAGTGATGGCATCGATTTGTCCGCGATCACATGGAAGCGTGGCGTAGGCTACGACGTTAGTGAATTGACGCAGATATACGCAGCTAATCCAGGCTGGATAGATACGGTTATCGAAAGCATTGATAAGTACATCGGCTTAGCTACCGATTACAAAGCTCTTGGGTTCTGTGTCAGCGTCATTCATGCAGAATTTATGGCGGGCGAATTCATCAGGCGGGGAATCCCAGCTACGTTCGTCTCGGGAGAAAGTGACGAGGCTACCAGGCGAGACGCTCTTCAGGATCTTAAGGACGGCCGAATCAAAGTTGTCTTCTCAGTGGATCTGTTTAATGAGGGGATCGACGTGCCAGAGGTTGATGTCCTGCTAATGATGAGGCCCACGGATAGCCCCGTCCTATTCCTCCAGCAGCTCGGTCGGGGCCTGCGGAAGCTAGGTGGAAAATACAGCTGCACAATCATCGATTTCGTTTCAAATCATCGGAAAGAATTTCGTTTTGATCGAAAACTCGGCGCATTGCTTCCAGGAAATCGCAAGTCTCTGATAGAGCAAATCGAAAGAAGCTTCCCAACACTGCCCGTGGGCTGCCATATGGAGTTCGATCGAATTTCATCTGAAATCGTGATCGAATCGATTCGTAATGCCCTACCTACAACCTGGAAACCTAAAGTCGAAGCTTGCCGCCGATTCTTTGCGGCTGGTGGAAAACCTAGCCTCCAAGAATTCTTGCTCGCAGAAGGTCTTGAAATTGAGGCGATCTACGAGGGGGGCCGATGCTGGACTGAACTAATCTCCGATGCTGGGTTTGGCTCTAAGCAATCTGAAAGTATTCACCTTAAAGGGTTGCGTCGGGCCCTTAACCGCTTGCTCCATATCGACGACCCAGAACGGATCGAGGCGCTTCAGCTTCTGGCAAAGCGTACTCCGCTCAAAACACTTTCTGCGCGGCAAACAGCCACCATGGAGCTCATAGTCTGCAATCTCGTCAACCAGCTATCAAGTGAGGCCACTCTGGAAGTATCCACCGCATACGAGGTGATACTTTCACATCCGGAGCTTCTGCTGGAGATAGGCGAAATAGCGGATATCCTGGAAAACCGACAGTCACATCTGACGATTGAAGTAGATCCCGTCCTTCCTTTACGATTAAATGCGCGGTATACACGCGTAGAGATTTTTGCGGCATATGGATATAAAACTGGCGCGAAAGTTGCCCCATGGCAATCTGGGGTTTGGAAAGTCCCCCAGTGGAAATCCGATCTTCTCGCCATTACGCTGGATAAATCAGCAGACTCGTTTACTGAGCGCACTAGCTATAAAGACTACGCCCTAAGTCCAAAACGATTCCATTGGGAGAGCCAGACGGACACTTCAGCAGATAGCGCAACAGGGCAGCGCTATATTCACCATTCATCGCAAGATTGGAAGATTCAGCTTTTTGTAAGAAAATCTAACGAAGATCGCGCCTTTTGGTACATAGGCTCCGCGCAATACGTTGAGCATCGTGGTTCAAATCCAATGGAGATTACCTGGGACTTAGACCACGGGCTGCCAGGCGACCTTTACCAGGATTTTGCCGCCGCCGTCGCGTGATCGCGCGAAGCGCTCAGCTTCTCTTCGAACAATCCTAAGTTTTTCTAAAAACCAAGGCGACTGTACCTGGCAGGCCGGGACAGCTTACGGCGTAGTTGATCTACGCCTAGTTCCGTGTGTGGGATTGCTCCTATGCGGACGAATAGACTTATTCGCCGACGAGCACTTCCGCTTGATTCCGATCGTGCAGAGCTGTGCAGTTTCATCGCAATTTTTGTAAGTGCGATGCGTAATTCAGATGGGACAGCTGTAGCAAGTGGTACTGGGTACTTGAGCTTTGGATGCGTAAGAATGCGAGATGAAATCGAACTGGTAGAAGTGTGACGCGTGTTCAGCATTGCTCCCAGTAAAAGTGCGTCCATTGATCCCAGCCGGCTAAGGACGCGCTCAAAACTGGAGTTATAATCTGGATTGCCGTCGCTTAATCCCCGAGTTGATGGGGCTTCGATGGCAATCTCAAACCAGTCTCTCGAAAGATAGATTTGGTACCCATCTTTTGATTTTGGCAGATTCGAATTTTTCATCGTGGCCATCTTAGCAATCAGGGCATGTACACGATTCGTCTCCTTAGAGTGCGGCGGCTCTCTCTGCTGGTGGCTCACACACAACGCAGGCAAGCAGCTCGGCTCCCTGCGCGCCATACGGGAAGGACTCCCCCACGGCGAGGTGCTCCTTGCCCAAGCGCTGCAGGTGCCCGCAGGCGAAGCGCCCGGGCTTTGTGGTGTCGGCGCCAGCGCGCGCAACAACGTGCTTCAGGAACTCGGTCTTTGGATCTCTCTCCATTCTCTGTACCTCCCAGTTCGACCGGCTCGGGCCGGCGCCTGGGGCACGACGCAGCACGCCACAAAGGGCGCTTGGTCCGCGTCGGACCCGTCCGCATCGCCATATCAGCGTTGGCACCGTTCCGGCCCCCGGGTTGGGGATCCGTTGGTTGCCGCACCTTCGTCGAGCTGAATCTCTCCGGTGCTCTCGATGCGCGTCACCACCAAGGTGACTGGGTCAGTTTATCAGGGGTGCTGTGCCAACGGTGTGGCACGGCGCAAGTGTGTTGCAGTTGAGGGTAGCAAGTAGAGGGGAAATCCCTAAGCCCGTAATGGTCACGGTTTAGGGTGGAAGGGGATCAAGTCCGTAATGTTAGTGGTGTATTAGTAGAGGGGAAAACTTCTACTTATGACCAAACATCGGTAGCCCCCTCTCTGCTCCGGCAGCTTCCGGAAGACAGAGGAGGTTCACATGAACGCACAAGACGTAGTCGGAACAATCGTGGCCGAGCAGGAGTGGGCAGAGGGCGTGGCTGCCCGAGCCGAGGGGCTGAGCGCACTCGAGCGTGCTGCGCTGCGGCTCGCCGAGAGCTTTGCCAGCGACCAGGTGGATGCAGCCCTGCTGGCACTGGCACCACAGGTGGGGGCGCTCATTCTGCTCGGTGACTACACGCCAAAGTACCCAACCGAAACCGCGGATCTCTACGAGGAGGGCCCACACGGCATCCTGCTCGGTGTTCGGGCAGGGCTACGAGCTGCTGCGGGCATCGCCAAGGACACCGCCCAGCAGGTCGCATACCGGCTCATTCGAAGCGACGAGCTGATCATGGATGGCTCGGCGCGCCGGCTCCTTCAACTCAAGCTGCGCCTCCATGTTGAGGCGTGCGTGGAGCCCGCCTGTGAGGACACACGTCTACTCATCGCGGCCAGTGAGTTGGGCTACGCCCAGGTTGCCTTGGCTTGGGCATGGGCACGGGATCCTTGGGGCACGGTGCTCCCCTCACTTGCCTCTCCAGTAACGACCCTCGAAGACCGCGAAGGCTGGAGCATGATTGCTCAAAGCCTTGGGGCAACCCTTGCAGGCATCGCGCGGCCCGAAGCCGTGGCACGACGGGCAATGGGAGGTCAGGTCTTTCGTGGAAATCGATTCCGAATTAACTAGATCAATGCGGTTCGCGCCGACAACAATTTTGAGGCTGATCTACTCAGGGATTACTCGATGTAGATTCCATACCCAAGCAGCAACAACAAGGCCTGCACCTATTGCAATGCGGATTACCAGTGGGAGCGCTGTCCAATGACGCGACGTGGCGGCGTACAAACGCTGGGTCTGCGCCGGCACCAGAAAGGCTGCCAGGGCAATGCCGGCTATACCGATACCCGCAGGGTGATACGCCAAGCTCATCGAAAGATCACCCCGTGCAATGGCGGCGACGGATCGCGTGATGCCGCATGCGGGGCACTGAATGCCAGTGGCAGTTGTGAAGAGACAGGGGATATCTACTGGGCCATACACAGCAATCAGTGCCAAGAAGCCGCTGACGGCGACTCCCAGCCGAAGCCGAGTAGCCGCCGTCATGCTGCTAAGGGCGTACCTACGCCCAAGAATCACTGAAGAGGTCGACCCTTCGAGTCGTTGAGCTTGCGCATGGCGATCAAGATGAGATCGATGAGCGCCCAGACTCCACAGGCACCAAGGGTGATCAGCTTCAGAAAGCCGAGGCCCGTGTAGCCGAGGTAAAAGCGATCGATGCCAAGATATCCACCGAAGAACGAGATGATCAACGCGGTGGTCATGCTCTTATCGGAATAGAGATCTGGCACCTGGCCAGCCGGATAGCTCTTGCCGCTGTCGACGAAGGTGACGATCGTCTGCGGGTTGATCAACTTCTGTGCGGCCAAAGCTCGGAGCTCGAGCATCGAGAGCTTCTGCTTCTCGTAGCCTGGAATACCAACAATGTGCTGGTCAGCCATGTTTTCCTCCCTGTCGGTGCTTCGGATTACGGATTTCGCAATCGCTGCGTACCCTACCAGAGATGTGAGGATAACTCGCGTCGTGGCGCGGGTTGGTTACTACTGGTACCGCGTCTCCAGGTAGGCGCTCGCCACGGCGGCGTCGATGGTGGCGGGTACGGGCACTACGCAGCTGGTGGCGGTCACGGTGCCGCGGGCGACGGCTTCCAGGCAGCGTGCCTGTAGGGCGAAGCCCAAGTCCATCGCTTCAATGGAGTTGCCGATTGGGCGGGGGCCGGCGAGGTTGAACATGTGGCCACGGGCGACCAGGTGTACGGCGCTTCCACTCTTCAGACGCAAGGTGAGAAGGTCGTCGGCGTACTCCTCTTGGCTCGCCACCTCGGGTGAGGCGAGCATGCCGGCCACGTCGATCTCTTCGGGGAAGTGTCCGGCGTTCGCCAGGATCACGCCGCTGCGCAGCTTCGGCAGGTCGGCGGCGGTGATCACCCCCTGGGCGCCGGTGACGGTGATGATGATGTCGGCGTTGGCGAGGGCCTCGTCGCGCGATGGGGTCTCGAATCCGTCGAGGTGTGCGCGCAGCTTCAGTACTGGGTCGCGCTCCACCACGGCGACCTTGGCGTACCCGCCACGGAAGTTCGCCGCCACGCCGCGGCCCACCGAGCCGTAGCCAAACACCGTGACGCGCTCGCCATTGATGGTTTTGTTGGTGATGCGCAGGTACGACTCCAGGGCGCTCTGCCCTACCCCGTGTTCGTTCTCGGCGAACTGCTTGATGGGGCTGTCGTTGATGACCAAGATCGGCATGTTGAGCTTGTCGCGCAGCGGCTCGAGGCGCATGCGTCCCGAGGTCGTCTCTTCGGTGCCACCGCGCAACGTTGGGTATGGGTTCTGCAGGTAGTGCATGTACAGGTCACCGCCGTTGTCGAGGATCAGGTCGGGCTTGGCGGCCACGACCTGGGCAAGATACGTGGCGTGCACCGCGGCATCTTTGGTCGCTTCACCAATGACGGTGGCGCCATGCGCGCGGAGGCGCTCGACGGCATCGGCTTGCGTGGTGTTGAGGTTGCCGGTGGAGACGAGCTTCGCGCCACCCGCCTGCAGGGTCAGCAGTAGGGCGACGGTCTTCGCTTCGAGGTGAATGCCAGTGCCAATGGTGAGGCCGGCGAAGGGCTGGGTGCGGGTGAACTCTTCGGCAATGCCACGCAGCAGCTTTGACTGCTCGGCGACCCAATCAATCCGTGTGCGCTGCATGGGCTGCAGTGTACGTCTACGAGGCGCGCCAGCAGTACCAGGCCACCACGCTGCGCATGCCAGCGAATCGCTCCCCGAGCGGGCGAAGCTCCTTGGCGCTCGTTGGCTTTTGGTTCTGGTGAATGGCATCCCAGCCGCGACGCACGGCCAGGTCGTCAACCGGCCACACGTCGAGGCGGCCAAGCTGAAAGATGAGGAACATCTCTGCCGTCCACCGCCCGATGCCAAAGAGTGGAATCAGCGCATCAACGATTTCTTCGTCGCTCAGAAAGGGGAACCGTTTCAGCGGAACCGCTCCCGAGAGCACCCCTGCCGTGAGCTCGCTAATGGTTCGAACCTTTGCCGAGGTGAGCCCCACCGATTGCAGCTGGCTCGGCGACAGCGCACCGACTCGTGGTGGGGTGATCGAGCCTGCGCACTTCTCGTGCAGGCGCTGATAGATCGTCTTCGCCGCCGCCACGCTGACCTGCTGGGCAATAACGGCGCGAACGAGCGATTGGTAGTTTGTCTGGCCGCTCTTCTGCAACCCAAAGGTGCACGGCGCAAGACGTTTGATGGGCTCAGCGAACGCCGGATCAGCGCGCACAATGCGGCGCTTTGCCGCTGCAAGTTCTTGCAGTCGCTCCGCGCGCGACACGGCTACGGCGTTGCAGTGAAGTCGCGCACCTCGATGCCCAACTCATCATCGGCCGCTTCGGGGATCGGATCAGACCACACACTCAGCGGCAGGCCCGTGGCTTGGTCGTAGGTCACGCGGAAGGAGGCCTGCGCTTGGCGCTCTTCAACAAAGGCGAAGAGCTCTTCGGCACTCAGGGGGAGCAGCTCCAAGATGAGTGGGTCGACCTCGCTTCCGTCGCTGGTACGGGTGACTGCTGAAACGCCATCGCGCACGCGAACGGTAAAGGGGCCGACATACGTCTCCACGCAGAAGCACTGCCGGGTGATGGTGTAGCGGTAGCTGCTGATACCGCTGCTCACCCAAACGGTGCGAGCTTCGGCGAGCGAATCGATCTCGCCAGCGGGCGAGCTGCTCGGCGCTGGTGTGGGGCTCCCCTCTGCGCTCGGTTCTGGGCTGGCGCTCGCTGATGCAGAGGGCGAGGGGCTGGCGATGGGGCTGCCGCAGGCGGCGAGGAGAACGAGCAACAGCGTGATTACTACCTGATGCTTGTACGTGTGCTTCATTTGCTGATTCTACGTGGAGACGTGCGGTATTGTGCCCCAATCAAGATACGAGTCGCAGAAGTTGGAGGGTGTAATGAGCGACGAAGGATGGCGCGCGTTTCTGGCGGCAACGGGCATTGAGGAGTGGGTGGTGCTGCATGGCGGTCCAACCGCCGTCTACCGCACCGCATCACTTGCCGATGCTGCCGCTCTGGCGCAGGCGATCGCTGCGGTGCCCGGCCTTAATGGCACCCACGCCCAGATCAACCTGCTCTCTGATCGCGTGACGGTGCGGCTGACGCGTGACCAGTTGGTCATTGAGGAGCCACACATTGAGCTTGCGCGTGCCGTTTCTGTGGTGGCGAAGGCACACGGTGCTGTGGCTGACCGGAGTGCGGCGAACGAGGTTCAGGTTGCGATCTCGGCGAAGCCCGACGCGATTGACCTTCCCTTCTGGCGTGCGGTGCTCGGCTATGCGCCGATGCAGAGCGACAACGCGATCGATCCCCTCGGCAACAGCTCCACCGTCTGGATGCAAGATCTCGACGAGGCGAAGCCGTTGCGCCACGCCATGCACATCGATGTCTCGGTGCCGCGCGAGCAGGCGGAGGGGCGATTCGCCGCGGCGGTGGCGGCGGGGGGCGTGATCGTGGATGCGTCGCATGCGCCGTCCTACTGGATCCTTGCCGATCGCTCGGGCAATAAGGTCTGCATCGCCGCCTGGCCCGATGGGGCGGTGGATCCGAGCGAGGAGCGCGCCGACTAACGCGCGTTAGGGCTAAAGGGCGAAGGGTCGCCTATCCTTCTCCGCATGTTTGAAACAATTCCAGTGTGGATGGTGCTCGTTCCCATCGCGCTCGTCGTATTCGTCATGTCACTCCTTCTGCGCTATACCACTACGGTGAGGCGCCGCCGTGCCCAGGTGGGCGGACTCGTCACGTTCTTGCTGATCTACGCCTCCACCAACGTTGGTCCAATCGCTGCAGCAATCCGTATTGGCAACGACTACCAACGAGCCGAACAAGGTGAAGAGGCAATCCGACTCATTCCTTTTTTGCAGCTTGACACTCGGCTCATTCTTACCCCGTGGATCCCCGACCAGCTCCTGATCGGATTCACTGCAATCCTCCCCGTGCTCATCATCTTTCAGCAGCGGCTTCGCACCACCTTCTGGATCGTCTTCGCCGCGGTAGCAGTTGGCGTGGAGATCAATGAGGGTTGGGCAAACATGTCAGGGATCACGCCGCCCTTCCGCATCGACATTCATGACGTGGCACTGCGAGGGCTCGGCGCCCTCGCCGCCACCGCTCTCGTGTATCGATCGCGTCAGGCCTTGATTGATCGCGACCTGCGTCGCAAGCGTGCCAACGCCCCCGCTACGCCGCACTCGGCAACCCAGGCCCCCGCGGCGGTCATGATGATTCGACCCGCCGCCTTCCAGCCCAACCCTGAGACCGCCGCAGACAACGCCTTCCAGTCGGCGGGCGTTGCCGACGTTGCCGAGCGCCAAACGGTCGCCGCCCAGGCCCAGATCGAGGTTGCCGTGGTCGCAGCTGCCCTCCGTGGCGAGGGGGTCGGCGTGGTGATGTTCGATGACCGCGACGGGATCGACACCCCCGACTCGGTCTTCCCCAACAACTGGATCTCGACCCATGACGATGGCCGGGTGGTGCTCTACCCAATGGCCGCCCCCAGCCGCCGACGCGAACGGCGCGGCGACGTGGTGGATGGGCTACGTGAGCGCTACGGCGTTTCGCAGGTGCTTGACCTGAGCCCCGTTGAACTTGAGGGGCGCTACTTAGAAGGGACGGGCGCCCTGGTGCTCGACCATGTGCACCGCATCGCCTACATGGCTCGCTCGGGGCGCGCCAACGAGGCGGTCCTTGATCAGTGGTGCGAGGCGATGGGCTACACCGCCGAGGTCTTTGACACCGTTGACCAGGCGGGACAGCCGATTTACCACACGAATGTTGTGCTCTCGATCGCCACCGACTTCGTCGTGGCGGGGCTCAGCAACATCCCAGACCCCGTAGAGCGAGCACGAATTGCCGCTCGGCTGGGCGAGACGGGGCGCGACGTGGTCGAGATCGATCGGGGCCAGGTCGCCGAGTTTGCGGGGAACGGCTTGGAGCTGACGGGGAGCCGCGGGCGCATTTTTACCCTCTCGACGCGGGCCCTCGCCGCCCTCCGCCCCGACCAGATCGCCGCCATTGAAACCTCGGCCCGCGTTCTGGCGATCGCCATCCCAACCATCGAACGATCGGGGGGTTCGGTCCGCTGCATGTTGGCGGGAATCCACCTGCCGCCGCGCCAACCCGACGCCCCGACGCCTCCCGCCGCCTAGCCGCGCGCGGCGACCGCTTCACAAATCCGCGCGGGTCTGGCACGCTATAGGTCGTCCGGGCGACAAACGCCTGGGGAGTTTGATGAGGTGAAACACATGGCAGTTGCCAAGAAGAAGAAGGTCGCGAAGAAGGCTGCAGTTGCCGCCGTCGCCGCCGCCGCTCCAGCCGCCCCTAAGAAGGCGAAGAAGAAGGCCGTCAAGAAGGTCGCGAAGAAGGCCGTCAAGGCTGTGAAGGCTGCGAAGCCTGCCGCCAAGAAGAAGGCCGCGAAGAAGACGGTGAAGAAGGTTGCCAAGAAGGCTGCAAAGAAGGCTGCTCCAAAGGCCGCCAAGAAGGCAGTGAAGAAGGTTGCCAAGAAGACCGCAAAGAAGGCCGCCAAGAAGGCAGCCCCTAAGGCGAAGAAGGCCAAGAAGTCGAAGAAGGCTGCGAAGCCTGCTGTTGCGACTCCTGCCGCTTCGACCGGCTGGAGCATCTTCGGCAAGTAAGCCGAATCGCATCGCGCGTTCGCGCGCGACACGCGACGTTCATTAGAACGACAAGAGACCCCGCACCGCAAGGTGTGGGGTCTCTTTTTTAGCGCAGCGTGATTGCGTTCAGGTTTTACCCGCGATCACCAAGCTGATGCGCAAGTGTGTCAACGATGAACCAGCCCGGAGCGGCGCGCATCGCCACCATCCACTCTTCCGGAACAGCGGCGGCACCGTATTGAATCCCGGCGAGTCCGCCAGCAATCGCTGCCGTTGTATCGGTGTCGTGTCCATACGAAATAGCGAGTTCTACCACCTCGCGGAAGCTGCTCCCCTGCTCCAGTGCCGTAAGGGCACTTAGCAGGCTATCCGCCACGTAGGCGTGCCCTAACCCTGACTTGTGCACCAGGCAGGTGCCAATGAGGGCCACCTTCTCAGGGTCACTTGCATAGAGCGCAGTTAGGGTGGTGACCGCCCAATCAGTGGCCTGCCGAGGGGCGTCGCCCCGCAGCAGCGCCCGTGCCACGAGCACGTAGATAGCCGAGGCGACCATCACCCGCGGGTGGGCGTGCGTGACCGCGGTTGCCTCCTCGGCGCGGGCCACGAGCTCGGCATCGCTGAGATCACGCCCCATCAGCGCCACGGGCAAGATGCGCATGAGGCCGCCATTCGACTGTGAATCTTCGCCGTCGCTCCCCGCCTCTGCCGCTGACGTACCAGCGCGGATGCGATCGAGTGCCGCTGTGGTGGCGATCCCCGAATCGAAGCAGACACCGGTCGCCGTGTACTGCGCATCGTCGAACCAGGCCAAGAAGCGCCGCCCCTGATCGTTGAGATCCCAGCCAACTTCAAGGAGTGACTCAAGGAGGGCGAGGGTCATGGAGCCGTCGTCGGACCAGGTGCCCGGCGGTTGATCAAATGTTTGGAATCCCACGGCGGGCGTCGGTCGTGGTGCAGTGTTCGCCGGCTGAAACTCCCACGGCACACCGATGGCATCGCCAACGATCACGCCGAGGAGTCCCCCGATGAGGCGCTGTCGTTCGTTCGGCTGACTATCGCTCATTGATCAGCACCCGCTCACCGTCTCGCATGAACTTTGCCTCGCAGCTGAGGCACTCAAGCTCCGGGTCGTTGCCCCTCACGACGCACCCGCCGAGAGAGACAAGACCCATCTCAGAATCTCGCCGCAACTCCATACCAGGAAGGCCGTACACAATCGGCACGAGCTTCGCCTTCTTGCAGGTTGGGCAGGTTGAGCCCTTGCGCAGCGTTGTACTCATGAGACCCTCCTTCGGTTGGCGATGCGGTTCTTGAGGATGTCGATGAGCGCCTTCGGGAGCGACGGCGGTGTTGCCGGCTCTTGGCGCAGCGGGCGCGGCGTGCCTGGCGGCAGATGCCGCGCGAATGAGGCGGCGAAGTCGATCTCTTCAGATTCGGTGGCCGCCTCTTCCAAAAAGACTGGGGTGCGGGCCTCGAGCTTGTTGATGAGATCGGCGATCTCGGCGCTCATCGGAGCGGCGGTGATCAGCAGGCGCTCGCTGGGGTAGCCCCAGGCGCAGTAGGCGGTTGCACCCGCCACGTAGACGCTCATGAGGCGGCCACGCTCCTGTGGCTCTTCGTTGGGGACATCGGCGCGGACTCGGCTAGGGGTAGGACGCATTGGGACTCCTTCCGCTACAGGGTCGGCGATTGGCAGCGCCTTCGCGGACCCATCACGATCCCACCGTAACGGCCACCTGTGCCAACAGAGTGGCACGGCCTTTTGGAGCCTAGTAGCCGAGTCGGACCATCTCAATGAAGATGCGTCCAGCGGTGCGGGCGTCGGTCTCGGCCCGGTGTGGCTGCCCCTCAACCTGAACACCGAGCTCGCTCACCGCTTCGCTCAACTTCGGCCACTTCTCGCTCTCTGGAACCAGGTTGATCATGGTGCAGTACTGCTTGGAGGGGGGAACGAAGACGCCAAGCCAGCGCAGGCCGTTGCGGTCGAACTCCATGTTGTGGGCAATCACCAGTTCGGTCCCATGCAGGGCATCGGTCATCTGCTGGCGCGCCACGCCGCGATCTACCCCGGCGACATCAATCATCTCTGGGGTGATCTTGGTCAGGTTGATGATGAAGTCGGAGATAGCGGTCTCTGGATAGACCAGGGTCGACCAGGTGCTCACTTCTCGTGAGCCCTCGTAGATCACCGCGGCGGCCTCAATCACGCCAGTCGAAGGATCACGGCTCCAGATTCCGGTCGTCTCAAAGTCGATCGCCGCCCACCGCGCGGGAAGGGTGCGCTTAAATCGGTCGGTCGGTGGCGCTAGGTTCATGGGGCGATTATGCCGCCTTCGGGCTACGATGCGGTTGTGGAACTCCTACTCCTTGCACTACTCGGCGCTGGAGCCTCAGCGATCACGATCGTGTCGGGCTTTGGGCTCAACACGGTGCTCGTTCCCGCCTTCGCCGTGCTCTTCCCCCTGCCACTCGCTATTGCTTCGGTAGCGCTGGTTCACCTGATCGCCAGTGCCATTCGCTTGGTGATCTTCCGCGCACACATCAATCGAGTAATCGCCTGGCAGTTTGTGCCCTGGGCGATTGCCGGAGGGCTCGTCGGAGCGCTCATCCTGGAGCTGCTCGGGGGCATCCCCGTGATTGCCACCTATCCGCTCTTTGGGGTGACCAAATCCATCACCGCCGTCAAGGTGGTGGTTGGCTTCACCATCGCCGCCCTCTCGCTCTATGAGCTGCGTCGCGGCGCACAGGAGGCGGGGCTGGGCAGTGTCGGCATCAGCGCTGGAGCGCTCGCCTCGGGCTTCTTCGGTGGCCTCTCAGGGAATCAGGGGGCGATCCGCAGCACGGTGTTGATTCGTGCCGGTCTCACCCCGCTCGGCTTTGCCGCCACCGGTGCCCTCGCCGCCATCGCGATCGACCTTACCCGCCTCGTTGTGTACGGCACGGCGGGCAGCATCACCGCGATCGTTGCCGACGTTGCCATTCGCAACGCGATCGTTGCCGCCACGATCGGCGCGATCGTTGGCGCACTCGCCGGACGACAACTCCTTGCCAGTATGAGTAGTGCACGACTGCACCTTGTCGTTGGCTGGAGCCTTGTTGCTGGTGGCCTCCTCATTGGGGTTGGTGCCCTGTGATGCGCTCACTAGTGCGCGGTCGCAGCGCCGAGCGACTCGTGCTCTTTGGTGCGGCAGCAATTCTTGGCTGCGACCTTGTTGATCAAACACTCGACCCACGCATCTACGCCGCCTCTGAACATGCTATCGGGAGTGCGGCATGGCTCTTTTATCTGGGTCTCGCCTCAATCCTTGCCGTCACGCTGCTGCTGCTGGCGCGCAACTGGGGGGTAGCGGGGCGACGAGCGATCAATCGCGCACTGATCCTGAGCGCGATCGGCATTGTTGGCCTGGCGATCTTTCCAACCGATCCGGGCTGGCAGGTCGTCTCTGTTGCGGGGCGCCTGCACACCCTGTTCGCAATCGCAGCGGCGGGGAGCCTCTTGTTTGTGGGCTCACGACTCACGCATGCACGACGACTCCTTCTTGACACAGGAATCTTCTTCGCGGCTGGGTTCGCGGGCGGCTTCGCTGGCGGCGGTGTGGGAGCAGCGGAACGTGCGGCGCTCGCGGTGGTTGGGGTGCTGCTCTTCTTGGCAGCGCGCCGGAGTCGCTAGACCGACTTTGAGCGGGCTACGGCGCTACTCGCGCCGCCCTTCTTTCCTACGGTGCGCAGTTTCATCTCGACGATGGCGCGCTGCGCCTCTTGCGAGCCACGAATCACTTCGCGGAGCGATGTGCTCTCAAGTGGCCCATACATATGGTGGCCACGTGCGGTGCGCAGGATTGAGATGGAGAGGAAGCGGATCTCGGCAGCGGTCATACCCACACTCTTCAGGTACGGGGTTACCCACTGAATGCAGCGCTCTACGTTGGCATCAAAGAGAAGTTTCATTCCATCACGGCCAATCTTGGTTGACTCAACGTAGCGAATGACCTCCCACATCTCCTTCTGCTTGAGGTGGAACTTGCAGCCGGTCTCCACTACCGCATCGAGCTCGTCGGCCCAGCTGGCAGCGGTCCATGGGCGTGAGGTGGAGAGCATGATGCTTGACCACCAAGCGCCAGCCCACGTCTCGTAGAGGTCAAAGAAGATGGCGTCGCGGTCATCAAAGAACTGATAGGCGGTCCCGGCGGCGATCTTTGCCTTCGCCGCGACCATTTGCATGGTCACACTGCCAACACCCTTGCTGTTCGCGAGCTCGCGTGCCGACTCCAGGATCACGCCGCGCGTGCGCAGCGATCGAGCCTGGCTTGGGACGCGCCGTCGGCCGCCAGCCCAGGTGGCGAGAGGGAATGGCGCAGGCGCCAGCGTGCCCTCAGGGGCACTGACGATTTTGCCTTTGGCGAGTCGGGTCTTAGTTGGCATCTGCGTACTCTTGCACAGTTGAACACGCGCTCACGTATTTGATGAGCAGCTTTCGTATTGCAGTGGTCGCGCCGCACGTATCGTGAGAGATCCTCTTATTCTTGGTGCGCTGTTTCCTATGCTGCGTTGTGTCGCCGCAGATATTCGCGGATGAGTGCGCTCTGTGCGGCAAATGATCCTTCAGTAACGTCTTTGATTGTTGATGAAGCAAGTGCTGCAAAAATGTGATGACCCCGTGCGGTGAAGGTGTTTGCACGGCAAACGAATGCAATCTCTGCATCAGAGAGGCCCGCGGCCCGTAGGTACGGCGTTGAGCAGCGCACAGTTCGGTCAATCTGTGCATTGAGCATCATTGGTGCAGCAATGCGGCCTTCGAATGTGGCATCTACATGGCGAATCACTGGCCATGAGTCAGCGTGCTTAAGGAGGAAGTTACAACTGCCTGCGATCAGCCCCTTCAGCTGATCCTCCCATCGCTCGGTCCACAGCTCACTCGTATGCATGAGGATGACGCTCCACCAGTCGCGGTACCACTCCTCAAAGATGTCGCGGTAGATGCACTCTAAATCATCGAAGAATTGGTAGGCGGTGCCGCTCGCGATGCCGGCACGCTGCGAAACGAGCTGCATCGTGACGCCGTTGATGCCGTTCTCGTTCGCAAGGCTTCGCGCAGCATCAAGGATCAGTTTGCGCGTGGCAATCGAGCGCTCCTGCTTTGGCTCATGCCGTGCGTCGGTGCGCCAATTGATGAGCGGAAAGGGATCAGGCGGCAGGCCACCGGCGGCTGCGATCAGGTCGTTTGGGGCGGGGGTGCTGCTCATGGGTTAACTCTCCCACACGAGCTGCGCTGCGCGCATGTGAGCCTGCACAGGCTCGAAGTTTGGTTACTCGGCGGCGCGACGCAGGTGGCGGATCAGCTTCTCGGCGGCGTTGGCCCCTGGAGCACCGGTGACGCCACCACCTGGCGCGGTGCCCGCGCCCGACAAGAAGAGGCCATCGATTGGTGTCTCGTAGCGACCAATGCCGTAGAGCGGGCGCCACTGGGCGAACTGGTCGAAGCCCTCATTCACGTGCATCGCATGGCCACCGGTTGCACCCCAATCGCTCTGCAGATCGGCTGGCGTAATGAGCTGTCGCGCCACGATGTGGCCGCCGATCCCTGGTGCTACCGATTCGAGCACCGCGACGGCGCGGTCGGCGAGCGTCTTGCGCGCGTCGGCGGTCCAGCCACCCTTCAGGTCGACGGGCGCGTACTGCACCACGGCGCTCAGCAGGTGGCGCTTGTCGTTGGTGAGGCTTGGGTCGATCAGCGTTGGAATCATCGCCTCGACCACCGGCACCTCGCTCATCTCGCCGTACTTGCTCGAATCAAAGGCGCGTTCAATGCCCAAGATGTCGCTGAGGATGGTGATGCGGCCGCGCAGGCGCACCTCTTGCTCGGCGGCAGATCCCGCGCTTGGGAAGACCGGGAGCTGGTCGAGCAGGATGTTGAGCTTTGCGGTGACGCCGGTGTTGCGCGTGGCGCGCAGGCGTCGGCGTAGCTCTGGGCCAGTCGCCTCAACGCCCAACAGGTTGAGCAGCGTACTCTTTGGATCAAGGGTTGAGAGCACATACGGCGCAATGATCTCTTCGCCGCTGGCGAGTGCCACGCCCGTCACGCGACCGTCGCGCTCGGTGATGGCGGTGACCTGTGCACCGGTGTGAATCTCGGCGCCGAAGCCGCGCGCCGCATCGGCGATGGCGCTGATCAGTGCCCCTGGGCCGCCGATCGCCACAACTGTTTCGCCAGAGGCGCCGCCGTCGGCGCCGTCGCCCGTGATGCTGTCAAAGAGGAGCGTAGCGCCGGTGCCCGGCGAGATCGGCCCGCTGGCGTTGTAGCGCGAGCCGCGCCAGGCGATGAGTGCTTCGAGGTGATCGTCGTTGATGTACTCGTTCACCAGGTCGGCCGCCGACATCGGGAGCATGCGAAGAATCTCGCGACCGTCACCCTCTTCGAGGCCCGTGAACGGCGCGCGGAAGGCGAAGCCTGCGAGTAGCTCGGCAACAGACTTGCCGCCATCAAGATCTGGCGGGATGCCGTCGAGGACCTTCTCAAAGTAGGCGCCGATGCGGCGCATGCGGCCGTCGAGCTTCAGGTAGCCGGCGGCTGTTTTTTCACCATTGGGGCGTGTAGCGAGTTCGGCGGCGGTGCGCTTGGCGTCGCGCCACAAGGTGATCGATGTGCCGTTCGTTGGGTGCGGCGCGAAGTTGCGCGCCTCTGGCTCCACGAGCTTCACTTTGCCCTGCAGGCCAAGGTCGCGGGCAACGCGCGGTCGGAAGCGACCCACGGTGTGCGCGAGCATTGGGGCGCGAACGCCATCAATGTCGCCGGTGAGCGCCATGCCACCGAGTTCGGTGCGGGCTTCCACCAAGATGGTCTTCACGCCAGCGCGTGCTAAGTAGGCGGCGGCAACGAGTCCGTTATGGCCGCCACCAATCACCACCACGTCAGCGGTAGCGGCGGGCTTGCCTGCGCGCGGGGCCTTCTGAACTTTCGGAGGCAGCTCAGCCTTGGTCGCGGCTGCTGGCTTCAGCGTCTTTGGCGCAGCCTTTGGTGCGGACTTCTTGGCGGCCATTACGCCTCCCCTCGCTTGCTCTTCAAGATCTCGAGTGCTGCGAGTCGGCCAGGGGCCGCCATGATGCCGCCGCCCGGGTGGGCCGAGGAGCTCGCGAGCCAGTAGTCGCGGATCGGTGTCTTGTAGCGCGACCAGCCGCTCACCGGTCGGTTGAAGGCCATCTGCTGCACCAAGATCTCGCCCTGGAAGATGTTCCCTTCCGTGAGGCCGATGGTGCGCTCAAGGTCGAGCGGGGTCATGATCTGGCGCCCCACGATCTTGTCGCAGAAGTCGGGTGCGAATTCAGAGATGGTGTCGACGACGAGATCGCCGAACTGCTCCTTGATGTTGTCCCAGCCGCCGTGCTCTGGCGCCAACTTATGTGGCGCGTACTGCACGAATGCCGTTGCGACGTGCTTCCCTGGCGGGGCCATCGAAGGGTCGACGAGCGTTGGGATCAGCATGTCGAGGAATGGACGCTTGCTCGGGTGACCGTGCTTCGCATCGTCGTAGGCGCGCTCCATATAGTCCGGGCTTGGCGAAATGCTGACCGTGCCCATCAGGTGGCCGTTCCCTGGAGGGGCCGCCGTAAAGGTTGGCAGGCCATCGAGGGCGAAGTTCACCTTCGCCGAGCTACCGCGGAACTTGAAGTTGCGAATCGCGGTTTCGAAATCGGTTGGCAGCGAGCCGGCAGGAAGCATGTCGAGGAAGGTGTGCTTGGCGTCGGCCGCCGACACGATGGTGTCGCCGTAGACCTCTTCGCCGGACTCGAGAACCACGCCGATCGCCTTATCGCCGCGCAGCAGTACCTGCTTCACCGGCGCGTCGGTGCGAGTGATCGCCCCAAACGACTGCGCGGCGCTCGCAATGGCCGCCGCTACGGCGCCGGTGCCGCCCTGCGGCAGCGCCCACTCGCGGAACGATCCGTCGATCTCGCCAAAGTAGTGATGCAAGAAGACCATGCCGGTGCCTGGCGACTTGATTCCCAAGAAGGTGCCGATGATGCCGGATGCCGACATGGTGCCGATCAGCGGTTCGCCCTCGAACCAGCGGCGCAAGAAGTCGTAGGCGCTGCCCGTAATCAGATCGAGGAGGGCACCCTTCGTGCGCAGTGGCAGGTGACCAAAGTTCTTGGCGAGGCCGGCGTACTCGAGCCACTCCTTCGGATCGCCATACGGGTCGGGGGCCGGCATGTCGATCGCTGGGCGAATGAAGCGGGTGATGTCGGTGACGGTCTGCTTGAAGTCGTCGTAGTTGTCGGCGTCGCGGTGCGACCACTTGCGAATCTCGCGCAGGGTGTCGGCGTGGTCGGTGCGGCGATCGAGGTAGCCATCCCAGTGCGGCGTGTAGGTGCCGACCGACGGCGCCATCTGCAGGCCGTGCTTGGCGAGGTCAAGCTCGCGAATCACCTGTGGTCGCAAGAGGCTCACCAGGTACGAGGCAACCGAGAACTTGTAGCCCGGCACGGGCGACTCGGTGAGGGTGGCGCCACCCAAAACGGAGCGGCGCTCGAGGACGATGACCTTCAGTCCGGCCTTCGCGAGGTACGCCGCGGTAGTGAGGCCGTTATGCCCACCACCCACAACGATCGCGTCGTACCGTTCTGCCACTGTTCCTCCCAACCTCGCCCCGAATCGCTAGGATGCGGGTGCGGGCAATGGTACCGCCTAGGCCGCTGAGTGAGAGGGAGGGACGCATGCCACGCGAGACGCCGTTCCACTCCCGCACAGCGGAACTGAACCAGGCACGCCGCTGGCGCAACTGGTCAGGATTCTTCATCGCCGACTCCTATATGCCAGCCCACGACTTGGAATACCATGCGGTCCGTTTCTCGGCCGCCCTCTTCGATATCACCCCAATGTGCAAGTACCGCCTAACCGGCCCTGACGCCGCCAAGCTCGTTGACCGCGTCATCACTCGCCGCGCCGATCGCATTAAGCCGATGAAGGTGATCTACACCCCGTGGTGCGATGAGACCGGTCGTGTGCTCGATGACGGCACCGTTGCGCTGCTCTCCGACGGCTCCTACTTCTGGACCGCCGCCGAACCGCAGCACGGCTGGCTCGAGGCTGCATCGGAAGGCCTGAACGTCACCATCGAAGACCAGACTGAAACGATCTGTGGCCTCTCGCTGCAGGGGCCGCGCTCGCGCGAGGTGCTCTCCGCCGCCGTTGGGCGCGACATGAGCGACCTCGGCTTCTTTAGCCGCGCCGACGTCACCATTGGTGGCGTTGCCGTGGGTGTTTCGCGCACCGGCTATTCCGGCGATCTCGGCTACGAGCTCTTCATGCCCTTCGGCTCGGGGCTCCCCGTGTGGGATGCGCTGATCACAGCAGGCGCTGAACACACGCTGCGTGTTGCTGGCATGGAGGCGCTCGACGTGGCGCGACTCGAGGCGGGCCTGATCATGGCCGGCGTGGACTACTTCTCGTCGCGCACCGCACATCACCCAAGCCAGGCGGTCTCGCCGTACGAGATCGGTTTCGATCGACTCGTGGACCTCGACAAGCCATCGTTCATTGGCAAGCGCGCACTCATGGATGAAGTGGCCGCAGGCGGCCCACCAGACCGACTCGTTGGCCTCGAGCTCGACCTCAATGTGTTTGAGAACGCCTACCTCGACCTTGGCTACCCGATTGAGCATCCGCTGCGCGCCTGGCGCAAGGTGATTCCGCTCACCCGCAAGGGCGACACGATTGGCCGCGCCACGAGCGGCACCTTCTCGCCGCTACTGAAGCGCTCCATCGCCCTCGGCCGACTCCCAGCAAAGCACGCAGCACCCGGAACCATTGTTGGGCTGGAGTGGGCGATCGAAGAGACTCGCCACGAGATTCCTGCGACCGTGGTGCCACTGCCGTTCCTCGACCTGCCGCGCAAGCGAAGCTAGAGGCGCGCCGCTCGCTCCAGGGGAATCCCCCACGCACCACTAATGCGTTCCGCGGTTAGCACCTCTGCTGGTGTGCCATCGGCGGCAATGGTGCCGTTCGAGACCAGGAGCACACGCGAGAATCCGTCACGCACGATGTCGAGCTCATGGAAGATCGCCACGATCGTGCGCTTCGTCTTCATGATCGTCTCGTCGCCGGCGAGGCTGGTGAGCAGATCGGCAATCTCCATGCGGTGACGCAGGTCCAGGTGCGCAGTTGGTTCGTCGAGGGCGAGGATCGGCGTCTCTTGCGCCAGGCCCAACGCGATCGCGGCAAGCTGTCGCTCACCAGCGCTCAAGGTTCGTACATCGCGATGCTGCAAATGTGTTGCGCCGACGCGTTCGATTGCCGCAGTGGCGCGTTCGCGATCATGGGCGGTTGGACCAGCTGGGCCGCGACCGTGCGGAATGCGACCGAGTGCGACAAGGTCTTCGACGCGCGTGGCAAAGGGGAGCGTGATGTTGGAGCTGACGACGGCAACAGATCGAGCAATTGTTTCGCGCGAGAGGCGCTGAATCGGTTCGGTGCAGAGGATGACTTCGCCGGAGGTTGCTGGTACTGCGCCACTGAGTGCACGCATGAGCGTGGTCTTGCCGGCGCCGTTTGGTCCCACGATGGCGACGAGCTCCCCTGGGCCAATGCTGAGTGAAACGTTGCGCAGGATGGTGGTGCCGCCAAGGTCGACCTGCAGGTTATGTGCACCGAGTAGTTCGTACGGTGCGGTCTCGTTCATAGGGCGTACCCGGCGCGGGCGCGGTGCAACAGCCAGAGCAGGAAGGGTGCGCCGATCAGGGCGGTGATCACGCCGACTGGCACGCCAATGGTGCGAGCGACGGTGTCGGCCAGGAGCAGGAGGAGCGCCCCACCGATCACGGAGAGTGGCAGCACGGCGCGTGGGTCTGAACCGACGGCGAGACGGGCAAGGTGCGGCACCACGAGGCCAACGAACCCAACGAGGCCGGCGAGGGCAACGGCTGATGCGGTCGCGAGTGTGGCGAGCGCCACGGCGATGCGGCGCTCACGGCGCACGTCGATGCCCAGGTGCGTTGCCGCCTCATCACCGAGCAAGAAGGCGGCGAGTGCGCGGCCGCGGCGAGCAAGCAGCAGGGTGGCGATCGCAATGGGGAGCGCGGCGGCGGCGAGGCGTGGCCAAGTGACGCCATCGAGACCACCGAGCAGGAAGCCGAAGATGGCGCGCAGGTTCGCACCACTTGCAAGCATCACCAGCGAGAGCGCTGCGGCGAGCAGTGACGCAACGGCGTAGCCGACGAGCAACACACTGGCGATGCGCTCTTCACCACTGCCGATGCCAGCGATGCGCCAAACAAGTGCCACCGAGGCGAGTGCGCCAACAAATGCCGCAAGTTGCACGCCACCGAGCTCCCAGGCGATCCCGGTGATCGGTGCGAGGAAGGCGATCGCGGCTCCGAGTGCAGCACCGCTACTCGTGCCAAGCACATATGGGTCGGCGAGTGGATTGCGCAGCAGTGACTGGAACGCGGCGCCCGATGTTGCTAGCGCCGCACCCACCGCGATGGCGGCAACGATGCGTGGCAGACGAATCTCCATGACGATCGCGGTCGATCCAGCGCTGATCTCGCCGCCCACCGGCAGACCGAAGAGGCTCTTCCCAATGATCGCGAGCACATCAAGTGGCGCGATGTTCGCAACACCG
This sequence comes from Candidatus Limnocylindrus sp., assembly GCA_044236365.1. Taxonomy (GTDB): domain Bacteria; phylum Chloroflexota; class Limnocylindria; order Limnocylindrales; family Limnocylindraceae; genus Limnocylindrus. The sequence goes on along the minus strand of JBIIGQ010000093.1, from coordinate 1,488 downwards.
AAGCCGATCGCGCCAATCGCCACGACGACGAGCGCCGTAAGCGAGAGGAGCGTGACTCGGCGCACTCTCATCACTACGGAAGGACTGTTGGATGCAACTGGGCCACGATGGCGCGGAACGCCTCTGCGATGCGCGGCCCAGGGGTAGAGACAAGGTCACCATCGATCGGACGAATTGCGCCGTTCACCACCGCCGGGATGGTTCCCCACCCTGGTCGTGCCGATACCGCCTCAGCCGTTACCCCATAGATGGCATCGCCGAGCAGGATGAGGTCTGGGGCTGCGGTGACGAGCGCCTCGAGGGAGATCTCGTAGACGCCGTTCACACCGCTGCTCACCAGGGCGCCTCGGGCCAGCGCCACTAGCTCGGCGGCGTAGTCATCGGGGGCGAGGCCGTAGATTGCGCCTGTCGCATCGATCTCATAGAAGACGCTGACCGTCGGCTGGTCCTGCACGAGGGCGGTGAGCACAGCGATGTCGGACTTGGCGGTCGTGATGACTTCTGCAGCGGCGAGGCTCGCACCCGCCGCATCGCCGATCAGTTGCAGCGTTGTGTAGACACCACTAATGCTTTTTGGATCAAGGATGACGACCGTGACCTTGGCAGCCTTCAGCTGCGTGATGGCGTCATCTGGAGTGAAGCCCGAACCACCGACAAAGACAAGGTCCGGATTGAGCGAGATGATTGCCTCAACGTTGGTGCCGGTGAAATCGGCAACCTGTGGTGTCGCCGTGAACGCGATGGGGAGGCAGCTACAGGCTGCGACACCTACGACGGTCTGACCAAGCCCAAACTGATCGAGTGCCTCAAGGCTTGCTGGGGTGAGTGCCACGATGCGCTGCGGCTTCGCTGCGATCGTTACCGAAATGTTTGCATCGTCAGTGACGGTGCGTGGGTAGTCGGCCTCAACGACTGGTGTGGGGCTCACTGGCTGCAGTGAGTTGGTGGCCTCTCCGCCGCATGCGCTGACGACGAGTGCTGCAACGAGCAGCAGGGTGAGATGAAAAAACCGGTGCGCGCGTACGAAAGCAGTCATGCTTCCTCCCTTGCCTCGAGGGCCTAAGCGTTTTATGCCGCGTGTCCGGCGACCGGACTTATGGGAGCCACTCCCAATAACCGTTGCGGGACAGTGCTGGAATCTCACCAGCTTCGCGTCCACGCGGCGTTGCTGCGGGGACTCTACCACCTGCCTTTCAGTTGTGCAGACGCGGCCGATACGCGCGAGGTGCCAGAGTGCGCCTCCGCTCTCGCCCCCGCTCTCACTCCGGAGGGAGCATGTTTGCAACGGTTCTCCTCGCCGCCGCACTTACGGTCTCACCGCCCAACGAGAGCGCTGCGGTCTTCGCTAATCGCACCGCCTTTTGCTGATGGCGCGGGGATCAGCGTGCGACCGATCGCGACCGTCGCCGCGCAGATTCTCTCGCCACTGGAGTTGCGCGGCCTTGTTGCCAAACCGTTCATCGTGGTGCGCAGTGAGAGTGGTGAGCA
>JBIIGQ010000091.1:0-2520 GCA_044236365.1 Candidatus Limnocylindrus sp. | reverse complement strand
TCCGCACCTCGTGGGGCTTCTGGAACACCGAGGCCGAGGTCGCGCGCATCGCCGAACTGATCACCCTTTTCGCTGCACACACGCCCGAGACGCTGCCGAAGCGCCCAACGATTGAGATCCTCCATGGCTAAGCAGCGTCGCCCACGCGGCTTCATCGGCCGTCGCATCTACCAGTTGTTGCATGCACCAAAGCCGGTCTTTCGCGCCGTCTTCGCCAACGTTTCTGTCGCGACGCTACTCACTCTTATCTATCTCGTCTACGACCTACAGGTAGATCGCGCGCTCCGCAGCGGCGGTGACCTCAGCGGTGTGTTTGGCGGAAGAGATCTGCGCACCGAGGCTGCGGCGCTGCTCGTATTGGGTACGGTGATCTTTGGCAGCCTCATCACCTATCTGATCGTGCCGCAACCGCGCGCAGACGGCAAAGGCACAGAGCGTTCGGGGTGGTCAGCAGTGCTCGGTCTCTTCGCGAGCTTTCCGGTCGCGTACATCGCCCTGGTGATTGAGAGCCAGTTCCTGAAACCGCTCTTCTCGTAGCGGTGGCGGGGAGCTACGCCTGACGCGTGCCGATCAGTCGGTAACCAATGCCGCGAACGCTCACCAAGATCTGCGGTCGACGCTGATTGTTCTCGAACTTCTTCCGCAGGCGGTTGACGGCAACGCGTAGCGCCTCATCACCGCCGGCCCAATTCTCGCCCCATACGTAGTCGCGAATCTCTTGGTGCGAGACGGCATCACCAAGTCGCTCAATGAGGAGCGAGAGGAGGCGGAGTTCGGTGCCGGTCAGAGTGATCGTTCGGTCCGCGAGGCGCAGGGCGCCGCTCGCGCGGTCAATCGCGATGGGCGTCGGCTCTACAGGTGATGCATCAGTCATGGGAGAGCGATAGTAGCGGGTCTGTAACAGTTCGTCTACGCCACGCCACCCAGAGCAATGGCAAACGTTGCGCCGCCCGCAAGGGCGATCCCCAAAGCTTGGCGTGCGCTCACACGTTCGCCGAGTAGCAGTGCCGCGTAGATCACAGTGGTAACTGGTGCGATCGATGTGAAGACCGCCGCCACCGCTACGCCACTCTCCCCAGACGAGAGGAAGAAGAAGAGGTTCCCCGCGGTTTCACATGTGCCTGCCACGGTAAGGAGCAGCAGTAGGCGCAGCCGCGGAAGCAACCCTGCAGGAATCGCGCCAGCGCGAATCGGCTCATCGCCAGGTGGCCGACGGCCGACTAGGCGAGCCACAACGAGGACCAGTGCCAGCGCGGAGACACTGGCAATACGAAGGATAGTGATGAGCCACACCGTTGCGTCAGATTCAACACCAGCGAAAATCAGGCTGAATCCTGCAAAGCAGATACCAGCTGCCACTCCGTAAATTGCACCGCCGCGAGCCGCTGCGCCACTCGATGCATCAGCGTGCGCACCGGCCTCGCCAGCAACGGCATGCTCAACGGAACTCGTCGAGACGATAATGATCGCAACGATGGCCGCCAAGAATCCTAAGAGTCGTAGGGGCGATGGAACCTCGCCCTGCAACATGCTCACCCCAACAGGAATGAGTGCAGAAAGTGCGCCGGCGATGCTGGCGACAACAGAGATTCGCCCATGTGCAAAGCCGTGATAAAGCAGGAGCACACCTGTGCCGCCCACAATTCCGGCGATCGCCGTGTTGGGAATGACAGCGCCACTTGGCGGTGCGCCGCCAATGATGAGAGCGGTGGGGATGAGGATCGCAAGCGTTGCCGTCTGGCTTGCGGCGACAACAAGGAATGTTGGGAGGCGGCGGCTAGCAAGCCCCCCCAAGAAGTCGCCAGCGCCCCACGAGAAGGCGGCGATTACCCCGAACAGCGCGCCGATCACGGGGCCACCCAGCGCATGCGCTGATGTGGGCCGACCTCGGGGAACTCAAAGCGTTCCCCCTCGGCAACAAAGCCGAGGCGCTCATAGAGGGTGATGGCCGCTACTCGTGCGTTGCACCAGAGGTTGCGTGGGGCGCTCGTGTCAGACCACCACGCGGCGATGGCGGCGCGCATCAGCGCCTCACCGATCCCCTGGTTACGCCAGTGTGGGGCGGTCGCCGCGCCCCGGAGTTGGGTGCTTGGCCCCTCAACCGTATAGAGCGAGACGCAGGCGGCGAGCTCATCACCGCTCCAGGCGCCCCAGTGCGCACCCACACCAGACTCATCACCTGGGTAGTAGGCGCTCTCCAACGGCCGACCTGCCCGCAGCACTTCGTGGCGCAGGTTCAGGATCTCCTCAAAGGTTGCGGGTCGAATCTCGAGCATGCGCACAGGCTACCTGCTCCCCCCGCGCATGTACTACCGTTCTCCTCATGCCCGACCTACCCTCTCGTGAACAGCGCCCGGCCTATCCGCCTCTGCCAACCACCGACCCCCTAACGGGCGAGCCGTTCAGCATGGATCTGAAGGCGGTCAAGGATGCCGTTCATCGTTCCGCAGGCAGGCTCCACATCACGCCGATTCTCTCCTCGGTCGGCGCCGCCGATGCGCTGCGCCGAAGCGGAGGACC
>JBIIGQ010000101.1:0-2529 GCA_044236365.1 Candidatus Limnocylindrus sp. | reverse complement strand
CTCCAACTCCTCGACGCAGGGGAGCTCGAGCTTCGCATGGCGGGGGCCGGCGTCGACCTTTGGTGTGACCTCCCCTTTACGCCAGAGACGCGCGATACGCCGTGGGAGCGCTTCATCGAGCGCCTCGTCGAGGTGACGAGGGCGAAGAGCATTGTCCTCTCCCCGGAGTCCGCGTTCGGCCAGGGCCGGCAAGGGACGCTGCCCAACGTTCGGGCCTGGGGGGCTGCGCACGGACTGCAGGTGCACCCAGTGGCAGAGGCGACCGCTGGCGGGGCCCCCATTCGCAGCACCCGCATCCGAGAGGCGATCGTGGGTGGGGACCTGACAGGGGCGGCGCGCCTCCTTGCTCGACCCTACGCCCTCGTGGGCAGGCTCCAGGGTGACGAGGTGCGCCTGCAGCCCAGCGAGGCGGCTGTGCCCCCACCAGGGGAATACCGGGCTCGAGTTGGGGCCGCTGGGCGGCCTAAAGGGCGCCTCCCACTTGTTGGACGACTCACCACCGTGCGCGTCAATGCGGATGGGCTCACGATCACGCTCCTCCGACCAGAGGCAGCCGATCGACGCTTTGAAGGGGGTCCAGTGCGGGTCGCCCTGCTTGGGGGGAGCCTCCAGGCGTAGATTTGCTACCCTATGCACATCCAAGATGTGATGAAGAGATGAGGGGTGCCCTTGGAGCACCTCCGATGTAAGGAGAACCACCACTTGCCACTAGACCAAGAAACCACCGCACGCATCGTTGCCGACAACGGGCGTCACGGTACTGACACTGGGTCCGCAGACGTTCAGATTGCACTCCTCACGGAGCGCATTCAGGGACTGACCGCGCACCTACAAACCTTTAAGCAGGACAACCACTCGCGGCGCGGGCTCTTGAAGCTCGTCGGTCAGCGACGTCGACTGCTGACATTCCTTAAGCGTGAAGATGCAGCGCGCTACGCCGCGCTCTCCGAGAAGCTCGGACTTCGTCGCTAACCACCCCCCAGCCCCTGGCTGGGACTACATCGGCACGCGAACGGAAGAACCGCTTGCGGCCTGACAGGAGAACAGAATGAGCAACATCACCAGCGTTTCCGCCGAGTTTGGCGGTCAGACACTCACCATTGAAACCGGTCGAATGGCCCGCCTTGCAGGTGGCGCCGTCACCGTTCGCTACGGCGACACCGTGGTTCTTGGCACTGCAAACCGCAGCGAGCCACGACCAGGCCTCGACTTCTTCCCACTCACGATTGAATTCGAAGAGCGCATGTACGCCGCAGGGAAGATCCCAGGCGGCTACATCAAGCGCGAAGGGCGAGCCTCTGAGAACGCAACGCTCTCTGCTCGCCTCACCGACCGACCGATTCGCCCACTCTTCCCAGAGGGGTACAAGGATGACGTTCAGGTAGTCATCACGGTGCTGAGCGCAGACCAGGAGAACGACCCAGACATTCTCGGAACGCTCGCAGCATCTGCAGCACTGACGATCTCTGAGATTCCGTTCCTCGGGCCAATCGGCGCAGTGCGCGTTGGCATTGTGAACGGTGCCTTTGTCATCAACCCAACCTTTGACCAGCTCAAGGAGAGCGACCTCGACTTGGTGGTTTCAGGAACCGTTGACGCGATCATGATGGTCGAGGCCGGCGCAAACCTGATCACCGAAGACAAGATGGCTGAGGCCATTGAGTTCGGTCACAACGCCATCAAGGCGCTCGTTGCCCTTCAGGAGGAGCTCCGCGCGAAGGTCGGCAAGGAGAAGCGTGTCCCATACATTGAGCCAAGCACCGACAGCGTGCTTGCGTTTGCTGAGGCGGCCGCAAACGGCGGCACCTTCGTGATCGTTGACACTGAGACGACCGGCCTCGATCCGAAGATCTCGGATCTGGTTGAAGTCGCTGCAGTGAAGATCAAGGGTGGCAAGATCACCGACCGCTGGAGCAGCTTTGTTGATGCCGGCAACGGTATCGTCGGCGCCCAGATGCACGGCATCACCAACAAAGACATCAAGGGCGGCCTGACGCCGAAGGCGGCAGCCGAGAAGATTGCTGAATTCGCCAAGGGTGCAATCCTTGTCGGACACAACCTCGGCTTTGACGTCGCCTTCCTTGACGAGGCACTCGGCAAGGGTCGTACCTTCGCGACCGAGCAGGGGAGCTACCTCGACACCTACGTCCTCTTCAAGGAGGCGTACCCGGAGAGCGAATCGTTCAAGCTCGGAGATCTCGCCCGCGTCTATGGCGCAGCGACAACTCCGAACCATCGAGCCGCCGCTGACGCTGAGGCGACTGCTGAGCTCTTGCTCATCCTCGCCAACGAACTCCCAGGTCGCCTCGCGACCTTGAAGGAGGGGATCGCCGATTCGATCCGCGCTGCACGCAGCGGTAAGGGCGAGCCAAAGGCGATCTTCGAAGCAGCACGTCGCAAGGCGCGCGTCGGCAAGAACCTCTTCGGCTGGATGCATAAGAAGACCGCACGTAGCCTCACGATGAAAGAGGGGATTCGCCTCGACGGCCGTAAGGCTGATGAGATCCGCAAGATCTCGGTAGAGGTTGG
>JBIIGQ010000089.1:0-2557 GCA_044236365.1 Candidatus Limnocylindrus sp. | reverse complement strand
CCAGGATCAGGTTCACCTTGTCGAGATAGGCCGAGAAGAGCAAGAAGGTGGCGAGCGATGCCGAGGCAATCGCATACCCCTTGGTGAGCGCCTTGGTCGTGTTGCCGACCGCATCGAGCTTGTCGGTTACGTCGCGAACCTTCTGTGGCGCGCGGCTGAACTCCGCAATGCCGCCAGCGTTGTCGGTGATCGGCCCGAACGTGTCCATCGCCAAGATGTAGGCGGTGGTCATGAGCATGCCGACCGTCGCAACGGCGGTGCCGAAGATGCCGAACTTCACAAGTGCCTCACCTGAAAGCCCAGCGGCGATGCCAGCCTGGGTGCCGAGCCAGTTCGAGGCGAAGATCGCCGCCGAAATGGAGACCGCCGTCACCAACGTGGTCTCAAAACCAACGGCGGTGCCAGCGATGATGTTCGTACCGGCGCCCGTGCGGCTCGCCTCTGCGATCTCACGAACAGGTCGATACGAGCCAGCTGTGTAGAACTGGGTGATATAGACGAACGCCACGCTGGTGGCGAGGCCGACGACGCCGGCGGCGAAGAACCAGAGCCATGCGTCGGAGTTACCGGCGTTCAACATCACTGCACAGGCGAGCGCGAGCAGGCCGGCTGAAATGATGGTGGTTGCCCAGTAGCCGCGGTTCAAGATGTTCATTGGGTTCTCTTTATCGTTGCCGCGCACGAAGGCCATGGCAACGATCGTGCTGAGCAGCCCGAAGGCGTGCACCACGAGCGGGAAGAAGATCCACGACTCAGGGTTGGCCCAGCCCATGCCCTCAGCGATCTTGTAGGCGCTAACGCCCAAGATCATCGCGCCGATGTTCTCGGCAGCAGTCGACTCAAAGAGGTCGGCGCCGCGGCCAGCGCAGTCGCCAACGTTGTCGCCCACGAGGTCGGCGATCACGCCTGCATTGCGAGGGTCATCCTCTGGAATCCCCTTCTCAACTTTGCCTACGAGGTCAGAGCCAACGTCGGCGGCCTTGGTGTAGATGCCGCCACCGAGCTGAGCGAAGAGCGCAACGAACGATGCGCCGAAGCCGTAGCCAACGATGAGGAACGGCGCCTCTGCTGGACGCTCGAGTCCACCGAAGAAGACGAAGACGGCGTACACGCCGAGCAGCGAGAGTGCTGCGACGAGGAAGCCGGAGACGGCTCCACCGCGCATCGCAACCTGGACCGCCTTGACGACGCCCTGTCGGGCGGCGGCGGTGGTGCGCAGGTTTGCCTTGACGCTGACGTACATGCCGATGACGCCCGATGCCATAGAGCATGCGGCGCCGAAGATGAAGGCGATTCCGGTGCGAATGCCGAGGTCGGCTCCGTAGATTTCGGTATCGGCCACGGCTGCCGTCTCAAAGTTGGCGATGAGCGCGCCGATCAGCACGGCCATTGCCACGGAGAGGACACTGATGGTGATGTACTGGCGTCGCATGAACGCGATCGCGCCTTCGAAGATCATGCCCGCAACGTCTTGCATGGCAGGCGTCCCCTTGTCGCGGCGCAGCACATCGCTGGCCAACCACAGGGCGAACAGGATTGCGATAACTGCCGCTGGGAGCACGAGGCTCTGCAGCATGAGTGACGTGATTTCCATTCTTCTTGTTCCTCCGATGCGTCCAGGTCCGTCGCGTGGCCGCGGTGCTTGGCACCGCGCTTCGGGTCGGGCGTCTGTCGGGCTCCAGATCACTATCGTGACCTGTTGGGATGGGCTCCCAGTGCAGTGATGGTACGGGGAGCCCCCGCCGTGGGTCAACCGCACACCCTCCCCCGCCTATACTCTGCGGGATGCGCCTCCGAAGACTTGCCATAGAGATCGTGCAGACGGTGGCGCTGACCATCCTCGCCTTCTATCTCCTGCAGACCTTCGTGGCGCAGCCCTTTCGGGTGGAGCAGGGCTCGATGCGCCAAACCCTCGAGCCTGGCCAGTACGTGCTCGCCGATAAGCTCACCGCGGCGCTGACCGGATACCACCGTGGTGACATCGTCATCTTCCGGCCACCCAGCACCTGGCCCGCCGATGCATCGGGTACCCCGTACATCAAGCGGGTGATTGGCCTTCCCGGCGAAACGATCGACCTCGTTGATGGGGTGGTCAGCGTGAATGGCGTGCCGATCGACGAGACCTATACCTACCGTGATGGTGGCGGCGACGGCGCTGGCGAGACGGGGCGCTGGGTTCTCGGCGCTACGGAACTTCTCGTCTTCGGAGACCACCGCTCAAACTCATCGGACTCACGGGCCTACGGCCCAATCGACACCACCAGCGTGATCGGCCGAGCGATCTTGCGCTACTTCCCGATTGACCTACTGACCATCATCACGCCGCCCACCTACCGACAGGCGGCACCGTAGATGCCCGGCTTCGAGTTACCACTCGTACTCATCGCCATCCTGGCCGGAACCTTGGCGGTCACCAGCGCCGGTCGCGGTGCATGGGTTGCGATCGCGGTACTGGCGCTGAGCTCAAGTGTGCTGGAGTTCTCCATTGTCGGCCAAAATCAAATCGGCCTGATCTTGCGCCTCTCCGCTATTGGCATCGGCCTCGTTGCAGCACTCC
>JBIIGQ010000090.1:0-2557 GCA_044236365.1 Candidatus Limnocylindrus sp. | reverse complement strand
GTTCGCGGCGCCCGTGAGCACAACCTGAAGGGGATTGACCTCGACATCCCACGCGATCAGCTCGTCGTTGTCACCGGCATCTCTGGCTCAGGAAAGTCGAGCCTCGCCTTCGACACCATCTACGCCGAAGGTCAGCGTCGCTACGTTGAGAGCCTCTCTGCGTACGCGCGCCAGTTCCTTGGGCAGATGGAGAAGCCCGACGTTGACTCCATTGATGGGCTCTCACCGGCCATCTCCATTGACCAGAAGGGCTCGTCGCGCAATCCACGTTCAACCGTCGGCACGATCACCGAGATCTGGGATCACTTCCGGCTCCTCTACGCGCGCGCCGGCACCCCGCACTGCCCAAAGTGCGACCGCCCAATCAGCCGCGTCTCACTCGACCAGATCGTCGAAGAGATTCTCAAGCTCCCTGACGGCACGCGAATCCTCGTCCTCGGCCCACTCTTGCGCGATCGGAAGAGTGAGGGAGAGCGCATGTATGAGGCGGCGCGCAAGTCGGGCTTCAGCCGTGTGCGTGTTGACGGGATCCAGTACGACTTGGGCGCTGATGATCTGCCGAAGCTCGACAAGAAGAAGCGCCACTCCATTGAGGTCATCGTCGACCGATTTGTGGTGCAGCACCCAGTCGATGAGAAGGGGAAGCCGCTCCCGATCCCTGATCGAAGCCGACTCGCTGACTCTGTGGAGACGGCGATCAAGTTGGGGGAGGGGCTCGCCATTGTTGCTCCCGCCCCAGCCGAGAAGGAGAAGCCCTCGTTTGAGGAGCGTCTCTTCAGCGAGAAGCTCGGGTGCGCCTACGACGGCACGGTGATCGATGACCTGCAGCCCCGTTCGTTCAGCTTCAACTCCCCACATGGCGCCTGCGAAACCTGCACCGGACTTGGCTTCCGCCTCGAGGTTGATGAGGAGCGCGTGATTGATCCAGAGAAGTCGGTGCTCAACGGCGGCCTCATTCCATGGTCACGTTCGCCAGAGGGGAGCTGGTACCTGAAGGTCGTTACCGCCGCGATGAAGTCGAAGAAGTGGAACCCAAAGACACCGCTCGGTGATCTGCCAAAGGGTGCGCTTGACTATCTCCTGAACGCGGCGCGGGAAGACCGCTTCACGGTGACGTACGAGAACTCGAGCTACACCAACACCTATAAGGCCGCATTTGAAGGGATCATTGCGAACCTAGAGCGCCGGCATAAAGAGACGGATTCTGAGTTAGTACGCGCCGAGATCGAGCGTTACATGGTCAGCAGGCCGTGTCCCGACTGCAAGGGTCGTCGCCTCAAGCCAGAGATCCTCGCCGTGCGCGTCGACGGGCGCAACATCGCCGAGGTGGCCTCCATGCCGATCGGCGAGCTCGTCCCGTGGATCAACTCACTCTCCAAGGCGCTCGGTGAGCGCGAGCGCACGATCGCCAAGGCGGTCATCAAGGAGATCAGCGAGCGTGCCGGCTTCCTTGTTGATGTTGGTCTCGACTACCTCACCGTTGATCGCTCTGCAACGACACTCTCGGGCGGCGAGGCGCAGCGCATTCGCCTGGCAACGCAGATCGGCTCACGGCTCGTCGGCGTCCTCTACATCCTTGATGAGCCATCCATCGGACTACATCAGCGCGATAACGCTCGACTAATTGCCACCCTCATCCGACTCCGCGATCTCGGCAATACGGTGCTCGTCGTAGAGCATGACGAAGAGACGATCCGCACCGCCGACTGGGTCGTCGACATTGGGCCGGGCGCAGGAGAGATGGGCGGACGCTTGATCTCAAACGGCTCATTCAAGGACCTGCTTGCAGCGAAGGACTCCGTGACCGGCGCCTACCTGCGCGGTGATCGCTCCGTTGCAGTCCCAAAGACGCGCCGTAAGGGGAGCGGCAAGGCGATCATCGTCAAGGGTGCACGTGAGCACAACCTCCGTGAGCTTGACGTAGCCTTCCCGCTCGGCGAGTTTGTTGCTGTGACCGGCGTCTCTGGAAGTGGCAAGAGCACTCTCGTCACCGACATCTTGCAGAAGGCACTCGCGCGCAGGTTGCACGGAGCGAAGGAGCGACCAGGGGCGCACGACCGCATCACGGGCCTGGATGAGATTGACAAGGTGATTGAGATTGATCAGAGCCCAATCGGCCGTACGCCACGCTCAAACCCCGCCACCTACGTGGGCCTCTTCACGCCGATCCGCGAGCTCTTCGCCGCCACACAAGAGGCACGTCTGCGCGGCTACTCAGCCGGCCGCTTCTCCTTCAACGTGAAGGGCGGCCGCTGTGAGACCTGCTCTGGCGACGGCATCTTGCAGATCGAGATGCAGTTCCTCCCCGATGTGTATGTGCCGTGTGAAACGTGCCAAGGGAAGCGCTACAACCGCGAGGCGCTCGAGGTCACCTGGAAGGGGATGACGATCGCCGATGTCCTAGAGCTGCAGGTGGAGGACGCACTTGAACGCTTCTCCGCCGTCCCAGCGATTCGCAATCGCCTGAAGACGTTGAGCGAGGTTGGTCTCGGCTACCTGCGCCTCGGTCAGGCGGCGACGACCCTCTCGGGTGGTGAGGCGCAGCGCATCAAGCTGG
>JBIIGQ010000088.1:0-2713 GCA_044236365.1 Candidatus Limnocylindrus sp. | reverse complement strand
CCGCGGGGCTTGCTCCGGCAGAGATTCGCGCCGCCGCAGCGCAGGTCAGCTACCTACCTGTGCTCACTGCGCACCCAACCGAGGCACGCCGTCGCACCCTGATCGCCGCACTCAGTCGCATGCGCACCCTGCTCGATCGACGCTCGCTCGGTGGCACCTTCGCCGCCGAGGTTGATCTGCGCCTTCGCGAAGAGATGACCAACCTCTGGCGCATGGGCGGCATCCGCACCCGGCGCGTCACCGCCCTTGATGAGGTTCGCTCGGCGCTGGTGCACTTTGATGGAACGATCTTCCGCCTCGTGCCACGACTGCTGCGCAGCCTCGACGACGCGCTCGGTCACCTTGAGAAGGCCACCGCACCGTCGGGACTCCGAGCGCCTCTGCCACTGCCAGCACTTCGCTGGGGGACCTGGATCGGCGGCGATCGTGACGGGAATCCAAATGTGAATGCTGAAACGACGCGAGAGGCGATGCGCATTCAGGCCGACCACGCACTGCGGGCGCTTGAGGCGGTCGCCTCGCGACTGATGATGTCAATCGCTGCAACTGTTGACGGTGGTGAACTAGATGGCGCGCTTGGCGCATCACTGGTTCGCGACGCCAAAGATCTCGGCGAGATCGAGCGCACTCTCTCACACCGATTCCCCGATGAGCCGTATCGACGCCGACTCGGTGCCATCGCGCAGCGCATCGCGCGCACCCGTCGCGCGCGCATTGAGGGGAGCACCGAGGTAGGCGGCTACTCAACGTCACAGGAGCTCATCAACGAGTTGCGCGAACTTCGTGCGAGCCTCGCCGCCGATGGGCTGGAGCGCTCGGCGTACGGCGAACTCCTCGAGTTTGAGTGGCAGGTGGAGGCCTTCGGCTTCCACTTCGCGATGATGGAGATTCGCCAGGCGCGTGGGGCGCATCACGCAGCGATCACCCATCTCACCGCCGAACTCGGTAAGTCAGGCGCCACAACTCAGCTTGACCCGGCCACTATCAAGAGTGCACTCGGCCACGAAGCGGTTCCAGGTGTGACCGTTGGTGAGGTGCTGGCGACCATTCGTGTTGCGGCAGAGATCCAGCGCACGCACGGCGAGGAGAGCCTCGGCCGCTATGTGATCAGTGGCTTTGAAGGGGTCGACGACCTGCACGAGCTCTTGGCGCTCTTCGCCTGGGCAGAGGATCAGCGCATCGGCTCCGACCTCACCTCTACCGCTGCACCTGGGTCGCCGAAGGTTGACATCGTGCCCCTGCTGGAATCGGCGCGCGTACTGGAGCGTGCCGCCGAACTCGTTGACGAGATCGTTGCGAACCCGGTGCTTCAAGCGCGCATCGTGGAGCGCGGGCGGCGCCTTGAGGTAATGCTCGGCTACTCCGATACGAATAAGGAGTCGGGCTACCTCTCAAGCGTCTGGTTGCTGCATCTCGCAGAGGCGGCACTCGTGGATCGCGCCAACGTTCACAACCTAAAGCTCACCCTCTTCCACGGACGTGGTGGCGCGATCGGTCGCGGTGGTGGTCCAACGCATCGCGCGATCTTGGGGCAACACCCGGCCGGCCTCTTCGGCGGCTTTAAGGTGACGGAGCAGGGCGAGGTGATCGCCTCGCGCTACTCCGACCCAGCGATCGCGTTTAGCGAGGCGGAGCAGATCATCTCGGCGCTGCTCACCATGCGCAGCCCGCTCGCGGAGCAGCGACGCGCGGAGTGGGAGGGGGAGTTTGCCCCCGCCGTTGGTGCTGTCGCGAAACGCGCCCGTGAGACGTATCAGCAGCTGATCCCGAACGATCCCGCCTTTGAGCCGTTCTTCCGCGCCGCCACACCAATCGCAGAGCTCGGTGGGTTGAACCTGGGCTCACGCCCCGCCGTTCGCGGCGGCGTGGCAAAGGGCGGCTCGGGCCTCACCAGCCTGCGCGCTATCCCATGGGTCTTCTCGTGGAGCCAGGCGCGAGTGAATCTCCCTGGCTGGTACGGACTCGGCGCACTGCGCGCAACGCTCGGCGATGCCGCCGCCATGACCACGCTGAGTGACGCGTATCGACGTTGGCCCTTCTTCCAATCGATCGTCGATAACGCGGCGATGATCCTCGCCAAGTCCTCGCCCGAAGTTGCCGAAGAGTTCGCCGCACTCGGCGGCGCCGGAAGCGATGCCGACGCAACGAGGGTCTGGGCAACAATCGTTGGCGAGCGCACCGCTGCGGGCGACGCACTGCGACGCATCGCTGGCACAGCCGAACTGCTCGCCAGCGACCCAGAGCTTCGGGCCTCCATTGAGGGGCGTGCCCCCGAGGTGAACGCCCTCTCACGCGTGCAGGTGCAACTGCTTCGCGCGCTGCGCAGCGCTACCGATGAGGGAGAGCGCGACGAGCTCTCACACCTCGTTCGCCTCACGGTCAGCGGGGTCGCCGCTGGCCTGCGCAACACCGGCTAGCCACACGTCTATCCTCTACTCATGTTGAAGCGACCCTCCCGACCCAGCGTGCGCGGCGTAGTGAGCCCCGAGCAGATCTCGGCGTGGGTTGCACCCGTTGCCACGCGTTGGCGCAAGCACCGCAACCTCGCCCCAGTCTCGATGGCGGCAATGCGCGGGATTGAGGCGAAGGCGCTGCGACTTGGGCACACCTCAGAGCAACTGCTCGCGAGTGGTGGCGACGCGATCGCAGAACTTGGGCAGGCACTTGCAAAGGGTCGTATCGCATCCGGTGCCGCCGCCTCTGGCGCACCTGT
>JBIIGQ010000087.1:0-2721 GCA_044236365.1 Candidatus Limnocylindrus sp. | reverse complement strand
GCTCCAGTCAGAAGTGTCTGGCTGGCGAGGAAGATGGCAACGGTGTTCACCCTGTCGGTAACCTCAGCATCAAGTCCAACAAAGATGCTCCCGTCTTGAATGCCAGCAAGGATGATGACCGCAGAGAGCGTGGGGATTAGTGAGCTCGTGAGTAGGTCAATGGCGCCATGTCCGAATCCAAAGGCGGTGCTCGGTCGTTCGTCACGAACACCGCGCGCGGCGGTTGAGAGGATGATCGCGCGACTCGCCTCTTGGAGTGGCGCACTTGCAAAAGCTGCGATGAGTGGCCCAAAGAGGAAGAGCGTCACAACCTGTGCGGTCTGACTCAGCACGAACGAGACACCGCCAAGCGCCCAGCCGTTTAGTGATCGCGCCCAGGTGGCGGCAGCGACTGCGCTCCCGATGATCAGCACGCCAATGCCGACGAGGGTGAAGGTAAAGGCGGAAGAGGCCGCGGCGAGCGCCTCGCTTGAAGGAAGATCGGCGGTGATCACCGGCGGCGCTGAGCGCGCGTTCGCCTCGGCTCACGACGATAGACGCGATAGGCAACAAAGACGGTTCCAGCCACGCTCAGGGTTAAGCCGATCAGCAACGTAAGGATGGCCGCTGCACTCAGCCCAAGGAAGCCGAGGAGTGCTGTGACGGCGCCGATGAGGATCCAAAGCCCGCCAATGAATCGATGTGACGCATCCCACGCAGCTTCGCTCTCAATGGTCCAGGGGAGTCGTACGCCGATGGTGTAGTTCTGGCGGATGTTTGGCATGGCGTAACCAAGGATGGCGAATAGTGCACCGGCAACGATTGGTGCCGCGCTGTCGAGGCGCGCCGCCTCGCCGAATCCAGAATTGATGATGGCTGATTGCGTTACGGCTACCAGCAGCGAAAGGGCAACTACAACGAGCCCGAGGGCATCGGCGCTACGCGCGATGTTGGCGCGCTTCGGGTCATATCGCACGGCAAGCCAGAGCAGCCCGCCGGTGAGCGCTGCCGTCACTGGAATAACCAGGAGCGCCTCTTTGCCAGCGAAGCCGTCGGCTACACCGTTGATGTTCCAGTGGATCGCCAAGACGGCATCCGCTGGGAGCTGCATGAAGGCGGCCAGCGTAAAGAAGGCGGTGGCTGCCAAGGCGACCGTGCTGACCGCACGTGCGAGTGGATTGAGCTCCATTCGTGCCTAGAGCCCCTTCACTTCGGTGACGACCTGGGAGAGAACGCTCTTGGCGTCGCCGAAGAGCATTGAGGTCTTGTCGAGGTAGAAGAGCTCGTTCTCGATCCCGGCAAACCCGGTCGCCATGCCGCGCTTCACCACAATGACCTGCTCGGCATCCTGCACGTTCAGGATCGGCATGCCGTAGATCGGCGAGCCTGGATCGCTCTTCGCTGCAGGGTTGGTGACGTCGTTCGCGCCGAGCACGAGGGCAACGTCGCAGGCGTGGAACTCTTCGTTGATCTCATCGAGGTCGAAGAGATGGTCGTACGGCACGTTCGCTTCGGCGAGGAGCACGTTCATGTGGCCAGGCATTCGACCGGCCACTGGGTGAATGGCGAAGCGCACACGACCACCGCGCTTCTCAATGAGCTCGGCAAGTTCGCGCACGGCGTGCTGCGCCTGCGCCACCGCCATGCCGTAGCCCGGCACGATGATGACGTTGCGCGCGTAGCCGATGCGCATCGCGGCGTCTTCTGCAGAAACGCTCCGCGTGGTTAGACCTTCGGCACTCTTCGCGGAGACGGCCGCCTTCTCGCCACCGAACGCTCCGAAGAGCACGTTGGCAAACGAGCGGTTCATCGCCTTCGACATGAGGATCGACAGGATGAATCCGCTGGCCCCGTCAAGTGCACCGGCGACGATGAGGATGTTGTTGCCGATCGCAAAGCCTGTCGCGCTCGCTGCGAGGCCCGCGTACGAGTTCAGGAGCGAGACCACGACGGGCATGTCGGCGCCGCCGATCGGCAAGACGAGCGTCACGCCAATGATCAGGGCGAGCACCGTCATGACGACGAACATGATCAAGCCAGAGTCGCCAGTGGAGCCGCCCGACTGTGTGATGATGAGTGCGATATACAAGCCGACCGCGCCGAAGAAGACGGCGGCGTTGATCAGCTTCTGCCCGGGGAAGGTGATCGGCTGACCGGAAATGAATCCCTGCAACTTGCCGAATGCCATGAACGATCCCGTGATGGTGAGGGCGCCGAAGAGCGTCTCGAAGCCGATCGCGGTCATTTTGATCACGCCGGGGCCGCCCGCGTAGTCTCGGGTGTGTAAGAACTCGGCGATGCCGACGAGCGTTACGGCGAGTGCGCCGAACATGTGACTGATGGCGATGCGCTGCGGCATGGCGGTCATTGGCACGAGGAGACCCATCGGCAAACCGATGGCGCTACCGACAACGAGTCCGATGATGATGAGCTCGTAGCTCACGATCTCGTGGTTCAGCAGGGTCCCGATGACGGCGAGCAACATGCCGAACGCGGCGAGCTGCATACCGCGGCGTGCGGTGTCGGGCTTCGTCAGGCCGCGAAGGCCGAGGATGAACGCCGCCGATGCGCCGATGTAGGCGATCTGTACGAAGAGTGCGCCGATCTGCTGATCCATTACTTTGGCGCCTCGGTCTTCTTGAACATCTTCAACATGCGGTCGGTAATCACGAATCCACCCACCACGTTAATCGTCGCGGCGGCCACCGCAACCATGCCCATGATGTTGATGAAGAGCGGCCG
>JBIIGQ010000092.1:0-34575 GCA_044236365.1 Candidatus Limnocylindrus sp. | reverse complement strand
TGTCCTTGAGAAGGGCTCAGCACTCACGGCATGTGTTTCGGCTGCTGTCGACGCCCTAAAGGCTGACGGCACGCTTGCGGCACTGCTCACGGAGTGGATCGCGGACAAGGCGAGCGCGCCAGTCCTGCAGTAAGCGAATCGCACGATGACGGCGGCGAGGTCGGCCCGTAAGGGAACCCTCGTCGCCGTCATCAGCACTCTCGCTGTCGCGACGCTGCTCGCGATCTCCATCGGCTCATCGCCGAGCTGGCCACTCGTTCAGAAGGCCTTCTTCGACGGAACCTACTTCTCAACCTCTCTCCCTAACGTGATTGGCGCATTCGCCATCAACATCCAGCTCTTCGTGCTGGCAGAGATCCTCATCTTGCCGATCGGGCTCCTGATTGCCCTCGCCCGATCAATCACCAGCCCAGCGCTCGCGCCGCTACGCATCTTCGCCACCATCTACACCGACTTCTTCCGTGGCGTGCCGAGCATCTTGCTCATCTACGTGCTCGGCTTCGGTGTGCCTGCGCTGCGCCTCCCTGGCGTGCCGAGCGAGCCCTTCTTCTGGGCGCTCGTGACGCTGGTGCTGATCTACAGCGCCTACGTCAGCGAGGTCTACCGCGCCGGCATTGAATCGATTCATCCGTCGCAAGAGCGCGCGGCGCGTGCGCTCGGCCTAACGCGCTTCCAGGCGCTGCGCTACGTCGTGCTGCCGCAGGCGCTTCGCCGTGTGGTGCCGCCTCTCCTTAACGACTTCATCGGCCTGCAAAAGGACACGGCGCTCGTCTCGATTCTCGGTGTGGTCGAAGCCTTCAAGCAGGCGCAGATCCTGAAGTCGGCAAACTTCAACTTCACGCCACTCATGGTGACCGCGGTGATCTTCTTGGTGATCACGATTCCAATGACACGCCTCGTTGATCGCCTCGCCGCCAAGGATCGCGCGGCGCAACAGGGAGGCACTCGCTGATGGCTCGCGCAGCAGCGAAGCGAGCGGCGGCGGCACCGGTGCTGGAGCTGCGCGGCGTCTCGAAGCGCTACGGGCGCGCGCTGGTACTCGACAAGATTGACCTCTCACTCGCCGAGCACGAAGTGGTCTGTCTCATCGGTGCTTCGGGTTCTGGCAAGTCAACCCTGCTCCGCTGCGCCGACCTGCTTGAGCCGATTGACGCCGGCAGCATCACCCTAAGCGGTCGCGCCGTGCACGCCGACGATCCGGATGCCGATACGACACGCCGTCAGCTCGGCATCGTCTTCCAGGGCTTCAGCCTCTTCCCCCATCTCACCGCCCTCGAGAACGTCGCCCTCGCCCCGCGCGTGGCACTCGGCCTGACCGCCGCTGCAGCAGAGAAGCGTGCCCGCGCGCTGCTGAAGCAGCTCGGCCTTGCCGCAAAGGCGAACGCCTACCCCGACAGCCTCTCTGGGGGGCAGCAGCAGCGCGTTGCGATTGCCCGTGCGTTGGCAACAGAGCCGAAGGTCCTGCTGCTTGACGAGATCACCAGCGCGCTTGATCCAGTCTTGGTCGCCGATGTGCTCGAAGCGTTGCGCACACTCGCCAAGGGCGGCGCAACCATGTTGATTGCCACCCATGAGATGGCCTTCGCCGCTGATGTTGCCGATCGTATCTGCTATCTCGAAGGTGGCCGAATTGTGGAACAGGGCTCTCCTGAGAAGATCTTCAAGGCGCCACGAGACCCGCGCACCCGCGCCTTCTTGAAGCGTGTGCGCTCTGTTGGCGCGAGCGCTCTCCGCTAACTCGCCGCGATACGCCGCCCGTATGTGGGCTGGAATACGCTGACGAAATGAGCCGTATGTATCGCGTCAAGATTGCCGGGCGTTGGACCGAGGCGCCGAAGTGGGCGCTGGATCTCCCCTTTGAGGTTCGCCCGATGCGTGGCTTCACTGTCGCCGCCTGGCCGCACTGGCGCCCAACGCTTGAGCTCCTGGCACGGGCTACTGCACGCGCCAAGCGCAGGCTTGAGTGGGTGCGCATTCACGACCATACGGGCACACGTCGTGAACCGTCGCATCCGTTCGGGTGGGTAATCACTGAAACCGGTGAGATGTTCCTCTGCTCATACGACAAGGGAACCGCACTGCACGAACTTGCGCATCTCATCAGTGGTGACTCCCACGGCGATGCGTGGGCAAGGAAGTGCTTTGAGTTGCATCGCATCTGGCTGCGCGGTGCGGCAATCACAGCGGCGGATCTTGAGGTGACGCGCTACCTCTCGGGGCGACGTGAGTGGAAACGACGATTTGGAGAACGGCCACCGAAGCAGCCGGTACCGAAGAGCTCTTGGGTTACCGAGGGTCGACGGGCGGCGGCAGCAGCGCGGTAAGTCGCTGCACGTAGGCGGCACCGGCCGCCTCCCAGCTGAGACCACTCTGAATCGCTGCGAGGCCAGATGCAATGCGGCTCGCGCGCTCTGCCGGATCTGACGCTAGTCGTCTGATTACGGCGGCCGCCTCTTCCGCACTCCCCGATGTGTAGCGTGCCACCGACGCTTCAGGAACTAGATCGTCGAGGGTCTTGAGACGCGTACCCAACACCAGCCGGCCGCTCGCCATCCCTTCAAAGACCTTGTTGGAGATCGAGAGATCGGTGAATTCGTCGAGCCGCGTTGGCGCCAGTGCGATATCGGCACCACGAATGAGCGCCGGCACCGCCTCAAATGTCACGCGGCCAAGGAACTCCACCGCATCCGCAATGCCAAGCTCCGTTGCAAGTGCCTGAAGTGCGGGTTCGCGATCACCGCGACCCGCCACGACCAGGTGCACGGGGAGCGGCGCTGGCGCAGCGCGCAGAAGGGCGACGGCGCGGATGATGACGTCTACTTCGTAGATTGGGGTGAGGGCGCCCGTGTACACCAACCGCAAGGTGCCGTCTACCATCCAGGTTCGATCGCTGGCGGTTGCAGCCGCGAATCGTTGCGTCTCAGGGACGTTGAGGAGCACCTCCACCGCATCGGCGCGTCGCGGGGCGATCTTGACCAGACGGTCGCGCAGGCGGGGGGCGGTGACAAAGACCCAATCGGCGATGGCGATGGAGCGGCGCTCAGCGAACGAGACGAGCGAGACCAGTGCGCGTGCGGCTATTCGCGTGAGCAGAGATCGCGACGATCGTGCGAAGCGCATACGGAAGAGCTCGGGCGAGGCTTCGTGTAGATCGAGGATCAAACCGATGCGGTGACGTCGGCGCAGCGGCACCGCGGCGAAGACAAGCCAGTCTGGAACGCTGTTTGCGTGGACAACATCGATCGGACGCTCCCGGTCAATTTGCAGAAGCGCACGTGCTGCCAGCACCGCGAAGCGACCGTACTCAACAACATAGGTGCTGATTCCCGCCCCCTGGTTTCGCTGGACTGGTTGGCGGTAGAGCTGGGCGCCGTCAAGTTCGCCTCGAGCAGGATCGCCGTCACGTTGAAGGGAGATGATGCTGACGTGCCAGCCGGCGGCGCGGGCCGCGCGGGCCGCGCGTCGGACGCGCGGATCCTCGTCTACGTAGGAGTGCACCACGAGTGCCAGGTGCGGCATGGATCCCCTCGCCTTCTGAATATCTCTGGGCGATCGTAGCAGGGGCTTGGCACGCATCAGGAGCGCATCAGGCACGCAGGTGGGGGGGCGGAACCCGTAGACTCTCCCCCTTATGGAACGCCGAAAGATCTTGCTCGACGCCGACGTGGGGATTGACGACGCGATCGCCATGCTCCACCTCGCTGGGCGTAGCGACGTTGAGCTGCTCGCCGTTGGTAGCGTGCACGGCAACATCCCGTCGAACCTTGCCGCGGTCAATGCCCGTCGCCTCCTCGAACTCTGTGGCCTTGACCATGTGCCCGTCGCCTACGGCGCGCGCCGACCCATGGCGCAGCCGCTGGCCACCGCGGAGTGGGTGCATGGCGAGGATGGTCTCGGCAATACCAACCAGCCGGCGCCGAAGCGCGGACCCGTTGCTGAAGATGCGGTTTCACAGATCTTGCGCCTCACCCGCGAGATGCCCGGAGAGATTGACCTGCTCGCCGTTGGCCCACTCACCAATCTCGGACTTGCCCTCTGCCTCGACCCAGAACTCGCGGGGCGTGTGCGCTCTGTGGTGGTGATGGGCGGTGCGATTGCCCATGAAGGGAATGCGTCTGCAACCGCTGAAGCGAACATCTGGCACGACCCGGAGGCGGCGAATCTTGTCTTCGGTGCCGAGTGGCCGGTCACCATGGTGGGCCTGGATGTGACGCAGGTCACGCGCCTACGCACCAAGGAGCTGGAGGCCATTGAGGCGATTGGCTCGGTGCGCTCGAAGTTTGCCCTAAAGGTGTTGGGCCACTACCTCGATGTCTATCAGCGAACGTTCGGCACGCGCGAGTGCCCACTGCATGATCCGCTCGCTGCGGGCATCGTCGCCGACCCCACCTACATGACGGAGTGGCTCGATCGCGCGGTAGAGGTGAACACCAGTGGCCCAACGCGCGGCGCAACAATCATCGACCGACGTGCCTGGATGGCTCCCGCCGCTGATGCCCGAGAGACACGAGAGCGCAACGGCGGCAAAGATGCCACGCCGCCCCTCGTTCGCGTCCCTATGAAGGTGGATGGTCCGCGTTTCGTCGCTGACCTGATCGACTCGCTCAAGTAGGAGCCCCACTCGGCGGAACCGTGCCACGCTGCTGGCACGCACACCTGCCACACTAAGAACATGAAGAGGACTCAGCGCACCCCTTGGCTTGCGGCCTCAGTGCTGGTCGCGCTGATCGTCAGTTCTATTGCCGCACCGCGAACATTTGGCTGGGGCGCTGGGCTGGTCGCTGCAGCCGACGAAGAGCTGATCGACGGAGATCTGATCGCCGACGAGAGTGTGTCGCCCGATGAGAGCCTCGATCCTGATGCCTCCGCCCCTAGCGAGGAAGAGCCAGAGCCTGACCCGGGGCAAGATCCGGGAGAGGAGATTGACCCTGACGCCACGGACGGCGAGGGTGGCGAAGAGGGCGATGTTGAAGCGTCGCCAAGTGATGAGCCGGCCACGCCAACTCCGCCAGCGCTCACTCTCGGCGACCTGCTTGCTGCCGCGACTGCCAGTACACCCTTTGATGCCGACCTCGCGCTGCAGATCTTGCAGGAGTATGCGCCGCCGGGTGCCCGTGCGATTGAAGTCGCCGATCGACAAACCTTCCGCAGCGCACGCACCTACGCCATCCGCGAAGTGCGTAGCTGGTCGCGACTTCCGCAACTCGGCACGTCAAGCGCAACGGTATGGATGCGCTTTGTTGGTGGCTCAGAACGAACCCCGTTCGCGGTTGCCGCTGGGCGAGATCGCACCGATCCACGCATCAGTAGCGTGCGTGTGCGCGAAGGGCGTACATCGCGCGGGAACCCAGCCCCGTATCTTCTGAAGATTGCTGGAACCGACTCGGGTACCGGCACTGTTGCCATTGAGGTGCGTGTTGGCTACGAGAAGCCGCTCAGGTTCGCCGCCGGCGATGAGATTGAAATCGGCCCGTTCATGAAATCCACTGGTGGGAAGGTTGTCTTGTTGATGCGTGGTGTCACCGTTGAGGTGCGCCTGATTGATGCGGCTGGGAACGAGAGTTCCTGGCGCCGGGTGCGCCTCCCCTAGCTAGAGGATCGACCGCCACCGCGTCGCCGCATACGCCGTGGCGATCAGCGCCAACCCGCCTGCAACGATCAACGCGCCTGGCGCCCCAATCAGCGAAACCACCGCCCCCGTCCCAAGCCCCCCAATTGGCGTTGAGCCGGCGAAGACCGTCGTATACACGCTCATCACCCGGCCGCGCAGTGCTGGCGGTGTCGAGGTTTGAATCGCAGCGTTCGCGGTTGCTGCCATGGCGATCGCGCCAAATCCTGCACCGAAGAGCGCCACTCCAGTAACGAGTGCAGCCCACGGCGCTCCGCTTCCACTCACGGCCCCGGCCATGATGGAGAGAACGCCGAGCGCTGCTGCGCCACCAATGATCACGGCGGTACGTGGTTGACGCAGCATGGCAACAGCGAGTGCGCCACTCAGCGACCCGAACCCAATTGCGGCCATCAGGAGCCCGAGGCCTGGCGCGCCGATCTCCAACACACTCCGCGCGAGGATTGGAGCGATCACGTTGAAGTTCATTGCCACACCAGAGACCACGCCGATGACAAACACGCAGAGGGCAATGAGCGGCGTGCGCGTCACAAATCGAACCCCCTCGGCGAGGCTGATGAGCACATCGGCGACCGTTCGTGGACGAGGGGTGCGCGGTGCGGGGCGGAGCTCATCAGCACGCATGAAGAGGAGGGCCAACAACACGGCGAGGAAGCTGGCGCCATTCACTGCAAAGCAACCAGCCACACCGATCACACCAATGAGTACGCCGCCGATTGCCGGGCCAATCACACGTGCGCCGTTAAACATTGCTGAGTTCATTGCAACCGCTCGACCGACCTCATCTTCGGGAACCATCTCGCTAAAGAACGATTGCCGAACAGGCATGTCGATGGCATTCACGACACCAAGCAGGACGGCCATGAGGATGAGGAGCGGGAGTGTCATGAGTCCCGTAGCCACGAGGGCCGCCTGCAGTAGTGCGAGCACCATCAGGCTGACCTGGGTTCCCATCAGAGCGCGGTGCTTGGGGAGCGCATCAGCAAGTACGCCGCCAAAGAGTCCGAGGACCATCACCGGCGTGAACTGCGCAGCGGCAACGATGCCGAGCCACGCGGGCTCATTCGTGAGTTCGGTGATGTACCAGGCCTGCGCGATGGACTGCATCCAGGTTCCAGCCAACGAGACAAGTTGCCCGAACCAGAAGAGGCGGTAGTTGCGATGGCGAAACGGCCCACGCCAGGCTGGGGTGATGCGGGATCTACTTTGAGTATTCGGCATCGCTAGAGGCTACACCTGCGCGGAGTTACTCCTCGCCTGAGTGGCGGGGCGGGCTAGCGGCGCTTGCTCTTTGCGGCTCGCTTCGCCGTTTTGACCGTAACTGGAGAATCCTCTCGACGAATAGCGGCTACCGCAGCAATGACTGGGAGGGCAAAGATCGCGCCAAGGACGCCACCCACGAGACCGCCGATGCTGCCCGCAACGAAGACGGTGGTTCCTGAGAGGCGCAGCACGCCGTTCATCAGTCGTGGCGCGAGCTGTGTGGCACAGAGGAGCCAGCCCACGATGATCACCACCGAACCAGGAAGCACGTAAGGGCCAGCGGCGAGAATCGAGAGCGCGAGCGGTGGCAACACCGCAGCACCCTGGCCAATTGATGGGATCGCCATCACGATGCCACCGAGCACTGCGGCGAGGAGCCCATCGGCTCCGGCAATCGTGGCTCCGACATAAACGACCACGCCGTAGACAAACCCGAGTGCAACATGTCGCCCAATAAACCGAGCGATGATCTCTTCAAGAATCTTTCGTGATCGCTGCGCGCTGCGTACTCGCCCGCGCGTTGCAAGCTGATCAACGGAGTCGAGATGGGCAGGATTTGCAGAGAGGATTACGCCAATACCGATCGCCAAGATGAGTGGGCCGAGTGCACCAATGGCACCCGCCGCAATCGCCGCAATATTTGACTGCACCGACGCCGCCACATCGCGGATGGCGAGGATCACCGTGGTTGCCAGCGGCACTAGGTCAACGTTGAGTCCTACCGAAGCGAGGAGGGCACTCAGTCGCTCAACCATCGCGCCGACCTCTACCGGCGTTGGCTCGGGTCCGGCGATGATGCCGCCCAGTGATTGCGCGAAGGCGATCGCGAGTTCAATGGCGATGATGATGACTGGAACCGCACCCGCAATCCACACAAGCAGCGCTGCGCGCGTGCGTGTCCAGCCGCGTGCTGCAAGTCCGTCAATCGGCGCATCGGCCAGCGCCGCCAGCAGCCACCCGCCGGCGAGTGCGTAGAGGAGTGGGCCTTGAGCCGAGATGAAGGTGGTGACGACACCAAGCCCCGCCATGATGGCGACGAGGGCGAGGCTTGCGAGTGTCGCCCACGCAATCAGGCGAATCGACTGTGGCCACTCATCGCTGCGGAGAGGATTCGGCAGATTCATTGGCTGATCTTAGTCCAGCGCTGCGCGCACGATGTTGAGCGGGAGTTCCACGGCTGTGGCACCGTCCGCACCGCTCATCGTTTCGGCGGCAAAGAGCGCATCAACGATCGCCGACTCGGTCGCGTCAGCGGTCGCCTCAAAGAGCGCAGAGAGGTGTGCGTTAACCACCATCGTGACCGAGGCTTCGAACGGCTCTTTCGGCTCAAGGTCCTCTGCTGGAAGGTGGCCGTTCGCCGTGCTGAAGCTCAGCACGAGATCACCAGAGGAGTGCTCGCCGACACCGCCGACGCGGCCGATGCCGATGACCGCTCGCTGCGCGAGACGATCAAGTTGCATCGGAAGGAGAGGTGCATCCGTAGCGACGATCACAATGATCGATCCGGCGCCACCGCGAGGGTCATCAGGCTTCGGTGCAGCCCCGAGCTTGGTCTCCCATGGAAGTGGGTAGTGCTCGGTGGAGAGTGGTCCGCCGGGAGCGGCGAGTGACTTCCCCTGCAGCGTGAGCCGATGGCGACGGCCATGGTTCGCCTGAACGAACACCCCAATGGTGTACCCGCCAAGTTCTGCGGGGAGTCGGCGACTCGATGTGCCGTTGCCGCCCTTAAAGCCGTGGCAGATCATGCCTGTCCCACCGCCCTGATTGCCGCGCGGCACGGGCGCGCCGTTCGGTAGGGCAGCTGCGGCATCGAGTGCCTGCTGTGCATGCGCCGCGGTGACGTGAAAACCGTTCACGTCGTTCAGCACACCGTCCCAGGTCTCACCTGCAACAGGGAGGCTCCATGGTGGCGCGTCTGGCACGTGATCCAGCGACCAGCGGATCATCGCGTCATGAACCACGCCAACGGAGTGGGTGTTAGTGAGGCAGATCGGCGAGGTAAGAAGGCCAGACTCGCGAATCCATTCCAGACCCGTGAGCTCGCCGTTCCCGTTCAGTCGATGGGTGCCAGCAAAGAGCGGATGCCCCATCTCGGCGAGTGGGCGGGGAAGAATGGCGGTGACGCCGGTGCGAATTGGTCCAACGCCGCGCTCGAGCGCGCCTTCGCCCTTGACGATGGTGGCGGCAGCGACGCGCACGCCGGCCACATCGGTGATTCCGTCCGTTGGGCCAGGAGTAAACCGGCCGATGCGGATTCCAAGGTCGGTGGCTCGGGTATCTCGTGGCATGGGGGTAGTGTGCCATCCCGCACTACACTCTCCCTATGTTGCCGCCAACCAAACCTAAGTCTCGAACTCCGCGTGAGCGCATGCCGTTTCGGCATATCGGCTCAACGATCCTGCTCGCCACCTCGTTCATCCTCGCTGCGGGCGCCCTCGTTACCTGGGGCGTGGATCAGCAGATCGGGCCTTGGGCCCCAGACGGAGTTGTTGTTGTTACCGAGGGTCCATCAGTAGCGCCGAGTGATGGCGGTTCACCGAGCCCCGTGGCAGAGCCGTCCGACCCTGCCGAGCGAGCGCGCGTTACACCACCGCCCCTCCCGCCAGTGGACCCGAGCCTGCTCGTCCCCTCGGTTGCCGGCGACCCTGTGCGCGTCTTGGTGAGCGGCGTCTGGATCAACCTTCCAGTCGTTCGTCCACCACTTGAGGGCGATGGCTCGCCTCGATACCCCTGGTGCCGCGTCGCCGAGTGGATGCCGAACAAGGGGAAGGCCGACGGCAAGACGGGCATCCTCTTTATCTATGCGCATGGCCGTTACTGGGAGTTCGGCGGACTCCTCGACAGGACGCCGAAGCGGATGATCGGTCAAATCATTGAGGTAGATGTGCTGCCGAAGGTTGCTGGCTCGAAGCTGATTCGCCTGCGCTACCGCGTGACCGAAGTGCGAAAAGGCCTCACCTCATGGGCTGAGATTAGCGACGTGCCGAACGGTCGAGTGATCTTGCAAACCTCTGAAACAGATCGCAGCGACGGACCGAAGATGGTCGTTATTGGTAAATACATCGATACGACAACCTCGACGCGGCCAGCGCCAGCAGCAAAGCCACAGATCTGCGAATAGCCAAAGGACTGATCATCCAGTCGTTACAGAGATTCACCTGAAATCAAGGCTATTCGGATCCTCACGACTCTGCCTGGAACCAAGTACGCAAAGCGGCTACCGCGCTAGCGCTGCGCCCGTTCGGCTGCGTAAAGCATGATCGCGGATGCCACCGCAAGGTTGAGGCTCTCAGCGGTGCCAAGCATCGGAATCAGTGCCGCACTGGCACACGCGCCACGTAGGTTGGCGCTAAGCCCATCCGCCTCAGTGCCGATGGCGATCGCTGTTGGTGCTGCGTAGGTGAGCTCGCTGTAGTCGGATGCTCCATCGAGCGCTGTGGCGACGGTGCTTCCCGGCCAGCGCTTCAGCAGCGCGACCGCCTCCTCGTGTGTGGCGCGATAGATCGGCACCGTAAAGATTGATCCCATCGTGGCGCGCACCGTTTCAATGGAGTACGGGTCGCAGGTGTTCCCCACAAGGATCACGCCGCCAGCGGCACAGGCGTCGGCGCTGCGAATGGCGCTCCCAAGGTTGCCAGGGTCGCGTGGTGCCTCGAGTATCAACCAGCGTGCAGCTCGAGTCGGGTCGATGCTCGTCACGGATTGCGCCTCGGGGGCAGGGTCGGCATAGACGGCGAGCTGCTCCTGCGGGTTGTCGCGCCCCGTAATCTTCGCCAGCACCTCGGTCGTCACCGAGAACGACTCGCGAGCGCGGCTCGCTCCCCCATCGATTGGGGCGCGCAGTGGCCCAGCGGTCAACAGCATCTCAGGGATCCAGCCTGCTGCCGTAGCGGTCGCAATGGTGCGCTCGCCTTCGGCAAGGAAGAGTCGCTGCTCATCGCGGCCCTTCGGTGTGCGCAGGGCGCGCAGCCCCTTCACGACAGGGTTGGAGAGGCTCTCAATGCGCAGCGGTTGCATGGGGAGAGGATACCCCTAGGGGGCGGCGACAGTTTCGCCAATCACGCGCAAGAGTGAGTCGCCGCCTCGCGCATCCTTCGATAGCTCCCAAATCATGATCCCGCCCGCTATCTGCAGTGCGAGTTCTGTCTTGCGCCGAATCGTTGCTGGCCCGTTGTAGTTCTGCTCAACACCCTTGAAGAGGATGCGGTCACCGCTGGCAGCCGCTGGGTCGCTAGCGAGCAGCGTTCGATAGGAGGCGCCGCCAGGGCGGGCATAGAATGGCACGCCGAGCACGAGCTTATCTGGATGAATGCCTCGAGCAAGCCAGCTCGCGATCGATCGCTCCGCCATGGCGTACGACGAGTGATCGCTTCTCGGTCCGTCGTACGCCATGAGGTTGATGAAGTCGAGATACCCAACGGCATCAGTCGAGATCCCCTCCGCGTCCGTGGCATCGGCAAGCACTGCCGCAGTGACGAGCGCCCCCGCTGGGAGCGCCGAGCGGAATGCGATCGCGAGCGCAGCGAAGTTTGCTGCCGACGCACCAGCATTCGGATACTCCCAATCAATGTCGACCCCGTCGAGTTGGTAGGTAGCGCAAAACTCCGCCACGCGTTTCGCCAGCTTTTCGCGGATTGCCGGATCAGCCGCGAGTGTCTCAAACTCCTTATCCCAACCCCACCCTCCAACAGCAATGAGCACCTTGACGTCATGCTTCTTCGCTTGTGCAACGACCGCGCGCAAATGATTCGGCGCGCCGAACGGCCGCGTCGTGCCATTCGCCCGTGGAATCAGGAAGGAGTAATTGATGTGCGTCAGGAGCGAGAAGTCAATCGCAGCAATACTGGCGGCGGGTGTCACATATCCAACCACCTTGAAGGGCTGTGTTCGCGCTACTGGTGTCGGGCTTGGGGACGCAGTCGGAGTCACCGCAACCGAACAACCGATGAGTACGAGTGCAAGAGCGACGGCACTCCATGTTGCTCGCAAGAAACGCCGCATCAGCGCAGTGTTTTCACGGTGCCGATCTCGACACGCGGTGATGGCCCAGCCGGTGCAGACCAGGCAACGAGTGTCACCTTGTAGGTGACCCCCTTGACGAGGCCGGTGATCGTGCACGTAGCGGCAGCTCCTGCCACCTGGGTGATCGCAGTGCCAGCGAGCGTGCAGCTGCGTGTCGTTCGACCCTTGGCGGTGGCGGTCGCGATCCAGCCCGTTGCTTCGCTGGAGTCGGCTGGGAGCGCCCAGTTCACGCGAATCGTGCCGCGACCCGCCGTGATCGTTGCGCCAACAGGCGCGGCGGGTGCCTGCTTCGCCCAGACACCGATGCAGCGTCCACCCTTACCGCCAGGAGCTGCGCTTCTCACTCGCGTGGCGGCATAGAGCGTTCCGAATGCGCTCGGCGCGAGGGCATCTGGCTCAATCGCGAGCCCGGTCCCGAGCGTTGTGTATCGCTGCGTGATGGGGTCCCATACGGCGAGGTTCGGCGAATCCAGCGCGCCAGCCTTGGCGAAGTAGCCACCAACGGCAACGGTGCCGTCAGAGAGTGTGGCCATCGCTGTTACCCACGCAGTGCGTCGCGGGTAACTCACGCCGCCGCCTAACGGGATCCAGCCACCAGGGGCAGCAGGTTCAATCGCTTGCACGGCGTCGCCATACCAGCCAACGCCACGCCCGATCAACGGGTGGCCGAACGAGTCAACGACCATGCTCGTCGGAAGATCAGAGAAGAGTCGAGCATCACCGATCGTGCTCCAGACTTTTGTTGTGGGGTTCCATGTTGAGACCAGTCCACCTACGAACCTGCCTGCGGCGTAGACGGTGCCGTCGCCTGCAAGTGCAGCGGTGACAACATCAGATTTCAATCCAGCCCCAAGCGCCAGCCATCGCTTCCGTGTTGGGCTCCACGTTGCAATGTTTTCCGAGGCGACACCGCCTGCGCGCGTGAAGCGGCCCCCAACCAGCAGGTTGCCACTCGCTGCATCCAACGAGAGCGTGCTGACGGAAATTCCTTTGCCGGTGAGCCCTGTGCCGACCTTCGACCAGAGTCCAGTTTTGAGATTGAGCTGGGCGATCCCGACAGCCGTAACGCGACGGTTTCCCCACGTCACACTGCTGAAGTTGCCCGCAACATAGAGAATCTTTCGCGAGGCATCAACGGCCAGCCCGTGCACCGAGGCGACGCGTCCGGCTGAGGTCTTCAGCGTCGCGAACGCCTGCCACGCGCCGGTCCGTGGGTCGCGCACCGCGAGCCCTGCCACGGCAGTTCCAGCCGCCTTCGTCAGTCCCGTGCCACCAACGACGAGGCGCCCATCGGGGAGTTCGACCATCGATGTCGTGCCCCCCACCCATCCGGCAGAAGAGCCGAGGGGGATCCAGCGAGCAGCCAGTGCATCACTGCTGCTGCTCGGCGTAGGGTCACCGCAGTAATCGGCGGGAAGAACAACGGGCGCGTCCGGTGGCTCCGGGTCGCCGCTCTCCGCAGCGGTCAGCCGCGGTACACCGCTCCCGTCCACTGATGGCTGATCGATGACCTTGTAGAGCTCTTGCACAAGATCGTCGGCGAACGAGTTCGTTGTCGGTGTGCCGTTCGCCACTGCAGCGATGGTGATCCCTAGTGTAGGGATTCGCTTGAGTGAGCTCGTGACACCAGAGAATCCACCATTGTGACCGTAGCCACGTAGCTCACCGAGCCAGGTTCGATCAACTTGCGTGCCATAGTTATAGAGCCATGATCTCCAAGTTTGATACGCGATGCCGTTCATGGCGAGTGTCGCCTCTCCCTCGGTGAGTCGGTTCCCCCAAAAGAGTTCGCCGAACCGTGCGAGGTCGCGTGGCGTGGAGAGCATGTCGCCCGACCCGCGCAGAATGGTGCCGACTGCCTTGCTGGGCGCCCAGCTCACAAAGCCGTACGGCTTGCCGCCCATGTGTGGCCGTGCCGCGCCAACTTTTGGCCCCCAGCCTGTCTCAGTCATGTTCATTGGATCAAGGAGCAGCGACTGCACCAGCGTCTTCCAGTCAACACCAGTGGCGCGTTCAGCTGCGATTGTGACGAGGGTGAAGCCCGAGTTCGAATACGAGAAGCTCCCAACCTTTGTCGGTGTGAGCAGGCCCTGCACGGCGGTCAGCGGCGTCACCTTCGCATTCTGATTTCTGCTCAGCCAGCCCATTCGAGAATCCTTGTCGGTCAGCCAGTCGCTCATCCCTGATCGGTGCAAGAGCAACTGCGCAATGGTGACTTCAGGTTTCACTTCTGCTTCGGGGACGAGCGTTGAGGCGCGCGTGCTGAGTGGCAAGATCCCGCAGTGATCAAGGAGCAGTGCAACGGCGGCGGTGAGCGCCTTGCTGGTACTTGCGATAGCGAACGGCATGGATGGAGTCACGGTGCGCCTGCTCTTGGTGTCGCCAACGCCAACGACGGCGGTGAGGCTGCGGCCATCGTCCCAGCGAATAGCGACCGACACCCCTGAATGGCGAGTTCGACGCGCCTTCTGCCAGGCGACCACCTTTGCGGTGAGGGCACTGGCAAGTGTGGGGTCGATCGCGCGCGCCGCCGGGAGAGGCACGGGTCGCGCCGCACAGGTACGCCAATCCACCGGATCCGTCGCCGCAACGGGCACCACCGATTGGCCTGAGAGGCTGATGGCGGCGGTGAGCAGCGCGACGCTGAGGCGAGCAGTGCGACGCGAGGTGGCAGCAATTGGCATACGGGAAGTCTAGCGCCGTAACCCCTCAGCGGCTACGCGTGGAGCCCGAACTGCACGGCGGCGAGTTCGGCGTAGAGGCCGCCCTTCGCGCGCAACTCGTCGTGTCGGCCACGCTCCACGATGGTGCCGTGATCCAAGACGATGATCTGATCCGCTGACGCAACGGTGCTCAGTCGGTGCGCCACGGCGATGGTGGTGCGACCTGCCATGGCGCGCTCAAGCGCCTGTTGCACGTGGCGCTCCGAGACCGAGTCGAGTGCCGAGGTTGCCTCGTCGAGCAAGAGAATTGGTGGGTCCTTCAGGAGCACGCGGGCGATAGCCAAGCGCTGACGCTCGCCCCCAGAGAGTTTGTAGCCGCGCTCACCTACGACGGTGTCGAGGCCCTGCGGCAGCTCCTTGATGCGCTCCGCCAGCGAGGCCCCCTCAAGGGCGGCAAGGATCTGCGTGTCGGTCGCCTCTGGCCGCGCATAGAGCAGGTTGTCGCGAATGGTGGCGTGAAGCAGGTGTGTCTCTTGCGTTACCACGCCGATCATCTCGCCAAGAGAGCGAAGCTTGATCTCGCGAACGTCAACGCCGTCAAGTTGCACGGAGCCAGTGCCCGTATCCCAGAAGCGTGGGATCAAACTCAAAATGGTGCTCTTCCCTGAGCCCGATGGTCCAACGAGGGCGGTGAGGCTCCCCGGTTCGGCGGTGAAGGAGATTCCCGTCAAGCCAAAGCTGTCCCGGCGATGGCGGCCCGCGCCGGCTAAAGGCTGCGGATAGCGGAAGGTCACCTCATGCAGCGACACCTGACCGCGCACACCAGCACGAGTCAGCGTTTTAGCGTTTGGCGCGTCCACGATCTCGGGAACCAGATCAAGGTAGGCAAAGATGCGCTCAAAGAGGGCGAGGCTGCCGCCGATCTCAACCTGCAGGCCAAGGAGTGATGCGAGTGGGAAGAAGAGGCGGCTCTGCAGCGTGGTAAACGCCACGATGTCACCAATCGTTGGCGCATCGGGGGCGCCGGCCACCGCGAGCGAGCCAGCAGCAAAGTAAACGAGTGCTGGGATGCCGCTAAAGACAACCTGCACAACGACGCCAACCCATCGGCCCGTGAGTGCCTGGCGCAACTGCAACGTGGCGAGCTCCGCCGACCGTTCGGTAAACCGTTCTGCACCAGACTCTGATCGGCCGAACGACTTGGCGAGCAGGGCACCACCAACAGAGAGATGTTCCTCAGCAATTGAGGTGAGGTCAGCAAGCGCTGTCTGCACCTCACCGCTCGCCTTTCGACGCGCCGCCGATGCCTTCGACGACAGGAAAAGGAAGAGCGGCGCAACGGCAACGCTCACCGCCGTCAGGCGCCAGTCAATCAACGTCATCGCCACAAGCGTTGAGACAACGATCGCAATGCTCGAGGCGAGGTTCGCGGCGGCATCGCTCACAACTGATTGCACACCAGAGACGTCGTTGGTGAGTCGGCTCTGAATCTCACCGGTGCGCGTCTCAGAGAAGAAACGGATCGGCATCGACTGCACATGGGTGAAGAGCGCGTTGCGCAGGTCGCGCATCACGAACTGGCCTACAGAGGCGGTGAGCCACGCCTGGGCGAGCCCGATGCCGCCGTTGATGATTGGTACGACCACCATCAGGCCCGCATAAAGCGCCAGCAGGCCGAGGTCGCGCTGCGGAATCGCCTCGTCGATGAGGAGCTTCAGTAAGTACGGGTTCGCGAGCCCCAGGATGCTCGATCCAATAATGGCAAGCCCAATAACGCTGAGGCGCGCACGGTATGGCCCAAAGAACCTCGCCGCTCGTCGCAGTAACGGCAGCGCTGCTCCGGCAGGCTTTGTTGGGCCAGTGTCATCGCCGCCGAACATGTGGCCACCACGACCTGAGCCCATGCCGCCGCTCATCTGCGCTCCGCGCAGAGCGGCATCAGCAAGAGGGGTGTGTGCTGTGTGGGCATGGCGGGATTCTATCCCCCCGAGCGCTAGATGCCCGAACCCTCGGCAGCGACCTCGTCGGTACGCACGCGTGCCTGCGACAACTGGCTCCCCGCGGGAACGCTCTTCGTCAGCCATACGTTCCCGCCGATCGTGGAGCCACGACCAACCGTGATGCGACCAAGAACCGTCGCCCCGGAGTAAATCACCACGTCGTCTTCAATGATCGGGTGGCGCGGCTGACCCTTTACCAGGTTGCCATCGTCACCCTTGGGGAAGCTCTTGGAGCCGAGTGTCACCCCTTGGTAGAGGCGCACGCCGCTGCCGATGATCGCCGTCTCACCGATCACGACACCGGTGCCATGGTCAATGAAGAAGCGCTCGCCGATTGTGGCGCCCGGGTGAATGTCGATCCCTGTGGCCGAGTGTGCCGCCTCTGAGGCGATGCGGGGCAACAGTGGCACCTCAAGTGTGTAGAGCAGATGCGCCATGCGGTGATCAATCATCGCGCGTACGCCTGGGTACCCGTGCAGGATCTCTGATCGGCTGCGTGCCGCTGGATCACCGGCAAACGCCGCGGCAATATCCCCCTCAATGAGCGTGCGGATTGCGGGCAGCTCTGCGGCAAAGGCGTCTGTGACGCGATCGACCTGATCTGGAGCGAGCCCCTCACCTGGTCGCTCGGCGGCGAAGAGCACGGTGCAGCGTCGGATCTGCTCGCGCAGTCCTGCAAGTGCCGACGCAAGATGCGCCGCCACTGCCGCCTCGCCATCGGCGGCAACGCCGAGCTCGCGTGGGAAGAGTGCGGAACGCAACTCGGCCAACACGCGCGTGATCTCGCCGCGCGATGGTCGGTCGCCTGCCGCCACCGCACCACCCGCAAGAGCAGCGTCGGCGGCAGTCAGCGCCCGACTAATTTCGGTCGAGTCAGCACTCACAGGGCGATGCCGCTTGCATCAAAGAGCCCCTCGTAGAGCGCGGTGCTCAGGTAGCGCTCGCCTGAATCTGGAAGCACGACGACAATCGTCTTCCCCGCGTTCTCTGGCAGATGCGCCAACTTCAGCGCAACGTGTGCGGCAGCGCCGCACGAGATACCAACGAGGATCCCCTCTTCGCGCGCAATGCGACGCGCCATGGCGATCGCCTCTTCGTTCGTCACGGACTCAACCTGGTCAATGAGTGAGATGTCGAGAATGTCGGGAACAAAGCCCGGCCCGATTCCCTGAATCTTGTGTGGTGCAGGCTGATTCGGCTGACCCGCCATGCGCTGCGCAATAACTGGACTGGTGGCCGGCTCAACGGCAACGATCTGCACCGCCTTACCGCGACCCTTCTTCAAATAGCGAGCAACGCCGGTGATAGTTCCGCCAGTGCCGCTCCCTGCAACGAAGATGTCGACGTTGCCTTCGGTGTCATCCCAGATCTCTGGGCCGGTGGTTGATTCGTGGATTGCAGGGCCAGCTGGATTCTTGAACTGCTGCAACAGCACGTAGCGCGCAGGATCCGATGCGGCAATCTCTTCGGCCTTGGCGATTGCACCTGGCATCCCCTTTGCGCCTTCGGTCAAGACCAGCGTTGCGCCGTAGGCAACGATCAACTTTCGTCGCTCAATGCTGACGGTGTCGGGCATGGTGAGGGTGACCTTGTAGCCGCGCGCCGCGCCAACCATCGCCAAGGCGATGCCGGTGTTGCCGCTCGTTGGCTCAACAATCTCAACGCCTGGCTTCAGTACGCCGCGCTTCTCGGCGTCGAGCACCATGGCGGTGCCGAGTCGGCACTTTACGGAGTAGGCAGGGTTGCGCCCCTCAATCTTGGCGAGCACCGTTGCGGCGGCGCCGTCGGTGACGCGGTTCAAGCGCACCAGTGGGGTGCGGCCAATTGTGATGGCGTTGTCGGAAAAGATTCCTGGGTTATGAACGGTCATATCGGGTACCTCCAGCTACATGGTGGGTTGTGGACTACATCCGCCGCCCCCTCTGCCGTTTGGTCCCTGGTTGCGATCGCCTCAGCGCGCGCAGGACGGCTCGAAGGAGAGCGACGGGCATCGACAGATGCTCGGCTCGCCAGCGGCTTGGGCAATGAGGTCAGCTGCGGTCATGTGGGCAGTGTATCGCCTGCCCGCCCAGTCAGTTACTGCAACGCCTTGCAGTCGACCGCTCAGCGAGGGGCCGCCACTAGATGCGGCGCGTCACTCCATCGATGAAGCCGGCGATGCCGCTCTTGGCAAACGAGGGTCGGACGGAGAGGCGCCATACGGCCCCAAGGAGCTTGAGCACGAGGAACGCGGCGAGCGCACCAGTGGCTCGCGCCAAGACGTCGTGGATATCAACCCGGTAGGGCGGCACAAGGCTGGAGAAGTAGTTCGAGAGCGCCTGGCTGATCTCGAGGCCGACGGCCATGATGACGAGGACGGCGAAGGCCGCCCGTCGAGCATCTCCGTAAAGGGCGAGGGTGGCGAGCAGGAAGGTTGCGGCGCCCATCCCCACCTGCACAAGCAGCCACTGGGTCTGCAAGAGCGCAGGATCAAAGTTCACGAATGGAATGAGGCGGATCACATCGCTCCCGAGTGGTGCCCGTGACCAGTCAGAGTTTGGGAAGCCGATCGGGGCCCAGACGTAGGCGACCAGGCCAGCGAACGCAACCATGCTCACCGTGGTGCCACGGGACTGACGAATGCGCTGCGTTCGCTGCACATACAGCACCACGGCGAAGCTGATCAGCCCCCCGAAAACCCCTGTCCAGTCCCACCCGGTCAACATGCACAGATACTACTGAAAAGTTTTCTAACTGGCGAGACCGTGCGTCCTAACCCCCTCGCCCACCCTCAAAGCGATCCCCGAGCGGGGGCTCGCCAAAAGGTGAGGGGGCGTTGTGGCTGCGCGTTAGCCCCGTCGCTTTTTCGGTGTTGCGAGTGGGTTCGCTGGGTAGGCCGGGTACTCGTCGGTGAGCTGCACCAGGTAGGCGTTCACGCTAACGGTGTAGCGCAAATAGGAGGCGTTGATCTCCCAAAGGCGTCGTGGGTAGCGGCCGTTGATCCAGATCCCCACCCAGGCGAAGAGCATCGCGAACCCGACCAACACGGCGAAGAGGCTCAGCACAATGAGGTGCGGGATCACCAGCAGCCACTTCAAAAAGAGGCCATTCAGCAGTCGCGAAGAGGTCTTCGGATAGACCAGTGAGAGCTCAACGGTTGCGGCTCGCTTTGCTGGTGCCTTGCGCTTGGTTGCCATGAAACCTCCCTCGATAAGAGCACGAACGGCTCTGCTGCGAGAAGTATATGGCTTTACGCAAAGCACCTCGCGCGCGATAGAATGTGACGATGACACCCCAGCAGCGACTTCGAGCATTCCTGCAGAGCGAGACCACCGGTGGTGCGCTGCTGATCGGTACCGCGATCATTGGACTGTTCCTCGCGAATGGGCCGCTCTCTGACCCGTTTCGTGCGCTCGCTACAACCAAGATTGGAATTGACGCGCTCGGTTTGAATCTAACGGTTCAAAAGTGGACTGCAGACGCCCTCCTCGCCATCTTCTTCTTTGTCATTGGGTGTGAGCTCAAGCACGAACTTGTCGTTGGCACGCTCTCAAAGCCGCGCCAGGCGGCGCTCCCCGTTGCCGCCGCACTTGGCGGAATGGTTGTTCCAGCGCTTCTCTATCTCGCCGTGAGCCGTGGTGGTGCCGCTGATGCCGTAAGCGGCTGGGGGATCCCTATGGCCACCGACATCGCCTTCGCCCTTGCGGTGCTGGCGGTCCTCGGTCGCGGACTTCCTTCAGGCGTACGTACCTTCCTGCTCACGCTGGCGATTGTGGATGATCTCGGCGCGATCCTCGTGATTGCCCTCTTCTATTCCGGTGGGCTCAGCGTTGAGTGGATCGCAATCGCGGCGCTCCTCTTGGCGCTGTTTGCCCTAGCTCAGCGACAGCGAATCACTTCACCGCTCATCTATGTGCCTCTCGCGCTCGCCGTTTGGTATGCGGTACATGAGGCAGGGATCCATGCAACGATCGCCGGCGTCGCGCTGGGCCTACTCATGCGCGTCAAGAAAGATCCTGGTGAGACTGACGCGCCAGTTGACCGAGCGACCGCACGTTTCCATCCAATCAGCGCGGGGATTGCCGTGCCGCTCTTTGCCCTCTTCGCCGCGGCGGTTGACCTTCGTTCGATTGACCTTGGCGTCGTGCTCAACTCGCCGATTCTGCTGGGCGTACTAGTTGGACTCGTTGTCGGGAAGCCGGTGGGGATTCTCCTTGCCGCACGGCTAGCAACCGCGCTGGGGGCGAGGCTCTCAGCTGGAGTGCAGTGGATCGACATCGCCATCATTGGGGCACTTGCCGGAATCGGATTCACCGTGTCGCTCCTCATCAGCGAACTCGCATTTGCGAGCGAGGAGTCTTTGAGTGCCGCGAAGCTCGGAGTGTTGCTCGCGTCCATTGCCGCTGTCGCGGTTTCTGGCGTGCTCCTTGCGGTGCGAAAGGGTCGGCGAGCGAACCGCTAACGCCTGGAGCCGTCGCTCTTGTCGCCGAAGTAGCGAATGATTGCAAATGCCATCGCCAACACCTGCTCATCAACATTGCTGATGGTTTCCGCCGCCGGAATCTCCCTTGCCACATGTGGGAGTGGCCCCGCCTTCCACGTGGCGTGACCGCTCACCATCCAGGAGACGGCACCGGCGGCGTACCCAAGCTCTGGTCGCCGCGCAACATCTGCAGGGGTTGCCACGTGATCCCACCCTGCCCCGTCAACCACGCCACCAACAGCAGTCGTCAAGAGCGACACGTTCTGCATCAGCGACCTGGCAATGCGATCGCGCTGCTCGCTCGTGAAATCTTCGATCTTTCCGTTCGTAACGAGATGCATGATCGAACTATGGGAGACCGTCCACTCGATTTGAAACCTGATCGCAGCGGCAAAGTGCTCGCGCGGTGCATGGCCAAACTGCTCCCACACTTTCACAAAGCCGCGACCGTACTCCTCGTACGAGGTCACAGCTGCCTCTCGAATCAACCCTTCACGAGATTTGAAGTGATAGTTGACGAGGTTCGGCTTAATGCCAAGCTGCTTGCACACCATGAGGGGGGTAAAGGTTTCGGCGCCAGCGGTCGTCAGCTCGGCAATGGTCGCCTGCAAAATGGCGTCGCGCGCTGAAATCTTTTCGGTTGGCATTGCGGGAGACTAGCATCTAGTACGATCAGATCCGTATGGATGTGAACGCCACCCTTGACCGCCAACTCACGCACATGGCGTGGGCCAATACTGAAATGTTTTCAGTCCTAGCGACGCTGCCTGAGGCTGCCTACGCCTACACCTCACCCCGCTCCGAGTGGAGCGTTGGCGCCATTGCCCACCACCTCACCACCGCCGCCGAGAACTACGCGCAGCGCCTCCACGGTGAGCCGCGCGCCGAGAAGCGCGAGCTCCCAACCACTGCCGCCGACCTACAGGCCCTTGCCGCCGCCCTCGTGGTCGCCGATGCAAAGTTGCGAGCCGGAGCGCAGTTGCCAGGCGACGAGATCCTCACCTGGATCTCGTACGGCGGTGAAGAGATCCCTGTGCCGCGCTGGGTGTTGGTGAACCAGGCCGTGCACCACGCCACCGAGCACCGCGCCCAGATCGCCGGTGCCCTCGCCGCGAACGGCAACAGCAGCCTCGACCTTGACGCGCTCGACGTGTGGACCTTTAACGACAGTCGCTAGAGCTTCGCTCTCGCCACGAGCGGACTACTCCCTGGCTAACTCCGCATTCTGATCGTGTGCGAGAAAGAGCAGTCCGGTCGCTGGCTTCGGCGTGAAGTGCGTTGCCTTCTGCGGCATCACCTGCGATGCGAGTGCTGTTGCAATCACTGATTCCATGCTCTCTGGTGGCAGCAAAAGTGCAATGGTGTTGGGCTGCTGTGATGCGCTGATAGCTCGGTCAGCCTGGCGATCGTAGCGCAGTGCACCGGCGGCTACATCTGCAGGAGTAATGCGCAGCGTCTCTTCTAGTAGCTTCTCAACGCGTGCGGTGATTGGCTGATGCGCCGATTCAGAACGTAGGGTCACCACGGTTACCTCGCCACTGATTGCCGCTGCGAATTGGTTGTGGTGTAGCTGATTCGGTAGAGCGCCGACAGCCTCCACACGATCAACATCTGTCGATTGTGTAAGCGCTGCGATGAACGCCGCGCCGTCATACCCGGTCAGAATGCGATGCGTGGCATGAAGGGTTGGGCCCGCCGTGTCGGCCTCCACGATCAGGCCGAACGTGTGTGTCGACCCACTCCCTGTTGCGGCCAACTCACGTGCCGATTCGTAGCGGTGATGCCCATCGGCAATCACGAGTGGTGCGCCTGCCGCCCAGCGCATCAGTGCAGCGCCGTGTTCACCCAGCGGGTCAACGCGCCAGATTCGCACCTGTGACTCGTCGGGTGCGGTTCCCGCAATCAGCGGGGTGCCGGTAGCGATTTGTTCAAACGCAGCCGTAAACGTCTGCGCAGCACCGGAGCGTAAGAGCAAGATCGGTGAGAGGTTGGCGCGTGTTGCCGCAAGCAGCGCGCGGCGTCCCGCTCGCGGACCATCGAGGGTGCGCTCGTGGCCGTAGACGCCCGTCTCTGGACCGTAGGCGCCAACGGGGATGGCAGCAAAGATGCCGCGAATCTCTGTCGTGCCCGTACCGACGCTCTCGTACAGGTAGATCGCTGGATCGGCCTCGTCGACTAGAACGCCGCTCTCGCGCCAGGTTCGCCAGAGGGCCGCTGCCTCTTCTGGGGAGCCCGATGCATCGAGGGCTGCCGAGTTGTGCGGCTCGCTCGCGCGCAAGCGTTGAATGACCTCTGCCTCTGCCGCGTCATACGGCGGACTCAGGAGCGCATCAATCTGCTCGCGCGCGTAGCGCGTCGCCCGGAAGGGTCGTACGTTCGCCATGAGCGTCTAACGCCGGTGCGTTACGGCTTTGGCAGGTCGTTGAGCGCAGCCTCGATCTTGCTCTGCTCAAGGCTCAAGTCCTCGAGTTTGCCAGCGAGGTAGTTCTCATACGCTGCCAGGTCGAGGAAGCCGTGCCCGCAATTGTTGAAGACAATCACGCGCTCCTTCCCCTCGGCCTTGGCGATCAGCGCCTCGCGAACCGCCGCCGCAATGGCGTGGTTCGCCTCTGGTGCTGGCAGGATCCCTTCTGCGCGGGTGAACTCCACACCGCGTTCGAAGGTTTCGCGCTGCGGAATGGCGACCGCCTCGATGGCACCCTTCTCCTTCAGGAGTGAGACCAGCGGGGCCATGCCGTGATAGCGCAACCCACCAGCGTGGATCGGATCAGGCATGAAGGCCGAACCGAGCGTGTGCATCTTCACCATTGGGGCCATATGCGCCGTGTCGCCGTAGTCATACGCATAGATGCCACGGGTCAGCGATGGCGCCGCCGTCGGCTCCGCCGCAATCACCCGCACTTTGCGGCCGCCGCGGAATTCAGCGCCCAAGAACGGGAATGTGAATCCAGCGAAGTTCGAACCGCCGCCGGTGCAGCCGACCAAGATGTCGGGCTCAACGTCCGCCATCTCGAGCTGCAACTGCGTCTCTTGGCCAATCACCGTCTGGTGCAACAGCACGTGATTTAACACCGAGCCGAGTGCGTACTTGGTGTCGTCGCGCGTGGCGGCATCTTCGACCGCCTCGCTGATCGCCATGCCAAGCGAACCGGTCGTGTGTGGGTCTGAAGCGAGCACCGAACGACCGTAGTTCGTGTCGGGGCTTGGGCTTGCAACCACCTTTGCGCCGTACGTCTCCATAAGGATGCGGCGATACGGCTTCGCGTCGTAGCTCGCGCGCACCTGGTAGACCTTGATCTCCAGACCGAACATGGCGCCAGCGAACGCGAGTGACGTGCCCCACTGGCCTGCGCCCGTCTCGGTTGCCAGTCGCTTCACACCCTCTTGCGCGTTGTAGAACGCCTGCGCAATCGCGGTGTTTGGCTTGTGGCTTCCGGCAGGGCTTACACCCTCGTACTTGTAGAAGATCTTCGCCGGCGTGCCCAGCAGCTTCTCAAGTCGATGCGCTCGGAAGAGCGGACTCGGTCGATAGAGGCGATACGCGTCACGCACCGGCTCGGGAATCTCAATCTCTCGTTCCGTCGAAACCTCTTGACCAATGAGTGCCATTGGGAAGAGTGGGGCGAGATCATCGGGGCCAAGGGGCTGGCCGGTCTGAGGATTCAGCGCCGGCGATTGTGGCCACGGAAGATCCGCCGCGATGTTGTACCAGGCCTTAGGCATCCGATTTTCGTCGAGCACGAATTTCGTCTGCTTTGGGTCGGCCACGATACACCTCCTATAGATGACACAGCCTCAGGGCAACGCCCCGATGATGCTGCGGCGGACGCCACGATACCGCACGCGCCACGGTCACCGCCGCTGCGGTGCAGATTCCCTGGCCGAGGTGGTTCGTGTTCTTGCTACCATCCCGCAACGATGAGCACCCTTCCGCAACGCACCGCAACTGCGCTCCTGATCATCGACGTGCAGGTTGGCGTCGTTGGCGCCGCCTACCAGCGCGACGTCGTGATCGCCAACATCCAAACGCTCCTCACCGCGGCGCGCGCATCTGGCACGCCCGTGATTTGGGTGGCGCACTCCGAAGAGCAGATGCCCATCGGCAGCGACGCCTGGCAGTACGTACCCGAGCTCGTGCGCATTGAGGGTGAACCGCTCGTGCACAAGCTCTACGGCGACTCATTCGAGGCGACAGACCTGGAGACGGCCCTTGCCGCCGCGAATGTCGCACACCTGATCGTGGTCGGCGCGCAGACCGATGCCTGCATTCGCTCAACGATTCACGGCGCGTTTACCCGCGGCTATGACGTAACGCTCGTAAGCGACGCTCACACCACCGAAGACATGACTGAGTGGGGTGCGCCGCCTCCCGATGTGATCATCAAGCACACCAACATGTACTGGGGCTTTCAGTCGGCGCCCGGGCGAACGGCGAAGGTTGTGACTACCGCTGAGGTTTCGTTTAGCGCGTAGCTGTCTCGGTTGATTTTGTACGCGCGTTCACCGCGCCCCTAATGAGCAGCGCCGTCACGACACCGCCCACCAAACAGAGCACGCCGGCCGCGACAAAGGTGCCACGCATGCCTATGAGCGCAGCGGCCGCACCGGCTCCCGCCATAGAAAGAAGGCTCGCCCCTTCGATGACACCACTGAGAACGGCTCCGACGCGACCACGAACCGCATCAGTGGTGTTGTTCATGAAGATGGTCGAGGCGACGATGTTAATCGGTGACTGGGCGAATCCGAGCGCGAAGAAGAGCGCCACGAACTGCCAGAGTTCCGTGACCCCACCCCACAGCAGCAACAGTGCACCGCAGGCAATGAGTGCCCCCCAGAGCGCCCGCTCCGCCGTGATCTTGGCGACGAGTGCGGGTGCGAGTGCCGAGCCGATCAACATGGAGACGAGCATTGACCCCTCAATCGCGCCCGCAAGCGCGAGAGGTGCCTGGAGCTCCTTGTAGACGAATGGGACGAAGAGCACGTTGACCGCACCAACGCCCAGCATCACAATCGCCGGCCCAACGGTGATCGCAATGAGCATGCGCGAGGCACGAACCACGGCGAGCCCCTCGCGGATTCCGAGCCCCTTACGTTCAGCAAGAACCTCCGCCGACACCTCGGGCCTCCCCACGTTCCTTGAGATCAAGAACAGTACCAAGCCCGCCACCAGGAAGCTCACCGAATCAATCGCAAAGAGCAGATCGCGATTACCACTGAGGCCGAGCACGATGCCCGCGAACGAGACACCGAGTACGTTGGTCACGATCAGTAGCGTTTGCCGCAACGAGCCGATGTTCACGCGACGATCCTCGGGGACGAGGCGCGCGATGACCGCAGAGTTCGATGGCGAGAAGAATGATCCGGCTATCCCTTGCAACAGGGTGAGTACTGCGATTGCTGGGAATGCGACTTCGCCGAGTTTTGAGGCGGGGATGATCAGCAGCACGAGCACCGCACGAATAAGGTTCGCCCCGATCATCAGCTGGCGTCGATTGAATCGATCCGCAACGCCGCCTGCCACGAATCCGATCGTCACAGATGGAAGTGCCGCCAGTACCGCCGTGAGGCCAAGTGCTGCAGTCGAGCCGGTGAGATCGAGCACCAGCAGCTGCACGGCGAGCACCGTTGCCGCCGAACCAAAGTCTGAGATGAAATCCGCCACCAGCAACGTGCGGAGGTCTGGGATGCGGAGTAGCGAGAGCATCCCAGTCACGCGGGCTGCTTCTTCCGCGAAGCTTGAGAGGTGCTGCTCTTACCTGCGTGCTTGTGTGGCAGGCGCGCGGTGATCCACGTGAAGATCAGAATTGACGCCACCCCGAGTAGCACCTCTTGCAGCACTGGAATTCGTTCCATCGTCCAGAAAGAGACAGAGGGAATCGCGGAGCCGACATACCCCACGAGCAGGGCTGCAGAGATGTTGTTTGCCGCGTGTGCGCCGATCGCTAGCTCAAGTGTTCGGTCGCGGAGTGTGACCCACGCCCAGCCGAAGCCGATTGCTACATACCCAATAATGCGGATTAGGTCTTCACCGGCAACCTCAGGATTGGCGAGGTGTGGCAGCGCAAACAGCACGCCGTTTAGCGTGGCGAGTACCCAGCGTCGGCGTCGACCATTGTCAGACCACTGCAAGAGCCAACCGCGGAAGAACAGCTCTTCGGCCGTCGTCTGGATTGGCAGCAAGAGCAAGGCGACCACGATGTAGGGAAGTGCGCCGACGGGGTTGAACGTCCAGCGAACTACCCCTGGATTAGCAAGTTCGAGGAGCAGTATCCCGCCGAGCCCGATGGCCAGCCAGATCGCAAATCCTGCAAACGTTCTTTGGATCGAGAAGCTACCCGTGAGGGTAAACATTCGCATCACGCGCTCTTTCAGGATGTAGCGGTATGCGAACAGGTTTCCAAAGAAGAAGGGCACAAAGCTAATTAGGAACGCAAAGAGAATCATGGCGGATCGCTCTGGAGCAATCGGCGTAAGGCCGAACCCCCCTGTAGGAACGAGTGCATCAAATGGAATGCCCATCCAAAGCACTGCGCCGACTAGCAAGATTGAGCCCAGCACCTGCCAGATCAGCACGATGACGACCGCACCAACAATCCATCGCCACAGTGCGGGACGCCCGCTGTTGGCGTCCCCCTTCAGTCGTGCGCGGACTCCTTGCCACTTTCCATCAATCCACGCGTTAAAGCGCCGCGCCCACTGGAATCGTCGGCCAAGGAGTCGTGTTGCTACCAGGAGCACCGGGACGCCGATCTCAGGGGTGATGGGGAGCAAGATGCCACCGAGCGGAAGCAGGAGGAA
Organism: Candidatus Limnocylindrus sp.; assembly: GCA_044236365.1. GTDB lineage: Bacteria > Chloroflexota > Limnocylindria > Limnocylindrales > Limnocylindraceae > Limnocylindrus. Next base: position 6,738 of record JBIIGQ010000092.1, on the reverse strand, counting down.
TCCAAAAAGAAGGGCGAGTGGCAACGGCATTCGCTGAATGATTGACGGTCGCGTCTTCATCTTCTCGCTCACGATGTTTTTCCTTTCTTCTTCTCCTTGCGCACAAAGATCTTCTCGACTGGGAGTCCGAAGAGCTCAGAGAACCGGAACGCGAGGGCAAGCGAGGGGTTGTACTCGCCGCGCTCCAGATAACCGATCGTTTGGGAGTTGACCCCAACGCGCTCGGCGAGCTCCACACGGCTCAACTTGGCCTTCTCTCGTAGCTCGGCGATGCGGTTAGGGATCGGCGCATCCTCGCTCGACTTTCTGCCGGTCACGAACGCTTCCGAGGCTTCTTGCGAGCAAGGGTGCCGTCGAGATAGCGCTCTGCCTTTCGTAGCTCCGCCTGAGCGACCTTCTTAGACTTAGGAATGCCCTTACGAATCTCGGCGATCTCCTCCGCGATCTCTCGCTTTGCCGTTTTCCAGGCATCGCGCGTCTCTTCACTGACCTCGTCAGGGATGGGATCGGTCCATGCATGCACAAGGCTCGGCAGCACCCAGAAGAACATGGCGGCCGTTACCGCAATTCCAAGAGCAGTGTCGGTAGGAATCTGATCAAGGTTGATCTCTAGACCAGCGATGAACTTCGCTATGAATCCTGCAACGAAGATTCCAACAAGGATGCTGACTGCGATTCGATAGGAGGTTAGGTAGAGGGTGTCGCGAACCCCACGCTCGCGCTCATCTAGCTGGATGTTTGGCTGTTGCGCAAGAGAACGCTTGTATGTGACCACCGCAACCGTCAGCACGGCCAAAAGGAGGAGTGCCGGAAGCGACGAAATCTGAAGAACGACCCCGTCTACGACGATTGCGCCCCCGTCTACGACGATTGCGCCAGGCAGCGTGGCGATGTACAAGAGCGCGGTGGCGAACCAGAGCACTACAAGGCTCTTCCCAGCAAGGATGCGTGGCCGCTTCCAGGGGGTGTTGACCTCGATCGGCGCACTGTTTGTCCAATCGGCGACTCGTGATCCAAGCGCCACATTGGTGATGAAGCTCGTCAGCACGATAAACGTGATCGTGGCGAATGGAACCCACTGCTCAAGCATGATGCTCTCCTGCACTACCCAGCCCAGCGGGCTGTTGTATTAGTACAATAGCACGGGTGTTTTAGGAATACAACACCCTAGAAGGAGTGGTTGCCCTACCCCTTGCGCTCTCTCGCCGACTCCGTGCGTGGGCCAACAGGAACGCTGCCTACCGCACCACCGAGCCCGAAACCGGAGGGCATGTCGACATAGAGCGACTCCACCTCGCCTGGGCGAATCACATAGGTCTCGTGATAAATGCCCACGGCGCCGGTGCCGCTGGTTGCACGCTTGTAGAAGGCGGTCCACGCTGGGCGGTGCTTGCGCTCGCTGTTCGCGGCGTACGCCTCGAGCGCTTCGAACGACTTCCAGTACTGGATCACCGTGATCGTTCGGCCAGCCATCTCGGTGCGGGCGCTCAAGAAACCGAGTTCGGGGTTCTTGTAGAGCTCCACGATCATTGGCCCCATCGCCAGGAATGACGGCAGCCACTCCCACACGCGCCAGAGCGTATTGACGCGCATGCCGATCAGGAAGAGCACGAGCGGCTCCTTGACGTCGGCCATGGTGCGAGTAGGAAGGTGCTTAGCCATTGGTTAGTTGACAATCAAACTGATGCCGACCCCAATCGTCGAAAGACTCAGCACCACCGCACCAGCCGTGACAAGTCGCACAAGTGGTCCCGCAGCGCCGCGCGTCGTTCCAGGGGCCCCACCGAAGAACCCACCGGAGATCAACAGTGGTGCGGCAAACAAGCCGATCCGCAGAGCCCAGACGATCGCCTCGTCGAGTTTCGACTCATCGAGAAACAGTTGACTGACAATCCCGAGCAAGACCAGCACGCCAGCATGCGCATGCCCTGCACGGAAATAGTCGCGCTGCGTTTCGGTGATGCCTTCTGTGCCTGCGGCTCGCTTCAGGATTGAGAGCAGGAAGTGCCCACCGAACGCGATCGTCGGGAGCGAAATGAATGCCAGTCCAACCATGATTCTTGTTTCGTCGCTCATGCCTTCTCCTCACTTTCTCTCTGGAGACCCCATTTTGCCGTCATGCGGCCCCTACCTTTCGGGCGACGGCCCCGAGCATGGCTAGTGGGTCGCGCCTGCCAATGTGTATAGTGATCACATTAAAGGCGTGTCAAGACTGCTCCAGGGAGGGGAATGAGCTCAAGGGTGTATCACCACGGAGATCTAGCGAACGCGGTGATTGCGGCGGGCCTTCGTCGCGTGCGCCAGCGCGGGTTCGACGCCGTGAGCGGGCGAGAGCTAGCCGGCGCGGTTGGCGTTGCCCCTTCGGCGATCTATCGCCACTTCGCCGATAAGGACCAGCTCCGCGCCGCTATTTCTCAAGCGGCCCGCGAGCAACTCGCTCGGTCAATGGCGCAGCCCACAACGCGCGCATTAACTAAGGCGCGAGCGGCTGCGCGTTTCCGTGCGATTGGTGCGGCATACATTGACTTCGCGCTGAGCGAACCGCGCCTCTACGCCGCCGCCTTCGCAGAGTGCGCGCCACCATCTCGCGAAGACAACCCGTCGGCATGGGCAATCTTGGCTGAATCGCTTGACGCCCTGGTAGCCACAGGTGCAATGCCAAGGTCGCGCCGCAGCGGCGCTGAGGTGGTCGCGTGGTCGTCGGTGCATGGCGTTTCAACGCTGCTTCCTTCGCCTCTCCCAGCAACCGCGCCGGGCGACCGCAAGCTGATCGTCACGCAGGTGCTTGACGGAGTTATGCGGAGCCTCGAGATCACCCGCTGACCCAGGCAGACCACTCCGCTCCAAACTCCTTCGGTGAGATGATGCGGTTCAGTAGTAGGGCAGCAGGTGGTGAGTGCACGCCCCCTATTGGGCAACTAGAACGATTGCAACCCCAATCAGGAAAACAGCGAAGCCTCGACGAAGTGCTCCTGCTGGGATTCGTTCGGCGAGCGGTGTAATGAGGAACGCGGTACCAATAGCCAACGCCGCGACTAGCCCAACGGGGCCGAGCTGCAACGTGCCCCATTGGTCGGCGCGCAGAAGCAGCACGACTGCCGAGTTCAAGCTGATCGCTACAAGAGATGCTCCAGAGGCTTCACGAACAGAGAGGCCCATGCCGAGCACTAACGCGGGCACGATCATGAACCCACCCCCTATTCCGAAAAGGCCGGTGAGCGCCCCCGCCCCAGATGCGATGAGAACCGTTCGCCATCGTCCGCCCCAAACTTTTCCGTTGGGGGGCACCGAACGCCACATAGAAGCGGCTGCAGCAAGCACAACGAGGGAGAAGGCATACACAACGATGCGCTCGTCGATCAGCGTCGCAAGGCGAACTCCGACAATCGCACCGAGAAGGCCGGTCGCACTGAAAACCACCCCAGCACGAACGTTGACTGACTCGGTAGTTCGGCGCCGAATGAGCCCCGCTACCGACGCGCTGCCAACGATTACTGCTCCAGAAAGGGTCGCCTCGTTCATGGGGAGACCAAGCACGGCGATCAAGCCAGGAACGGCCAAAATAGAACCACCGGCGCCAATCAACCCAACAAGCGCACCGATTGTGATGCCGAGTGCAACGAGCCCAACGAGTGGCACGGTGGCGTTAAGGGTTTGCTGGTTTGTCTGATGGGGCAACGGGCGTGTGATCTGAGGTGCCACGAACAATCGTGAGACCGGTCGCCCCAAGTGCTGCGCTATATGGCTCGTCAATGAGCACCGCCGTGCGCCCAGAGCGCTCCAAGATCCCTACAGCGGCCGCAGCGCGATACGCGCCAGCACAGTGCACCCAGATTTCACTGTGGGGCGGGATCTCCTCCACCCGCCGCTCCAACTCGTGCAGTGGAATGTGGTGCGTTCCCAGCACGTGCGAACCCTCACGCTCGCTGTTGCGACGAACGTCAAGGACGAGTTTGCCGGGATCGCTCAGCACCGCGGCAACTTCGCTGAAGGTCACCCGCCTGGCTGAACGACCATCAAGTTGTTCGCGCGGGGCAACCATCGCCGCCGCTGGACGGTCGATGCCAATGCGTACCAGCTCACGCTGTGCGACCGCAACCTGCTGAGCTGAATCGCTGACGAGCAGAAGTTGGCGCTCGTATGGAAAGATCCATCCAAGATACGTAGCCATGGAACCATCTGTGCCGAATGGGATGCTTCCAGGAATATGCCCACTGCACCATTGCGCACGCGGTCGCACATCCACGGCCCAAGCCCCAGAGGCAATTGCGCGCTCGACAGATGCACGATCTGCAGCAGGAAGCGCCGTTAGATCAACGGAAGAGGGTCCGGCAAGATTTGCGGGTCCCATATGACGATAGTAGGCAGGAAATGCATCTAGGCCAGCGAGTGTTTCCTTGATGAACTGCTCTCGCTGCAAGAGTAAAGCTGGATTCACGCGGCGCTCGTCTTCGATGGTTGACGCGGTGCCACTCGTTGGCGTTGCCGCACAGAACGATCCGAAGCCATGAGTTGGATAGATTGACGTCTTTGCTTCAAGCAGCTCACTGAGTCGACGTGCAGAGCCGTGCTGTAGCCCCGCTAACGTAGGTGCATGTTCAGGGCCAAGTAGATCGGGGCGGCCAGTTGAACCGTGGAGCAGCGAGCCACCGGTGAAAACTCCCTGTGTCTCGCCGTTGGCGGCAAGTAGCGAGAAAGATAGATGCGTGAACGTGTGTCCAGGAGTATGGAGAGCTTGGACCCCGAAACTGCCAACACTGACAACATCGCCGTCGCGCATTTCACGGCGAGTGAATCGCACCGGATCCTCGGCGCTGACGAGGTAATGCGCACCGTACAGCCGAGCCAGCTCCAAGCCACCGCTGACGTAGTCGTTGTGCATGTGGGTTTCGGCAACGGCGGCAATAGTGACGCCCTCTTGCTCCGCGAGTAGTTGGACTCGGTCAATGTCGCGCTGCGGATCAACGACCAGGGCCTGCGCGCCGTCGTGTACGAGGTAGGAGCGATCACCAAGCGATGGGGTGTCGATCGCGATGACTTTCAGGTTCATGAGCCCTCCACTTGCATACGGTAGCACATACCCCAGGGGGTATGCTAATCTCCCGCCATCGGTCGTCAAAACGTCCGAAGTAAGGAGTGAACATGGTGAAGGAAAGCGTCGTTCCGGCAGCTGCAGATCAGCGATTGATCCTTGCGCGGGTTAACCGCGCGCATGGTCAGTTAGGTGCTGTTGCCCGCATGATCGAAGAGGGGCGTGACTGCGAAGAGGTTGTCACGCAGCTTGCAGCGGTCAGCAAGGCGATCAATACGGCAGCCTTCACGATGATCTCTTCGAGCCTTCGTGAGTGCATTTTGGACGGCAGCAAAAAGAGGCGAGGGGGAGTGGACGCTTCGGCGCGCCTAGAGAAACTCTTCTTGACGCTGGCATAGGCCAAAGGAGGCTCATCATGTGCTCAAAAGTAACGTGCGGAACCTGCAAGAAGCCGACCTGGTCCGGTTGTGGCCAACATATTGACCAGGCCCTGAAGGGTGTGCCAAAGGCCGAGCGCTGCCGCTGCCGAGCTGAGGCAAGCCAGGCCCGCCCAACAGTGACAAGCACCAAAGAGAGAGGGTTCCTCTCTCGTTTGTTTGGTGGCGAATAGCTCTATGGATAGGAGGAGAGTGTGAATATGATCCGAACGCATCGATTGACCAAGGTTGTACTGCTCACGTTGTCTGCGGTGCTCATTGCTGCTGCTTGCAGTGGCGGGAGCGCGACCGGAATCGGGATCCGCAAGCTCGGAGCGAAGGAGGCCGTTACCGTGATTGATCAGCGAACTGTTATTGACGTCCGTAGTGCAGGCGAGGCCGCCTCAGGCATCGTTGCTGGCGCTACTATCCTGGACTTCAACTCTGGTGAGTTTGAGGCCAAAATTGGCTCATACGATCGGAGCGCAGCGTATTTCGTCTACTGCCGCAGTGGCAGCCGCTCGGGCCAGGCCGTGGAGATCATGAAGAACCTCGGCTTTACCGACGTGATTGACGGGGGTGCGTACGCAGATCTCGTGGACGCGGGGGCGCCGACCGCGCCGTAGCCGGCTACCTGGGTGGTTGTGGCTCCGCTACAATCCCCCTCCGGCGCCGATGTAGCTCAGTGGTAGAGCAGCTGTTTCGTAAGAGACAGCGAGCGCAGTTTTAGCCACTTTTGTGCACAGATACAGCAGATCAACAAGGATTTCTACCCAACGTACCCAACAGATTGCCCAACGCTCATGAGGGGATCAGCTGCACCATAACGGCGTGCACTGCAGCAACACGACGGCCCCGCGTCGCCGCGGGGCCGTCGACGAATCCAAGATCGGTGTGCTACGGCCGCGTCGGCTCCATTGTCGGCAGGGACTTGACCTCGCCTCCAATCGTCGCGCGGAGCAGCTCCGCGCCGTTCGCGTCCCGGGCGACCAGCTCGGTGGCGCTGTCGGCAAGCGACTGCGGCAGCCAGAGTCCGTATCGACCCTCGACGACTGTCGCGCTCACGCCGTCGAGTCCGACGACCTCGACGCTGACGGCACCCTCGGGGGCGTTACCGACGATGATGCTCACCGTCTGGTCTGCATACTCGGTGCTGCCGTACGCCTCGACGAACGCCTTCAACTCTGAGGTGTTCCCCGAGATACGGATCCCCGCTTCGACGGAGTCGCCGTCCACCCGGACCATGCAGTAGCCGTAGTACCCGTCCTTTGCGTAGATGGCGACCCCTCC
>JBIIGQ010000086.1:0-2793 GCA_044236365.1 Candidatus Limnocylindrus sp. | reverse complement strand
CGCTTCTCCGCCGTCCCAGCGATTCGCAATCGCCTGAAGACGTTGAGCGAGGTTGGTCTCGGCTACCTGCGCCTCGGTCAGGCGGCGACGACCCTCTCGGGTGGTGAGGCGCAGCGCATCAAGCTGGCTACGGAGCTCGCCCGTCGATCAACCGGCCGCACGATGTACATCCTCGATGAGCCAACCACCGGGCTGCACTTCGCGGATGTTGATCGACTCCTGCATGTGCTGCATCGCCTTGTGGATGGCGGCAATAGCGTCATCGTGATTGAGCACAATCTTGATGTGATCAAGACCGCGGACTGGGTGATTGACCTTGGGCCGGACGGCGGAAGCCGCGGTGGCGAACTCATCGCAGAGGGGACACCTGAGCAGGTTGCCAAGGTGAAGCGCAGCCATACCGGGCGCTATCTGACCCTTGCGTTGAAGGGTGAGCCGATCCACTCGCTGGAGTAGCGATGGCTGAGCCTCTCCTCCCTCGACACGCCGATCCAGCACTCGACCAGGCCGGACTACGCGCCGCCCAACTGCTGGAGCGCATCCTTGATGAGCTCGTTGATGAGCGTGCCCGCGCCAGATTCCTGCCATACCGCGCCTGGACAACGCAGCTCCGCGACGCGCACGGCGTCGCCTTACGAAAGGGCGTCGTTGCAGTTCGCGCTGCACTCGGGCCAGGAGACGGACTCGCCGACATCGCCTCTGGCGAAGCGGTGATTGAACTCCGTGAGGCGCTCGACGAGATCCTGCGCATCTTGAATCGCCGAGAGGCACTCCGTGGTCGAGTCGGGTCGCGCGATGGCGCCTGAACGCCTCCCTGCACCGAGTGTCCCTGACGCGATCGCGGCGGCGCTGAAGGTTCTCCCCGACGCTCCAGGCGTCTACCTCTTCTCGGATAGTGCTGGGAAGATCATCTACGTCGGTAAGGCGACGCATCTCACTCAGCGCGTTCGCAGCTACTGGCAGGCGGGAGGGGAGCCAGGCGCACACCGCATTCGCGACGCGATCGCCGAGGTTGCCACCCTTGACTGGACGGTCACCGATTCCACCAAAGAGGCGCTCCTGCTTGAGGCCACACTCGTACGCCGGCATCTCCCGAAGTACAACATTCGTCTTCGTGACGATCGCAGCTACCCCTACATTCGCGTCACTGCCGATCCGTATCCACGTGTGGAGCGCACCCGCCGTCTCGTACGAGACGGGTCGCGCTATTTCGGCCCATACACCACACCAGGTTCAGTGAACGCTGCCATGGAGGCGATCAAGCGCCTCTTTCAATTCCGTACCTGTGAAGTTGCGATCAAGCCGATGGAGCGCGCGCTTGAGCGCCCCTGCCTCCTCTACGACTTGAAGCGTTGCCAAGGACCCTGCCTCGGCAACATTCCCGTGGCCGAATACCAACGTGAGATTGATGGGGTGCAACTCTTCCTTGGTGGTCGTTCCCGAGCCGCCATCGCCATGCTCACCACACGGATGGAGTCTGCTGCGGAACGCGAGGCATTTGAAGATGCTGCGCGCATTCGTGACGCGGTGCTCTCCCTTGAGACGACGTTTGACGAGCAGAAGGTACCGACCTCAGGTCGAGCAGATGAGGATGTTCTCGGAATTGCGCGGCACGGACGCCACGTTGCGATCGCCTGCTTCCAAATCCGGGACTCAGCACTGGTTGGTCGCGATGTGCATCGGGTCGAGGCGGGGGACTCGGGCGATGCAGAGCTCCTCGCAGGCTTTGCCGCGAGCTACTACGCACGCGCAGGGGAGATCCCACCCTCGATTGCGACTGCTACCGAGGTGAACGATCCCGAGATCCTTGAGTTCCTCTCGGCACGCCGAGAGGGTCGCGTTGAGATGCGTGTGCCGCAGCGAGGAGACCGGGCACGAATCGTTCGGCTGGCCGAGCGCAACGCAGAGGAGTGGCTCATTCGTCGCGAGGCAGAAGAGGACGCCGACCGTGAGCGTGCTGACGCTGCGCTCTCCGCGCTCGCTGTGGCACTCAGCCTCGACGCGTCGCCGTCGCGCATCGAGTGCGTTGATGTGAGCACTATTCAGGGAGCATTCACCGTCTCGTCGCTGACTGTTGCGCAAGAGGGTCAGCTGGCGCCGAAGGAGTACCGCCGCTTCCGCATCAAGGGCGTGACCGGGCAGGACGACTTTGCGGCACACGCCGAAGCGCTCACGCGCCGCTTCGCCCGCTCCGTGGTGGATGGGACGCAGCGAAACGGTGAGGCGGAGTCACGCGCATGGAGCCTTCCAGATCTGCTGGTGATTGACGGCGGTCGCGGGCAGGTCTCTGCTGCGGCCGCTGTGCTTGATGCCTCCGGCTTGTCGATTCCGCTCGTCGGTCTCGCCAAGGAGCGCGAAGAGCTCTGGCTGCGCGACGCCTCCGCGCCGATCCTTCTCCCGGCCACCGATCCGGGGCTACGCCTCTTGCAGCGACTGCGCGACGAGGCGCACCGGTTCGCCATCGGGTATCACCGCACGCTGCGCAGTCGGGCGGCGACGGCGAGCCGGCTCGACGGCATCCGCGGACTCGGCCCAACGAAGCGCAAGGCGCTCTTGCGTCGGTTCGGATCAGCGGCAGGAATCGCCGCCGCGCCCGTGGAGGCGCTCACCGAGGTTCCAGGGGTAGATCACGCCCTTGCCGCACGGATCCTCACGGCCCTTGGCGCGGATCGAGCGTGAACGGGGCTGACGCGCGCCCCTGCTAGGATTCTCGGCAATGCGTAAGTTCACCCCGTACCTGATCCTGGCTACAGCGCTTCTGGCGCTGGCTATTGACCTACTCCCAAATCTCAG
>JBIIGQ010000085.1:0-2824 GCA_044236365.1 Candidatus Limnocylindrus sp. | reverse complement strand
ACGGCGAGCGTTGATGGCGCCGTCGCCTGTACCGTCACGATTACGTTTGTGATTCCACCCGAGTCGGCGCTTCCGCGTCCGGCCGGTTCAGCCGAATAGCGAAGGGACAGATATGAAGCGCGTCGTCGTTCTCTCAGACATTCACGGCAACCTCGCCGCACTCGAGGCGGTCGTCGCGCGACTCCCGGCCCTCAAGCCTGATCAGGTGGCGATCCTTGGTGATCACGCCCTCTTTGGGCCACAGCCGTCGGAGACGATCGACCTGATTCAGCAGCTGCAGAAGAAGGGGGCCCTCGTCACCGCGGGGACTGGCGATATCGCCGTTGCCGACCTCGACTACGCCGCCTCGTTCCCAAGCCTCGCGGGTGGTCTGCCACCAGGACTGAAGGCCGCCGTGGAGTGGGCATCGGATGCGCTCGATGACGATCGCATCGAATGGCTGCGCTCCCTTCCAAGTGAGCGACGCATTCGCTACGGCGAGATTGCCGTCACCTTCTGTCACGCCTCGCCTGGCTCGCGCACGATTCCGCTCAGCGCCGACCTTGATCCATCGACCACGTTGGAGCTGCTCGGCCAGACCGACTCGCGCGTTGTCTGCGTCGGCTTCACCCACACGGCGCGCGTGAAGGATTACGGCTGGAAGGTGCTCGTCGATGCCGGCTCCGTTGGTATGCCGTACGACGGCGATGCCACCGCCGCCTTCACCGTGATCGACATTGATCCCGAGGAGAAGACGATCAACGCCGAGGTCTATCGCGCCAGCTACGACACCGAGAAGGTGGCCGACGCGGTGAACGCGCGCGGCCTCACTGGCGACACGTATCGCGCCGCAACGCTGCGCACAGGAAAGCTGGTTCGATGAGCAACGAGCAGCGCGTCGTCGTTACTGGCATGGGGGCGGTTTCGCCCCTCGGCCGTGGCGTCGCCGCACTCTGGGACGGGCTTCTCGCTGGGCGCTCTGGCGTTCGCCCGTTGCAGGGCCTCGACCTCACCGGCCAAGAGGTCGACTTCGGCGGACAGGCGATCGACTTCGACCCGTCGGATGTACTTGAGCCGAAGCAGATCAAGCGTCTCGATCGCTTCACCCACTTCGCCATCGCCGCCGCCGCTGAGGCGCTGGCCTCGGCTGGGCTGCCACCACGCTTTGAAGCGGGCGAATCGTCTGAAGGGGTCGCCACGATCATCGGCTCGGGGCTTGGTGGTGCCACCACCCTCTTCGAACAGGCCGCCGTCTTCGCCGAGCGCGGCGCCGGTCGCATTTCGCCCTTCTTGGTCCCCGCCGCCATCGGCAACATGGCCTCGGGTGAAGTCGCCATTCACGTTGGCGCACAGGGGCCATCGTTCGGCGCGGTGAGCGCCTGCGCCACCGCTGGCCACGCGATTGGTGAGGCCTACGAGATGATTCGCCGCGGCGACGCGACCGTCGCACTCGCCGGCGGCACCGAGGCGGCGCTCCACCCAGTCGTGATTGCCGGCTTCAACAACATGCGCGCCCTCTCGCGCAGCGGCGCCTCATCGACGGGTGGCAACCCTGCCGCCGCCTCACGACCGTTCGATAGTGGTCGCGACGGCTTCGTGATGGCCGAAGGTGCGGGCATTCTTGTGTTGGAGCGACTTGATGTGGCACTCGCCCGTGGCGCAACGCCGCTCGCTGAGCTGGTGGGCTACGGCGCCACCGCCGACGCGTTGCACATCACCCTGCCAGCACCTGGCGGCTCAGGTGCCGTTCGCGCCGCGCGCCGCGCACTCGCCAAGGCGGGTCGCACCGGCGCAGAGATCGATCATGTCAACGCGCACGCCACCTCAACGCCCGAGGGCGATAAGGCGGAGCTCGAAGCGATCCGCACGATCCTCGGCGAGGGATCCCGTGCGAGTGTCACCGCCACGAAGAGCGCCATCGGTCACACCCTTGGCGCCGCGGGCGGCCTCGGCTCCATCGCCACGATCTGCTCCATTCGCGATGGCCGTGTGCATCCAACGTTGAATCTCACCGCACCAGATCCAGCCTCCGCTGGTCTGAACATCGTCACCGGCGCACCAGCTGCGCAGCAGGTCAACCTGGCGCTCGTGAACGCCTTCGGCTTCGGCGGACAGAACTCCGCCCTCCTCTTTGCAAAGTGGGAGGGGAAGTAATGGCCGAGAAGCGTCGCGTTCGATTGCAGAAGAGCGCTCGCCGCGCACTCGAGGCGGCACGCGATGCGGCGCGACGCGCGCGCGGTGACGCCCCAGCAACGCCCGCAGCGGGGAGTGTGACGCCACCATCAACGCCTGCGATTGAGCGACTTGCGCCGCGCAATCCGGCGCGTTTGATTGAGAGCGCGCTCCCACCTTCAGCTGCACCAGCACAGAGCACTCCGCCTCGACCCCGTCGCGGCCAGAGTCGCAGTGGCGCGGCACTCCCAGCGAACCTGCCACTGACAACCGATGACGCCGCCCTGATTGAGATCATCGACCGCCTCGCCGTTGTTGCCGACGGAAGCGGCCTTGCCGAAGTGGAGCTCTCTGCTGGCGGCACACGCGTGGTGGTGCGCAGCCGGAGCGCTGTGCAGGGGAGCCACGTGGTGGTTGCTGGCGCCGCCGTACCGCCAACCACGGCGAGCGCCGCGCCAGTGCCACTCCCAACAGGGGCAAAGCCAGTACCGGCTACGCCTGCCAGTGCAACCGCACCAAGTGGACTTGTGGTGAACGCGCCGCTAACCGGCATCTTCTACGCCGCCCCATCGCCAGGCGCTCCAGCGCTCATCTCCGTTGGATCCATCGTTGCGGTTGGTCAGCCGATCGGCCTCATTGAGGCGATGAAGCTCTTCAACGAGATCAAGAGCGA
>JBIIGQ010000084.1:0-2873 GCA_044236365.1 Candidatus Limnocylindrus sp. | reverse complement strand
GCGAGCAGTACCGCAACCTCCCCTATGTCGGCGTGCTGAAGCCCTCGATGTACACATCGATCCTCGGGAAGGAGTAGGTGGTGAAGCCGATCGGGCGCATCCAGTCGACCTCAGGGAACCTCTTCCGGCGCAGCAGCGGCCGCCGCTTGAGCGGCATTGGCGCCGCAGGTGTGGTCCTCGGCGCGATCCCTGCGTGGTGGACACTCGCCGCCCCTGGCGTACCCGCAACCGTGGGGAACGCCTTTGACACCTACGGCGCAGTCGGCTTCTTTGTCGCCCTCGCCACGCTCTTCCTCCTTATCGCTCCAGATGCCTTCGGCGAGCAGCTTCGGTTTGACTGGTGGCCGGTACATGTCGGGCTCGTAAGCGTTGCCTCCCTCGGCTTCATCGCGACCCTTATTGGAGCTGCCGTGACTGCAGCCGGCTTTGACCTACCCCTCTCCTCCGTCTTCGGCATCGACCGCGCCCCTGGCCTCTGGATCACGTTGATCGCACTGGGGGTTTGGATCTCAGGCGTCGCGCAGATCGTTGACGCGCGAGACGACCGCTAAGCGCGATTCGTGCTCAAAAGGGGGCATCGCGCCGCTACCTGCTAGGGTGTGTAGGTGCAGCCGTGCGCTCCGACGCGCGGGCAAGAGGCCGATACCGGCCCAGCCCCGTCGTAGCAGCGCACGCCACGTTATCTACTAAAGAAACCAGAGGTACAAAGTAATGTCACGTAATGTCGCAATTTTCGTAGACGTCGCAAACGTCTTTTATGCAGCAAAGGCTGCCGGCGTAGACATCGATTACGTCACGCTCCTCAAGACCCTTACGGCAAACCGCGATCTCGTTCGCGCCTACGCCTACACCGGTCTTGATCCAGACAACGAGAACCAGAAGGCCTTCCATAACTTCCTCGCGCGCAACAACTACAAGGTTGTCAGCAAGGATGTTCGCAAGTATGGCGACGGTCGCTTCAAGGCGAACCTCGACATCGAGCTCGTTGTTGATCTCGTTCGCCTCGCACCAAAGCTCGACATCGCAGTCGTAATTTCAGGCGACGGTGACTTTGCACCAGCGATTCGTGCGGTGCAAGACATGGGCGTGCGCGTTGAAGTGGTGAGCTTCCGTGCTAACACCAGCAGCGACCTCGTTGATGTTGCTGACCAGTTCATTGAGATCACCAACATCGCCAAGGTGGAGGCCGGCGCCCGCAGCGGTCGCCGAGTTGCCGCCGAGGGCGAGGAAGACCTCTCCATGACCGAGGTTCCCGATAAGCAGTCCGAGGCACCAGCACGATCACGTCGCGTTGGCGCCGCACCTGAGCGCGAACGAGTTCGCGGCGGACGCGGTGGTCGCACGGCAGCACCACGACCCGGCGCACCAGTGCGCCGATCGTCGGCGATTCGCGTTGGCGACACGATGATCGATGCTGACTCCATTGAGACTCTCACCCTTGATGATCTGGGGCCAGATGATCTCGCCGCAGGCGCTGAGCCATCCCCACACAATCACGATGGCGTTGCCGCATTCGGTGAGGACGGCCCACGTCGTCGTCGCCGACGCGGCGGACGCGGTCGTCGTGGTCGTGGCGGAGTAGGCGGCGATTCGCTCGACGGCATTGAGACGATGACGCTCGACGACGCCGATGACGGCGCGCCAGGCGGCGTTCCTGAATATCTCGCCACCGAGCGACGCGGCACAACCGGTCGCGGACCAGTGCGCGCTGCACGCCAGCAGCTCGGCTCTGGCCCATCGCGGATCGCCGACGAGGTTGCTCGCTCCCATAAGGACGACACCATTCGCTCGAGCGCGAGCTTCAACGATGCCGATGACGGCATTAGCGACGTCTCACCAGATGTGGCCGCGCTCCTGAAGTCACAACTTCAGGCGACCGGTCGATCGGCGAGCGAATCGGCGGCATTCACCGGCAAGGAGGCACCAGTGAGCGGCAAGGGTCGTTCACGTGGCGGCCGACCTGCACCGAAGAGTGCTGCGAAGCCTGCCGCTAAGGCCGCAGTAAAGCCTGCAGCACGCGGAGCCGCTAAGCCCGCCGCAAAGGTCGCTCTCGTAAAGAAGAGCGCCACGCGGCCAAAGGCTAAGGGGAGCAAGGGAGCCTAACGAGATGGCGCGGGCGGTCTCAACGCCGCCTGACGCCGCTCACCCTGCGCGTCGCCCCGCACGCTTCGTCACTCGTGGTCATGACGCCGCCGCGGCGCATCTCGCCACGCTGCTCACCGACGCACCACCGCACGCTCTGCTGATTGTTGGGCCGCGTGGTGCGGGCGCAGGCACGCTGGCTCGAGATGCCGTCGCCACGCTCATGTGCGGCGCGCCGGTCGACGGTGGGCCCTGTGGCGCCTGTCGCTCGTGTCGCCTGATCGCCTCAGGGAGCCATACCGACCTCGTCGTCATCTCTCCAACTGGGGCATCGGATGAGATCGGTATTGAGCCGATCCGGGCGCTCGCCGCAGGCCTCGCCCTCTTCTCTGTTGAAGGGGGTCGCCGCATTGCGCTCATCGAGCGCGCCGACCGCATGAACGAGGCGGCGCAGAACGCGCTCCTTAAAACGCTCGAAGAGCCGCCATCCCGCACGCACGTGATCTTGGCGGCCGCGGAAGACTCGCGACTGATGCCAACGATTCGCAGCCGCTGCGCAGTGATTCGCCTCGGTCTCCCAGACGCAAACCAGGCAAGCGAGCTTCTCGGTGAGCGACTCGGCGTAGACGCGCCAACCGCCGTACGACTGCTTCGTATGTCATCGGGTCGCCCCGGGCCACTCATCGATGCAGAGGCAACGGGTGATGCCGCCCGCGCACACGCGCAGATTCGTCGCCAGATCCTTGACTTTGCCGCAACACAACCACATGCACGACTTGGGCAGCTCAGCG
>JBIIGQ010000083.1:0-2894 GCA_044236365.1 Candidatus Limnocylindrus sp. | reverse complement strand
GTGATTGCTGAATACACCGAACTGCTGCGCGCCACGAACGATGAGATCGAGGGGACGGGCGGCGTTGCTGGCTCCATCCCTGATTCAAAGAAGGGCGACGCGGTCATCACGATCAACGGCCGCGACGCTTCCGCAAGTGTGCTGCGCATCGTCGTTGAGGTGAAAGACAAGACCATGACGGGACCAGCCATCGAGAAGGAGCTCGCCGAAGCGCGCGAGAATCGCAAAGCCGAGATCGCCCTCATGGTCTTCAGCGAGGCGGCGGCACCAGCGGGTGCCTCGCCATTTGTCATTAGTCGCCACGGCGTCTACTGCGTAGTTGACCCTGAGGCTCCCGACGTCGCAATCCTCGAGGCGGGGTACCGACTCGCGCGCATCTCGGCGCTGATTCGCGCCAAGTCGGAGGGGAGCGGCGCCGATCTTTCGGCGGTGAAAGATGCCATTGACGCGCTCCGCAGCCGATTGGACTCGGTCAAGGAGATCAAGAAGACCCTCACCGCGATTGACTCCACAACCGAGAAGGCGCGCGACGAGCTGGATGCCCTCCGTTCCGCGATCGTCACTGAGATCGACCGCATTGAAGAGCAGGTACGAGCGAGTAGTGCCGCCGCCCACGGGCGGTGAGTAAGGCGATCGCCGACTGGCGGCGCTTCCTCACAGGTCGCTACGCCGCCTTCCGGACACTCGCCGTCTCCGACGCCATCGCCGTTGCACTTAATGGCGACAGCCTCTCAATCCCGCTCATGACCACGCTTGGCGCATCGCCAGCGCTCGCCACCCTGATTGGCCTCTTCCCCTTCGTCGGCGGAATCCTGCAGGGGCTCGTGCCCACGGCGCTCCGCAGGAGTGGCGGCGACCTGCGACGGCTGACCATTTTGATCGGCGCGGCGGCGCTCCTGCGGCCAATCCTGTACATCGCCGTCGTGGTCGCGATTGCGGCTGGGGTGCTCCCGCCGCTCGCCGGCATCGGCCTGATTGCCATTGGATTCGGTGTCGGCGCCACGGCGCAGGCAATCGCGGGGGCGAACGTGCAGACCTGGTTTGGACGCATCCTTCCCGAGCGCGAACGCCGCTTCGTCGCCCCACGTGCACTCGCGATCCAATTTGGACTCGGCTCGGTGCTCCTCATTCCCGTTGCGCTGCTGGTTCGTGTCG
The DNA here is from genome assembly GCA_044236365.1 of Candidatus Limnocylindrus sp. Taxonomy (GTDB): domain Bacteria; phylum Chloroflexota; class Limnocylindria; order Limnocylindrales; family Limnocylindraceae; genus Limnocylindrus. Next base: position 1,739 of record JBIIGQ010000083.1, on the reverse strand, counting down.
GCGAACAAGACTGGGGCGTCCTCATCTATGCGCCAGCCTTTGTTGGCGGCCTTGCGGCAAGCCTCCTCTTCTTGCGCGCACTGCGCAAGCTTCCGCGACCAGGCGCGGTGTCGGCCGGTCGCTCCGCTAAAGCTGGGCCACTCTCCACACCAATTCGTCGCTTCCTCCGCACCAACATCATCTCGGCACTTGGCGCCGGATTCGCTCCGTACCTTTCGGTGTACGCGATCGTTGTGCTGAAGCAAGATGCGGCGTACGCCATTCTCATGGCCGCCATCGGCTCGGCCGCGGCACTCGTTGGCGCGATCGTGATCGGCAACTGGCTGGAGCGCGGCTCCGCGAGTCGCCTCTACCGCATCTCTCTCATCGTTCGCGGCGTTGGCATGGCCTCGTCGGCACTCGCTGGGCCATGGAATCCCTATGCGCCAATCGTGTTGTTGGTCGTGATCGTCATCATTACCGTCGGGTTCGCCGCTGGCATGCTCTCCGCGCAGGAGCGCGTGCTGCGACTCGCCGCACCTGGTGAGTCGATTCGCGCGCAGTCGGCCTACGGTGCAACCACCGCGGGGGCGCTCGCCGTCGGCCAGCTCGCCGGCGTGATCGTTCTCGCCCTACTCCCAATCGCCTACCCAACCTATGTCGGCATCTTTATTGTCACGGGGGCCCTCCGTCTGGTGGCGGCGGCGACCGCTGACGTGGGCGACGACTGGAATACAGCAACCCGCATCCACCACGGCGAAGAGATGCCCGCCGAGGCGGCCTTCGAGTCACAGCGCTAGTCGCAGGGCTACACTGAGCCCAGCGCCTCCCCTCGTGGGGCGGCATGAGCGTGCGAGCCGCCCGTGGCCCGCCCAAGGAGGGATGCGATGCGCGTACCAGTAGAGATGCCCCGACTCGGTTACGACAGCGAGGTCGGCAAGATCGGCGCCTGGACGGCGAAGGTCGGCGATACCGTGACCGCTGGTCAGCCGATTGGCGAGCTGGAGACCGAGAAGGCCACCGTCGAGTTTGAAGCCCCTGTGGCTGGAACCCTTGTTGAGATCGTGCATGCCGCGGGCGCTGAAGTCGCAGTGGGTGCCGTGATCGCCTACGTCGAAGACGGCAAGTAAGACGAACGCTCGCATGCCAAAACCAGGGCGAACCCCCGTTGAGTTCACACCAATGCGGACGGCGATCAGCCGCCGCATGGTGGAGTCCAAAGCCAAGGCGCCGCACTTCTACGTCTCAACCGACATTGAGATGGATGCGGTCGTTGCCGCGAACGAAGCGCTCAACGCCGGACGCACTGGTGATGATCGAGTAACGCTCACCGCGTGGTTGGTTCGCGCGCTCGCTCAATCACTCGGCGCGTACCCTGCACTCAACGCGGTGTGGGAGGGTGAGGCGCTTGAGCGCTCCATGCCGATCAACATCGGCATCGCAATTGCAATTCCCGATGGTCTCGTCGCGCCAGCACTGCTCGATTGCGCAGCAAAAGATCTCGCCACCATCTCAACAGAGCTTCGCGACCTCGTCGCGCGCACCAAGATCGGCAAGTTGCGTCCTGCAGAATTTACGGAGCAGACCTTCACCCTCTCGAACCTTGGCTCGTTCCCAGTCACGCAGTTCACCGCGATCGTCACACCGCCACAGGTCGCGATTTTGGCAACGGGCCGCAGCGAGTCGCGCGCCGTGGTGCGCGACGGCGCCGTGGTGGCGCGCACGATGCTGACAGCAACGCTCTCCGCCGACCACCGCGC
>JBIIGQ010000082.1:0-2898 GCA_044236365.1 Candidatus Limnocylindrus sp. | reverse complement strand
CGCATCGCACGCATGTTTGAGGCGGTCGAAATCATTCGCAAGCTCTTCACCGGCAAAGAGGTGAAGCATGCTGGTCGCTGGTATCAGCTGGAGAGCACACGCCTCTGGACGCTACCGCCTGCCCCGCCACCAATCTATGTGGCGACCGCTGGCCCTATCACCGCCAAGAAGACGGGCGAGCTCTGCGACGGCATCATCACCGTTGGCGCCGCCGACGAGAAGATCCAAACAGTCTTCGACAAGTTCGCCGAGGGGGCACGCGCGGCTGGCAAGAACCCAGACGCAATGCCAAAGATCCTGCAGTTGCACCTCTCATGGGCGCCGACCGATGAAGAGGCGCTCACGAACGCGATGCGCGAGTGGCCGAACGGCGGAATGAAGTTCCCGAAGCAGGATATTCGTAACCCTTCGGACTTCCAGCAAATGGCGAAGCTCGTGCGACCCGAAGACTTCGCTGGGCGCATGGTGATCTCGAGCGACCTTGAGACGCACCGCAAGACGATTCAGCGCTACCTCGACATGGGCTTCGACAAGATCTACCTGCATAACGTGGGTCGCAACCAAGCAGAATGGGCCGCCGCCTTCGGGCGCGAGGTGCTCCCCGCCCTCACGGCGTGAGCCCGCGCGTCGCACTCCTTGCAGGGGGCGTTGGCGGGGCGAAGCTCGCCCACGGACTGCGCGCGGCACTCCCAGCTGGTGACCTCTCGATCATCGCGAACCCAGGCGACGACTTTGAGCTGCATGGGCTCACCATCTGCCCGGATCACGACACCCTGCTCTATACCCTCGCCGACCTTGGTGACCGCGAGCGCGGCTGGGGACTCGCCGGCGAAACCTGGAACGCCCTTGAGCAGTTCGGCAAGATCGGCGCACCCGACTGGTTCCGGCTCGGCGATCGCGACCTTGCACTGCACATCCATCGCACCGCACAGCTGCGCGCTGGCGGGCGACTCACCGAGGTGAATCGCGAGATCCAGCGCAAGCTCGGACTCAGCGAAGCGCCGATCCTGATGGCGACCGACGATTCACTGCGCACGCGCCTGCGCACTCCAGATGGCTGGATGGAATTCCAACCATGGTTTGTTGGCGCGCAAGCAAAGCCTGAGGTCCTGGAAGTGACATTCGACGGTGCCGAGGCGGCGCGCCCGACCGCCGAGACGCTCGATGCACTCGCTACCGCTGAGCGCATCGTCATTGCCCCATCAAATCCGTTGATCTCCATCGCTCCAATCCTTGCCATCCCTGGCATCCGCGAGGCGATCGCTTCGGCACGGGCACGCGGCGCCCTTGTTGTTGGCGTCTCGCCCATTGTTGGCGGAAAGGCGCTGAAGGGGCCAGCCGATCGCATGCTCGCCGCAGCAGGACTCGACGTCTCGCCGGCGGGTGTCGCCAAGCATCTGACCGGGTTGATGGATGCCTTCATCGTTGAAACGTCAGACCTCACCCCAGCTCTGGCGGCCGCACTCACGCCACATGTGCGCAAGAGCGTTGCTGCGCCGATTGTCATGAGCGATGATGCGGCGCGGCTCGCCGTGGCACGCGCCGTTCTCGCCGTTTCGTGAGCGTCACCGCCGTCCTCCCCTTCCGTTCAATCGACTCCGCGAAATCGCGCATGTCGACAGCCTTGAGTGAGGCGGAGCGCCGTGAGTTCTCGGCGCGCCTCCTTGAGCGCACCCTGCTGGCGCTCGGTCGTGCCGCACGTATCAGCAACGTGATCCTGGTCTCACCTGATCCGCTCGCCCGCGCGCTTGCACGCAGCGGCGGACACGAGGCACTCGACGACGGCGGCGTTGACCTGAATGCAGCGATCGCACTCGGCATCAGGCAGGCGACAGCGAGTGGCGCAACTGCGGTGCTGATCCTGCCGGTGGATCTTGCCGAGGTCACTGCGGCAAACATTGATGCGCTTCTGAGCGGTTGGTCAGGTGTGCAGCCTGGACTCCTCGCATCACCCGACGGCGGCACCTCGGCGCTCTTGGTACCACTCCCGCGCACCTTTACGCCGCAGTTCGGAGTGAACAGTGCAGCGGCGCACCGCACCGAGCTGAGCCGTGACGGTGCCCAGGTTGAGACGCTCGTCTCGCCACTTACCGCCGACCTCGACACGCCGAGCGATTTAAAGGCCGCCATGGAGCGTGAGCGAGCGGCCGCCACGCCAGCACCAACAGATGGACTGCTCGCACTCCCGATTGACGGACTCGGTGAGATCGAGCCGGGTGACGACCTACCCGCCATGATCGCAAGCTGTGTGGCAGCGATCGCCGCGACGAGCGCGATTGGCGGTCTACGCAGTGACGATGTCATCGCCGTGACCCAGAAGATCGTCTCAAAGGCAGAGGGGGCCATCGTTGAGCTAACCACCATCACGCCACGACCAGAGGCGGTGGAGTATGCGACGAAGTGGGGTCGCGACGCGCGCCAGGTTGAGGTGGTGCTGCAAGAGGCGATTCGCGTGGTGCGCATGGACCGCGGTGTGATCATCACGGAGACGGCGCACGGCTTTGTGCTTGCGAACTCTGGTGTTGACGCGAGCAATGTTGGCCCGCGCAGCGGAGAGGTGGTGACGCTCCTTCCACGTGATCCCGATGGTTCGGCCCGCGCCATCCGTGAGGCGATCCGACTGCGCACTGGCGTGGCGCCCGGCGTGATCATCACCGACTCCTTCGGCCGCCCGTGGCGCCTCGGCATCACCGACGTGGCAATTGGCGTGGCTGGCATTGCGGCGCTGGAAGATCTGCGCGGCAAGCCCGACGCCGATGGGCGGACGATGGCTGCGACCGTTCGGGCCGTTGCCGACCAGATCGCCGCTACTGCTGAGCTCGCCCTTGGGAAGACCGCCCGTCGCCCACTCGCGCTGATCCGCGGCGCACACCCTGAGGTTGCTGAGGATGGGAGCGC
>JBIIGQ010000019.1:0-11246 GCA_044236365.1 Candidatus Limnocylindrus sp. | reverse complement strand
TTGACGAGGTGCAGTCTGGCGCCGGTCGAACCGGAAAGATGTGGGCGATTGAAAACTTTGGCATTGAGCCAGACATCGTCGCTGCGGCGAAGGGTCTCGGCTCGGGTATGCCGATCGGCGCCGTGATTGCCAAGGAGCATTGGATGCGCTGGAAGCCCGGCTCGCACGGCTCGACGTTCGGTGGCAACCCAGTTGCTGCTGCAGCGGCCATCGCCACCCTAGAGGTGATCCGCGATGAGAACCTGATGCAGAACGCGATCGATCGCGGCGCACAGGCGCTCAAGGGTTTGCGTGCAGGGCTGGCTGGCAACAAGCACGTCACCGATATTCGTGGCATCGGCCTCATGATCGGCGTCGACTTCACCGATGGAGACATCGCTGGTGAGGTTGAGGTCGAGGCCTTTGAGCGCGGACTCCTCGTGCTGACCTGTGGCGACCGCGGCGTGCGCATGAGCCCGCCACTCGTCGTAAACGAGGCCGAGATGGAGACCGCAATCCGCATCTTCTGCGAGGCCGCAGCGGCAGTCGCCGCTCGGCACTAAGCGAGCGCCCATGCGCGGGCCTCTATCAGCATGCGCAGGAGCGATGAAGTGAGCGCCTCAAAACTCGTCGATATGCGCACGGCGATTGCCGCGCATGTACACGACGGCGACACCGTTGCCATTGAGGGGTTCACGCACTGCATCTCGTTTGCGGCCGGTCACGAAATCATTCGACAGAAGCGCCGCAATCTCACGCTTGCTCGGATGACACCCGACCTCGTCTACGACCAGATGGTCGCCGCAGGGTGCGCCTCAAAGTTGATCTTCAGCTGGCTTGGTAACCCTGGCGTCGGCTCGCTCCATGCGATTCGCCGACGCACGGAACCGGCTGCGCTCGCGCCAGGCGAGACACTCCTTGCGATTGAGGAGTACAGCCATCACGGCATGGTCGGTCGCTACGTGGCCGGTGCGCACCGCCTCCCGTTCTACCCGCTGCGCAGCTACTCCGAGAGCGATCTGCCGAAGGTGAATCCACTGATTCGTACCGTGCAGAGCCCGTTCGGCGGCGAAGAGGTCTACGCCGTGCCGCCGCTCAACCCCGACGTCACGATCATCCATGCGCAGCGCGCCGACGCCGAGGGGAACGTACAGATGTGGGGGCTGCTCGGATGCCAGAAGGAGGCGGCCTTCGCGGCGAAGCGCGTCATCGCGGTAGTTGAAGAGATCGTGCCGACCAGCGTCATTCGTGCCGATCCGAATCGCACCATCATTCCTGGCTTGATCGTCAACGCTGTCGTGTGTGAACCGTTCGGCGCACACCCGTCGTATGTGCAAGGTTCGTACGATCGTGACAACGCCTTCTACCGCGAGTGGGACACGATCAGCCGTGATGCCGCCGCCACCGAGGCGTGGCTGCAGGAGTGGGTCTACGGCGTTCCAGATCGCGCGGCGTATGTGGCGAAGTTCGGTGGCGACTACTTCAAGGGGCTCACGCCAACGAGCGCCCCATCTGGTTCGGTCGACTACGGAGACTACCGATGAGCGGGCAGCGTCCTGCCAGCAAGAGTGAGCTGATGGTTGTCGCCTCAGCGCACGCTCTGACCGGGAAGCGCGTCTGTTTCGTGGGGGTTGGCCTCCCGAACATCGCCGTGAACCTTGCCAAGCGGACCGTTGCTCCAGAGATGGAGCTCGTCTACGAGGCGGGCGTCTTCGGTGCAAATCCGGCACGACTCCCACTCTCCATTGGCGACCCAACGATCGTGACGGGCTCCACCGCCACCGTCTCCATGCACGACCTCTTCGGCCTCTACCTGCAGGGTGGGCGCATCGATGTGGGCTTCCTCGGTGGCGCGCAGATCGATCGATTCGGCAACTTGAACACGACGGTGATCGGCGACTACGCCGCACCGAAAACGCGCCTCCCTGGGTCGGGCGGCGCATGCGAGATCGCCATCAACGCCAAAGAGATTCTCGTGATCATGCGCCAGAGCACGCGCAGTTTTGTGAAGGAGCTCGACTTCCGCACCTCGCCCGGAAACCTCGGCGGTGCAGTTGCGGCGGCGAAGACGCGTGCGGCACAGGGGTGGGGCGGAAGCGGACCGTCTGGCGTGATCACCGACCTTGGCGTCTACGGATTCGATGACGATGGTGAGATGGCACTGCGCAGCTTGCACCCTGGCGCAACCCTTGATGAGGTGCGCGCATCCATTGGTTGGGAGATTCGCATTCCGCAGAACGTGCCCACCACGCCAACGCCGACCGATGAAGAACTTCGCCTCATTCGCGAAGAGCTCGACCCGACGGGCGCGTACGTTTCGTGAGTAGCGGCAAGATCTTCAGCCGCGGCGGCCCCGCGCTCCCGATTGCCGCATCTGGCGAAGGCGCATACATCACCGACGCGACTGGTCGTCGCTACCTAGATGCTGCAGGTGGCGCGATTGTCGTCGGCATCGGCCATGGACGACGTGCGGTTGCTGACGCCGCAGCGTCACAGATGGCGAAGATTGCCTACGCCCACGGGAGCGCCTTCACCGCTGAAGCGCTCGACGCCTGGGCGAGTGAGGTCGGCCCACTACTACCAATGAGCACCCCGTCGCTCTATCCGGTCTCGGGCGGCTCAGAGGCAGCAGAGACGGCACTCAAGATGGTGCGCGCCTACTGGTTGGCCCAGGGCGAGCCAGATCGCACCGTCGTCGTCAGTCGATGGGGGAGTTATCACGGCAATACGCTCGGCGCGCTCGACCTCTCTGGGCGCACTGGTTTGCGCCGCCCATATGAGCCGTGGCTCGGACGCTTCGAGCATGTTTCGGCCCCGTATACCTATCGCGCTGGTCTCGAAGGCGCGAATGCGATTGCCAACGGAGCCGAGGCGGTCGCCGAACTTGACGCACTGCTGAACCGTGTCGGTCCCGGGCGCATTGCCGCATTCGTTGCTGAGCCGATCGCCGGCGCAACGCTTGCCGCCGCCGTGCCTCCTGACGACTATTGGCCAGCGGTCAGCGCCTGGTGCGCGCGCAATAAGGTGCTCCTCGTTGCCGATGAGGTGATGACCGGATTCGGCCGAACGGGAACCTGGTTCGGAGCGAACCACTGGAAGCTGCAGCCAGACCTGCTGCTCGCCGCGAAGGGCGTGACGAGCGGTTACTGGCCGTTCGGCTTTGTTGCCGCAGCGGGCCACGTCGCTGAGCCGATCCTGGCGAGTGGATTCGTGCACGGATTTACGTACAGCCACTCGATTCCCGGAGCCGCAGTTGCGCGCTCCGTTCTGAAGATTCTGCGCGACGAGCGCCTGATCGAAGCCGCGGCAACTCGAGGCGCCCAACTGCGCGCCGCACTTGAGGCAGAGCTCGCAGACGATCCGTGGGTCGGCGAGATTCGCGGGCGCGGACTCCTGCTCGGAATCGAACTTGTTGCCGACCGCGCGAGCAAGGCGCCGCATGCGCGTGCGAAGCGCGTCACCGAGCGTGTGCTGGCGCAGGCTAAGAACGCCAGCGATGTTGGCCTACTTCTCTATAGCGCGACGGGCCAGGCCAACGGCGTTGACGGCGATCAGCTTGTGATCGGGCCACCGTTCGTGATTGGCGACGAGGAGATTGCGCGCATCGCCCGCGGGACCGCCGCAGCGATCCGCGCGGTGCGCGACGAGGCCTAGTCGGGAATCGAGAGAGTGATCTCGACGTTCCCCGCAAGCGCTGCGGAGATTGGACATCCGCCCTTCGCCCCTTCCGCCAGTTCTGCAAACTTCGCGTAATCCAGGCCTGGAACTTCGCCCCTCAGGGTGAGCGCCGACTTTGTGACGCGCCAGCCCGCCTCGACCCTCTCAAAGGTCACGGTCGCTGAAACGTCGAGCTTCGTCGCTGGAGTGTTGTTGCGCGCGAGGCCGCCTGAGAGCGCCATTGCAAAACAGGAGGCATGTGCGGCTGCAAGCAACTCTTCGGGAGAGGTTGACCCGTCATGCGCCTCAGAGCGTCGCGGCCAACTCACTGGCAGCGTGCCGATCGCACCGCTCTCAAATGAGGTAATTGCTCCTGAGCCCTCAAGAAGTGTGCCGTTCCAAGTGGCGGTCGCCGTTCGCGTGGTCATGATTAACCCCCCTTAATGCTTTTTCAGCCCCGCAGCATCCTCGGCGGGATTCCGCGATACTACGCCTGTTGGGCACTGCTGCCCACTCCAATCGGTGAATAGAGGGGGTTCCATGTTCTTCTTGACCAAGCTCGCGGTCGCTCGACGCAGCGTGACCATCCTGATCGCACTCGCAATCTTCGGCGGGGGCGTGGCGAGCTGGGGGAGCCTGAAGCAAGAGCTGCTTCCAAACATCGATTTCCCGATCGTGACGATCATCGCCCCGTATCCAGGTGCTGGAACCGCCGATGTCGCCGACCAGGTGGCTGCGCCGATTGAGGCCGCTGTCGCCTCAGTCTCAGGGGTTGAGTCACTCCGCTCCGTCTCAACGACCGGGCTCGGCTTCGTCTCTGCCCAATTCGCCTACGGGAGCGACGTCAAGGAGATCGTGCGCCAGATCGAGACTGCCATCGCCGGATCCCGACTCCCCTCAGGCGTGACCCCAGTGGTTCGCAACTTCAACATCAACTCTTCAGCCGTTGTGATCGCCACCCTGATCCCTAAGGGCGATACAACGCTGACCGAGCTTGCCGCCCTTGCACAGAGCGAGCTCATGCCGAGCATTCGTGGCATCAGTGGCATTTCGGCCGCCGATCTCTCGGGTGGCGTTGAGACGCAGGCCTTTATTCAACTTGATGCAGCCAAGCTCGCCGCGACCGGCGTCACCATGTCGCAAGTACAGGGTCTAATCCAGGCGAACAATCTGACCTTCCCAGGCGGCCAACTCCCAGTTGGTACAACCTTGGTGCCAGTGTCAGCCACAGGTCGCTTCACCTCCGTCGCCGACCTTGAGAACCTCATCGTTGGTGGCGGGGTATCACCTGCCGGTCAGCCATTCGCCGTCTTCCTTAAGGATGTCGCGACCGTCTCACTCGCCGAGGTGCACACCACCGGCTGGTCCGAGACGAACGGCACTCCTGGCCTCACCATCAGTGTGAGTAAGTCGGCCGAAGCCAATACGGTCACGACCGCGCAGGACTCGATCGCCGCCATCGAAAAGTTCGCCGAAGCACATGCAGCACAGGTGAATCACTCAATCGTCACCGACTCGTCCATCTTCATCCTTGAATCCATTGATGCCCTCCTGAAGGAGGGCGGCCTAGGGGCAGCCTTCGCCGTCGTCGTGATCTTTGTCTTCTTGCTGAACCTGCGCTCAACCATCGTCGCTGCGGTAAGCATTCCGCTGAGCGTTTTGGCGGCCATCATCCTGATGTCGGTGACCGGAATCAGCATCAACATCATGACCCTTGGCGGCCTCGCCGTAGCGGTTGGCCGGGTCGTCGACGACTCAATTGTGGTGCTCGAAAACATCTACCGACACCGCAGCCAAGGCGAGCCGATCGGTGAAGCGGTGCTCAACGGCACACGCGAGGTCTCCTCGGCGATCACCAGCTCGACCATCACGACGATTGCGGTCTTCTTGCCGCTCGGCGTCGTGGGCGGCCTGATCAGCCAGTTCTTCCTCCCCTTCGCGCTCACCGTCACCTACGCCCTGCTCGCGTCGCTGATTGTTGCCCTCACGGTGATCCCAGTACTCGCCTACTTCTTAGTCAAGGTGAAGGGCTCCAAGGCAACGATTCCGTACGCGGTCGACACCGACCACGAGGAGGTCTCCATCTGGGGGCGTCTCTATCTGCCGGTGCTCGGGCTTGCGCTGCGTCGTCGCGCAACGAAGTTTGCCACCCTGCTCATTGCGTTCAGCCTCTTCCTTGGGGCCACCTCGCTCGCAGGGTCTATCCCAACTCAATTCTTGAACAGCGGTAGTGAGAAGGTTCTGACGGTGACGGTCAACCCGCCACTCGGCACCTCGACAGAGCGCGTGCTTACGCGCAGCCGCGTCGCCTACGAGATTCTTGCCAAGGACCAAACGGTTGAGTTGGTCACCACTTCGATTCCGAGTGCGGATTCAACAGGTACGCAGACGCTCGTCGCCGCTACCACGGGCCGGGCGCCGAACGCCGCACGCATGACGGTCGTCCTCAGCTCCGATACCGATCTCGCTGAAGCGAAGACGCGGTTGGCGGAATCACTCGCAGAGGTCGGCACCCAGGGATGGACCGTGACAGTTGAAGAGATCGGCTTTGCCGCCGGCTCTAACGCGATCTCGGTGATCATTACTGGCGAGCAAGCCGATGACGTAGAGGCCGCATCGGATCTTCTCGTTACAACACTCGCTACAAACAGTGATCTCGCAAACGTCAAGAGTGATCTCGTGAAGGCCGGCCGCCAGATTGAGATCACGGTCAACCCGTCTGCAGCTGCGATGGCTGGTCTCTCGGCAGCGCAGGTAGCCGGAGAGGTGCGCAATCTCCTCGTCGGTTCGCAGCTCGGGCAGATCACGATTGATGGCTTGAAGGTGAACCTCTCCATCAAAATTGATAGCAGCTCCATGAGTGACGTTGACGCGCTCGGCGCGTTCCTTGTCGGTGGCGCGAAGAAGGTGCCACTCAGCAGCATCGCAACGATCGAGGAACTCTCCGTTCCTTCCAGCGTTACGCGCATCGATCAGTCGCTCGCCGCTAACGTGACGGGCGAGATCGCGGTCGCCGACACAGGCGCCGTGAACACCGCCGTCAAGACAGCGGTTACCGAACTGCAGGATGCAGGGAAGTTGAGCAAGGTCGACGTGCGCCTCGCCGGCGTGACGGAGCAGCAGAACGAGTCGTTCGGCGGCCTCTTCACGGCGATGGCCGTTGCGATCCTGCTCGTCTACCTGACCATGGTGCTGGTATTCAACTCGCTGGTTGATCCGCTCGTGATCATGTTCAGTCTGCCGCTCGCCGTCATCGGCGCCTTCCCAGCGCTCTTGCTCACCAATCGTCCGATTGGTATCTCGGCACTTATCGGGTTCTTGATGTTGATCGGTATCGTGGTGACGAACGCCATCGTGCTGCTCGACCGCGTTGAACAGCTCCGCCATGAGGGGGTTCCAACCAAGGACGCCCTGCTGCGCGCTGGTGCAACACGCGTACGCCCAATTCTGATGACCGCGATCGCAACGATCCTGGCCCTCCTACCGCTCGCGTTGGGACCAAGCGAGGGATCGATCATCGCCGCCGAGTTGGGAACCGTGGTGATTGGCGGGTTGCTCTCGTCAACCCTGCTCACCCTACTCGTGGTGCCGGTGGTCTATAGCTTGGTTGACGGGCTCAAGGAGAACCTCTCACGAGGGAAGCGGGCAAAGGCTGCCTAATCGGGGCGCCCGCCCAATCCTGATAGGATCAGTCGGGATTACCCCGCACGATCCACCAGGGAAGAGGAGGCTCCATGACGGTCGCTAAGGAGACGGTTCGCGACGAACGGGAGCAGTACGCCTTCCACGACGACATCACCTACCTGCGCGAGACGAAGGCCGGCCTCACCGAGGCGACGGTTCGGGAGATCTCCGAGACGAAGGGCGAGCCAGCCTGGATGCTGGAGTATCGCCTTCGCGCCTTCAAGCACTTTGAGGCGCGTGCGATGCCGATGTGGGGTGGCGACCTCACCAAGCTCGACTTCTCGAAGATTGTCTACTACCGCAAGCCATCCGAGCGCGAAGAGAAGTCGTGGGACGACGTCCCCGATCAGATCAAGAAGACGTTCGAGCGACTCGGCATCCCAGAGGCGGAGCGGAAGTTCCTCTCGGGTGTTGGGGCGCAGTACGACTCCGAGGTTGTCTATCACTCCGTTCGCGAGGACCTACAGAAGCTCGGCGTCGTCTTCATGGGTACTGACCAGGGGATGAAGGAGTACCCAGAGATCTTCAAGAAGTACTTCGGCACCGTTGTGCCGGCAGAAGACAACAAGTTCGCCGCACTGAACTCTGCTGTTTGGTCGGGCGGCTCGTTCGTCTATGTGCCAAAGGGTGTTGATGTGCCGTTGCCACTGCAGGCCTACTTCCGCATCAACGGGCAGAACACTGGTCAGTTTGAACGAACCCTGATCGTTGTTGATGAAGGGGCGAGCCTCCATTACATCGAGGGCTGCACAGCGCCAAACTGGGCAACCGACTCACTGCACGTTGCCGTTGTTGAGGTGATTGCACTCCCAGGCGCGAAGGTTCGCTACACCACGATTCAGAACTGGTCGAACGATGTCTACAACCTGGTGACGAAGCGCGCACACGCGCATGCTGGCGCAACGGTTGAGTGGATCGACGCCAACACGGGAGCGCAGCTCACCATGAAGTACCCAGGCATCTACCTGCTCGGCGAGAAGGCACACGCTGAGATCGTCTCGGTTGCTGTGGCCTCAAAGGGCCAGCACCAGGACACCGGTGCGAAGGCGGTGCACCTTGCGCCGAACACCACCAGTCGCATCGTCGGCAAGTCGGTCTGCAAGGACGGCGGCGTGGCAACCTACCGCGGCACCGTCCGCGTGGCACCGGGCGCAACGGGCGTCACCACGAGTGTGCGCTGCGATGCACTGATCCTTGATGAGGGGAGCCGCTCTGAGACCTATCCGTACATCGACATTCAAGAGGACGACACCTCAATGAGCCACGAGGCCACGGTCGGACGCGTCTCCGACGATCAGATCTTCTATCTGATGAGCCGCGGCATGACGGAGAACGAGGCAACGAACTTGATCGTGCAGGGCTTCCTCGAAGTCTTCACCAAGGAGTTGCCGATGGAGTACGCCCTTGAGTTCAATCGGCTGATTCGACTCGAGATGGAGGGGGCCCTCGGGTGACCCGCCGCGCACTCGCTGATCTCCCACTCGAGTGGGCAACAACCGACATGATCACCAAGCTCAGCCCAGGAGGCGCAGGCCTACCTGAGCGAACCGTGGCACTCGCCGCGTTTCACGCCCTCCCGACTGAGTCGAACCTGCTCTTCACCGGGTACGTTGATCTTCGAGCGGCAGAGGTTGAGCGCGCGGCGCCCGCCGTTCTCCCGCAGGAGATTCGAGCACTCCCCGCAACGGCACTGCCGGAGGGCGCCGCTGCACTCATTGAAATCTCGAGCGCAGGGGTTGGCGCCTACCTTGGTGGGGAGGCCACCACTGCCGGCTTGAGCATTACACCGCTCGCCCCATCCACGCCGATGGGTGGCGCGAGTGAGGATCGCACCGCTGCGCTGGTTGCCGCCCTCTGGAACACGGGCATCTCGATTTCACTGAGCGCCGGTCATCTGCGCGCACCGATTGTTGTGCGCATCGTTGCCCCAGAGTCTGGGTCGTCGCTCCTTGCGCGCATTGCCGTGTCCCTCGGCGACGGCGCACAGGCCTCGATCGTGGAAGAGATCAGCGGCAGCGCTGCTGCGCCCGCAGTTGCCACATCGCTCTTGGCGACCAGTAGCGAGATTACGCTCGGCGCCCGCGCGACGTTGGCCCTCTCCTCCATCCAAGACCTCCCCGAAGATCGTGCCTACGTGACGGTCCGTCGTCACACCTTTGGCGAGAAGGCGCAGTTGCAGCTCGCCGTGGCGCAGGTCGGCGCACGTCTCGTACGCGGGCGAATTGATCACCTGCTTGCGGGCGATGGATCTGGCGTTCGCCAGGTAGAGGTGGTCTTCGGCGCTGGCGATCAGATCCACGACCTCACTACCTATAGCCTGCACTCCGGCCAGAAGACGGTGGGCGACCTACTTGCAAAGGGTGTGTTTGCCGGAAACGCACGCGGCTACATCAAAGGTGTCACGACGATCCCGCGCAGCGGGCGTGGCACCAACTCGTACCTCGGTGAGTTCGGCATGCTCCTCTCAAAGACGGCGCGCAGCGTGGCGATCCCATCACTCTGGATCGATCAGCCGGACTGCGAGCGCGCGGCGCACGGCAGCTCTGTTGGGCCAATTGACCCAGCCCAGATCTTCTACCTGCGCTCACGCGGGCTCACCGATGCAGAGGCGCGTCGCACGATTGTGATGGGCTTCCTTGAGCCCGTTGTTGCTGCACTCCCGCTTGATGCAGAAGCGGAGCGCCTGCGCGAGGTGCTTGCAGCAAAGCTGGACGCTGCACTGGCAAAGCAGCCTGCAGCACTCGCCTCCTAAGCTCGCCCCATGCCAGCCGAGCGCCTCTTCCCTGCAGCAGAGCTTCCCGACGGCACGATGCGTCTCGCCTGGCCGGGCGGCGCCGCCATTCTGGTGGTGAATCGTGGTGGCAAGCTACTGGCGGTCGACGGCGTCTGCACGCACGAGTACTGCGAACTAGATCGTGGCTTCCTTTCGCCGGCAACCGTTGACCGGCCCACCGTGACCTGCCCGCTGCACCTCTCGCGATTCGACCTTGAGAGCGGCGAGCCGCTCGATCCACCGGCTGAGGTCCCGCTCGGGGTTCATGTGGTGAGCGTCGACGAACAGGGCTGGGTGGTTCTTCAAACCTAGCCCTGCGCAGCGCGCTAGGATGGGGGCGACGCGCAGCCACTGCGCAAGAGGGGAGCCCCAATGCAAGAGATCAAGGATCGCGCTGCAAGCCTTGCCGGTCTCGCACTAGAGCGCGACGCGATCTTCTTGTACGACGCCCTCGCCAAGATCGAGAATGACCCCGTGCGCCGCAGCGCCTTCGAACGTATCGCTGCCAGTGAGCGGCGACACGCCGCGATCTGGGAGGCGAAGCTTATCAGCCTCGGTGAGCAGGTGCCTGCGAGCAAGCGCCCAAGTTGGCGCGTGCGCCAAATCGCCCTCCTTGCCCGCCTCTTTGGCACCCGGTCTGTGAGCGACATGGTCAAGGCGCTCGAGGGGTACGAAGAGGAGGTCTACGGCGCCCACGACGACGTGCCAGAGGTCACCGACATTGCCGCTGATGAGGCGAAGCACGCTGACATTTGGCGCGAACTTGACACTGGGAAGAGCAACGGCGCGCATCGAGCTGCGCTCGCAGAGACAAAGGCACGCGAGCCGTGGCACCGCGCCGGGAACAACGGCACGCTGCGGGCGATCATCTTCGGTGTTTCCGACGGCCTTGTTTCAAATGCCGCTCTGGTGATGGGTATCGCAGGAGCGGTTACCGTCAGTGGGCAGGGCAGCTTCGTTGTGCTCGCCGGCGTCGCAGGCTTGCTTGCCGGGGCGTTCAGCATGGCCGCAGGTGAATACGTCTCGATGCGCAGTCAGACCGAACTCCTTGAGCGCCAGATTGAACTGGAGCGCGCAGAGCTTGAAGCAATGCCCGAAGAGGAGGAGGCGGAGATTGCGTCGATCTATCGAGGACGTGGTTTCCCTGATGATG
>JBIIGQ010000081.1:0-2923 GCA_044236365.1 Candidatus Limnocylindrus sp. | reverse complement strand
CTAATCAGCAAAGGGGGTACGCGATGAGCGACACAGCAACGGAGCGGATGACCAAAGCGGTTGAAGCCTTCGGCAAGGACCTCGGCGGCTTCCGTACCGGCCGCGCTAGCGCCTCACTCGTGGAGCGGGTCGTCGTTGAGCACTACGGCGCGATGACGCCACTCAATCAGATGGCGGGCATCAGCGTTCCAGAGAACACCCTCTTAGTGATTCAGCCGTGGGACAAGACGGCGATTCCAGCCATTGAGAAAGCGCTGAACAACGCCCAGCTCGGTATGACCCCTGCCGTAGACGGTGGCGTCATTCGGCTCCGCGTGCCAGCGATGACCGAGGAGCGCCGCAAGGACCTCGTGAAGCAGATGGGGAAGCGCGCCGAAGAGGCCCGCGTCGAGATTCGCAATGTGCGACGCGACGAGCAAGAGGCGGTGAAGAAAGCGGAGAAGGCCAAGGAGATTGGAGAAGATGACGCCCGTCGACAGCTCGAAACGCTTCAGAAGCTGACCGATGGAAAGATTGCCGAGATCGATAAGTTGACCGCTGCGAAGGAGCGTGAGGTTCTCGAAGGGTGACCGACGCCGACATTCGGCGGCCGGCTGATGCGCAGCCGCTGGTGCACAGCACCCCGCCCACCGAAGGCGGACCGAGCCATGTCGCCATCATCATGGATGGGAATCGCCGCTGGGCACGAGTCCAGGACCTCGACGAGCTGGCAGGGCATGTTGCTGGAACAGAGGCGTTGCGTACTGTCCTCAAGCACGCAGTCCAGATCGGCATCCCATACCTCACCGTCTATGCGTTCAGCCGCGAGAACTGGGCTCGCAGCGACAAAGAGGTTGCACAGCTCTTCAATCTTCTGGCGAAGGTGATTGACGACGAGACACCCGAGCTGATGCGCCAGGGCGTCGCCGTTCGCTTCCTTGGCCGACTCGCTGAGCTCCCTGATCAGGCACAAGAGCGCATTGCAGCCGCATGCGCAAAGACGGCGGGCGGAACAAAGCTCCAACTAGGTGTGGCCTTTAACTACGGCAGTCGTACTGAGATCGTTGATGCGGTTCGAACAATTGTCACTGCCGGCCTTCCCGCTGAAAGCATCGATGAGCGCACGATTGCAAGCGCGCTCTACACGGCCGGCACGCCGGATCCAGACCTCGTAATCCGCACCGGCGGGGAGGAGCGCCTCTCGAACTTCTTGCTCTGGCAGAGCGCCTACGCAGAGATCGTGACGACAGCAACACTCTGGCCAGACTTTGGTGCTGCGGACCTTGACGCCGCGATCGCAACCTACATGCAGCGTATTCGGCGGTTTGGGCGATGAGTAGTGGAGCGCTGACGCAGCGAGCGATCGGCTCCCTCTTGATCCTCCCAGTGGCTGCCGTTGCGCTCTTTCCGCCAGTAGGCACGCTCGCGGTAACTGTTCTCCTGATTGCCCTTGCTGCACGAGAGGCGGCAAAGATCCTCACGAAGGTGCTTGGTGGTGCCTCCGCGTTCTGGATCACCGTCATCTTGATCAGCCCGCTCTTCGCCGCAATCACACCCGCTCTCGGTGCCGTTCTAACCATCACAACTCTCCTGCTCTTCGTAGGCACGGTGATTCGCCGTGCAGTACGCGCGACAGAGAAGAGGCTGGAGCCTGAGCTGCGACTCCTGCTCGGAACGATGGCGGCCGTCATTTGGCTCAGCCCGCTCACGCTGCTTCCGCTGCTCGCCTCACTTGATCCGCTTGATCGAGGTGCCCCAGCGCGTTGGATCATTTGGCTCCTGGCCATCGTTTGGACGGCAGATAGCGCTGCGTATCTTGTTGGGCGAACCATCGGTCGACGCAAGTTGGCTCCGGTTCTTTCGCCGCGCAAGAGCCTTGAAGGATTCGTCGGCGGCATTCTGGTTGCCGGAGTTGTTGGCGCGCTCATCGCCGGACCACTCTTTACACTTGGCACCCCAGAAGAGGTGCGCCCTCTCTGGGGCCTGGTCTGGGGGTTGATCATCGCAACTGCAGCAGAGGCGGGTGACCTCCTCGAATCGCTCTTCAAGCGTGTTGCAGGAGCAGAGAGCGCTTCCAATCTGATCCCAGGACACGGTGGTGTTCTCGATCGCATCGATAGCTTGCTGCTTGCAGCCCCTGTGACGCTCATCGCCGCGCTTGCTCTGCGAGGGTAGTGTGAGCCGCATCCGCGTTGCTCTGCTTGGCGCGAGCGGATCGATCGGCCTACAGGCCGCTGACGTCATTGCGCAACACCCTGACGAGTTTGAACTTGTTGCACTCGCCTCAGGGCGCGGCGGCGAACAGCATGGCGCTCTGGCCTCGGCGAATCCGAAGGCGCGTAGCCTCCTTGCCGGTAGCTCCGATGATCTTCGTTCGCTCGTTCTTGACACTGCGCCTGACATCGCACTGATCGCAACCACCGGCGTTGTAGGACTCGCCGCTACCGTTGCCGCGCTCGAGGCGGGCGTGGCGGTGGCGATTGCAAATAAGGAGACGATCGTCGCCGGCGGTGATGTGGTGATGCGCGCCGCTCGCGCAGCTGCCGAGCGCAAGGGGAGCGATGTGCTGGAGCGCCTCCGCCCCGTCGACTCAGAACACTCGGCCCTCTGGCAGTGCCTCGCTGGTGAGTCGTTGGACCGCGTGCGATCACTCTGGCTAACGGCGAGTGGCGGACCGCTGCGCGATGCGACTGCTTCTGAGATCGCCGCGGCACTTCCTGCCACAGCGCTCAAGCACCCGACCTGGAGCATGGGGGCGAAGATCACCATCGACTCGGCAACGCTCGTGAACAAGGGGCTCGAGGCGATTGAGGCACTCCGACTCTTCTCGGTGCCCATGGAGCAGGTCAAGATCCTGGTCCACCCGCAGAGCGTTGTTCACGGTTTGGTGGAGTTCGTTGATGGTTCGACGAAGGCGCAGATGGGGAGCCCAGATATGCGAGGA
>JBIIGQ010000080.1:0-2960 GCA_044236365.1 Candidatus Limnocylindrus sp. | reverse complement strand
GCAGAGAGGGTGATCCCCCACTCCTTGACCACGCCCTGCATTGGGCCGGTAGCGGCTGGCTCTTCCTTCGGTCGCGTCTCTTCGATCCAGGCGTCGTACTCGGCGCGTGTCACCACGCGCACGGTGAAGCCCATCTGGTGGTGCAGCAGTCCGCAGAAGGCTGAGCACTGACCGGTGAAGGTGCCGAGCTTATTCGGCGTGAACTCAAAGTAGTTGGTCTTGCCAGGCACCATGTCGCGCTGGAAGAGGAACTGCGGGATGTAGAAGCCGTGGTTGACATCTTGGCCAACGAGCGTGATCTCAATGCGCTCGTTGATCGGCACAACCATCTCGGGGTAGGCGGTGGCGGCACCAAAGATCTCAATCTTCTCCGCCGGATAGGCGAACTTCCACTGCCACTGATAGCCAACCACCTCAATCTTGACCGCTACGTTCTCTGGCTGCCGCGCATCAACAATGTTGAGCACACGGGCTGAGGCGAAGAAGAGGGCGATAACAACAATGAGCGGAATCACCGTCCAGATGATTTCAAGGGCGAGATTGCCGTGGGTCTGGACAGGGAGGGTGGAGTCGCCCGGCTTCCGGCGGTAGCGGATCACCGACCAGATGATCAGCCCCTGAACCAAGACGAAGACGACCGCCGCCACAGCGAAGACCAGGTTGTAGAGATCTCGAATCTCGAGTGCCTCGTCGGTCACGGCTGGCGGGGGGAAGGCAGACTCGCAGCCGCTCGCAATGAGGGCAACGGCGGCGAGACCGAGCAGCACCGAGAGTTTCTTCATGGTTGAGATGATACGCGCCCTCGGCAGGGGGCGCTCCGCCGCTATCCCGAGTGCGTAGGTCGGATTCCGGGCGTCAGCCCTCGGTATGGTCGGGCTGGGCGTGGACGCGGGCAATACCAGAGGCCAGCAGGGGGAGGGGGCCCAAGATGATCCCAGCCGCCCCCGCAAAGAGGGCGGCGCGGAGCCCAAAGTTCTCGGCGATGACCGAGCCGATCAGGGCTCCTAGTGGAAGGCCGAGCAGCATCACCGTCTTCATCGAGGCGTTCATGCGCCCGAGCAGTCGAGCTGGCGTGATCAGCTGTCGATAGGTCACCTGGTTAACGTGGAAGAGCCCTGCGCCAAAGAAGGCGACGAACTGCGTGAGAATTGCGAGCGCCGCAATCAGCGGCACCCCCATGGATCGGTCAAGCAGCGCAAACCCGAGCGGCATCACCGGCAAGATGAATCCGCCAAGAACGAGCGTACGTCCCATTCCGAGCCACCGGACCACCTTGGCATTGACGATGGTGCCTACAGCAATGCCGATCGTCCCCGCGCCAATCACAAATCCGATCAGCTCGGTCGGTAGTGCTAACTCACGTCGGGCATACGCAATGATCAGCGGGCCGCTCGCCAGGCCGCCGAAGAAGTTGAAGATGAGAGCGGCAAGTGCGTTGCCACGCAGGTGCGGGTGCTGCACCACCCAGGCGAGACCTTCACGCATCTCTCGCAAGAGGCTTCGCTCCTCAACCTCTCTCTCGGTAAAGGTGGGCGCTTGCTCAACATGACGAACACGCTGCACCATGAGTGCAGAGACGAGGAAGCTCAGCGAATCAATCACAAGGGCGATCGGGCCAGTGAGGCGCGCGACTGCGATACCTGCAAGGGCCGGGCCCGCAACGCCAGTGGCCGACTCCATCGCCATGAGGCGGCCGTTGGCGACGCCGAGTTGTGGTCCGCGCAGAATAGCCGGCAGATACGACTGATGTGCGACGTCGTAAAGGAGCGTGCATGCACCAATAAGGAAGAGCACGGCGAGCAAGATGGGCATGCTCAAGATGTTGAACACGTAGCAGAGCGGCACGATAAGGAGCAGCCCGGTTCGTGCGATATCGGTGGCGATCAGCACTGGACGGCGCGTTCGACGATCGAGGAGTGCGCCCGCAGGGAGCCCAAGCAACACGAAGGGGAGGAGGTAGGCCAACTCAAGCAGCGCGATCGAGCCGTTGCTTGCGTTGATGACGTCGATGGCTATCAGTGGGAAGGCGATGTGTGAAACCTGGGAGCCAAGTGAGCTGATCCCCTGCGCGCCGAAGAGGAGGCGCACGTCAGCGTTCTGAAACGGATCGTCGACGGCAAGGCGTAGGCGCGCAAAGGGGTTTCTCACCCGCAGACTATAGGCGGCGCCCCGCCACCCCGCGTATGATCTGCGCATGCCAGCTGTGACCGTTCCCGACATCACGCTCCTCGCGCGAACGCCCGTCGCCGACCTCCTCACCGCACGCCCGCGACCAGTGATTTCGCTCAGCACGGCGCCGAGCGGCTTTGAGGGCGAAGGATTCCCTGTGCGCCGCGCCTTCATGGGTGCGCCGCTAGCGGCGATCGATCCGTTCATCATGCTCGACCAGATGGGCGAGGTGGAGTACGCCCCTGGCGAACCGAAGGGTACGCCGTGGCATCCGCATCGCGGATTCGAGACGGTTACCTACATGCTCGACGGCATCCTCGACCACCGCGACAGCAACGGTGGTGGCGGACGCATTAGCGATGGCGACACGCAGTGGATGACCGCCGGCGGCGGCATCTTGCACATTGAGACGCCACCAGAATTCTTAGTCGCGAGCGGCGGTCTCTTTCACGGCTTCCAACTCTGGGTGAATCTGCCGCGCGCAAAGAAGTGGTCACCACCCGCCTACCAAGACATTCGCTCGAGCGAGGTTAAGCTGCTCGCCTCACCCGATGGCGGCACGCTCCTTCGCCTGATTGCCGGTGACGTTGGTGGCCACAGTGGACCAGGCTCCACACAAACGCCGATCGCGCTGGTACACGCCACACTGCAACCGGGCGCCGAGCTCGACCTGCCGTGGCGCCCCGACTTCAATGCGCTCGTCTACGCCCTCTCGGGTCGCGGCACTGTTGGCGCCGAACGTGTCGGCATTCAGGCGGGGCAGCTCGCCGTCTATGGCGCGGGTGATCGCA
>JBIIGQ010000079.1:0-2984 GCA_044236365.1 Candidatus Limnocylindrus sp. | reverse complement strand
GTCTCTTCACCAAGGTTCAAGGCCATGCCGGCAACGCCGTTTGGGAACTCCAGAAGTTCAGACGAGAGCGCGCCTGAAAGTCCGTAGACCTGTGCAATGCCATCGCCCACCTCAACAACGGTGCCAACGGTGCGCGACTCGGCGCTCCCATCGAACCCTTCGATCTGGGCCTTCAGAATGCTAATGATCTCGTCGGACTTAATTGCCATGATCTTCTCGCTCCTCGCTGCTCTACGCGCTCTGCCGGTTCAGCCGGCGACCGAGAGGATCCGCTCACGCATTCGCGAGAGCCGCCCCTTAACGCTGCCATCAACAAGTCGATCGCCGACGCGGAGCGTTGCTCCACCGACGATGCTTGCATCTACTTCGTACGACATCTGAACTGCGTGGCCCGCCATCGCGGTGGCCTGTGTTTCAAACCGTGTGCGCTCCGCAGGGCTCGCCTCGAGGGCGGTGACCACGCGTGCAATGGTGACGCCGTTGCGCGCATTCAGCGCGTCGCGTGTTGCCTCGGCAATCGCCGGGATCGACGCAAGGGTGCGTCGTCGCGCCAACATGCCGACCAACGTATGAATGTGTGGGCTCACCGTGCCGCCCGCCGCCTTCTCGAGTGCTGCCACCCGACCAGCTGCTGGCGTGCGTGGATCGTCAAGGATCTGGCGTGCTCCTGGCGTTGCGATGACCGCCGCGAGGCGGTCAAGCTCGTCTGCCTGCGATGCCGCTGTCGACGCATCCTTGGCCAAGCCAAGGAGTGCCGCTGCGTATCGTCGTGCAGAGCCGAGCGGTCGATCCACGATCAGTTCCCCTTCTTGGACTGCTCGTCCAAGAACTCGCCCACGAGGGCGCGCTGACGATCGCCGTCCATTGAGGAGCCGACCACCTTCGTGGCGGCACCAATGGCCAGGTCGGCAACCTCGTTGCGGATTGCGGCAAGGGCGCTGACGCGCGCCGCCTCAATCTGCTTGGCTGCCTCGTCACGCATGCGGTCTAGTTCAGCCTTGAGAGCGGCCGCCTGCTCGTCGCGAATCTGCGCAGCGGCCTTCTCAGCGTTTGCACGGATCTCGTTCGACTCACGTCGTGCCTCGGCAAGGGCCAGACCGGCCGCCTCCTCCGCGCGACTCTTGGCGATCGTCGCCTCAGCCGCTTCGCGAAGGCCGCGCTCAATGCGCTCCCGTCGCTCATCGAGCATCTTCGTGATTGGTCCGAGCGCGGCTGCGCGCAGCACAATAATGAAGAAGCCGAAGTTCGCCGCTGAGACAAGGATCCAGAAGAGGTTGAAGCTCAACCCGGCGCCAGCGGCTTCGCCTTCGGCGGCCGCTGCAAACGGGATGGCGTTCAGCGCCCCCTGGATCAGGTCAACTGCTTGCATCGTTAGTCAGTCGCCTTACAAGACGAGTGAAAGGATGCCGAGCACGATCGCGAGAACGCCGAGGCCTTCTGCGAATGCGGCACCGATGATGAAGACGCCGCGGATTGCACCGGCAGCCTCTGGGTTACGACCGATGGCGCTCACAGCTGCTGCTGCTGCCATGCCTACGCCGATTGCCGGCCCGATCACCGCGAGGGCCGCGAGGCCCGCCTGAAGCTTGTCCATGGTTCCTACCTCCTACTGTGTCGCCGCCCGGACTCGTGCCGTGCGTTCGACGCTCCGTTTCTGCCTGCGGCTAGTGTGCCGCAACTCGCGATTCGGCTCCCGCCGTCTCGCCCTCCCCGGCCGCCGCCGGGCTGTGCTCATCGTGCCCCTCCTCGTGATGCCCCTCCATGGCCAGCATGGTGAAGACGAGGACGAGCACGCTGAAGATGATTCCCTGCATCAGGCCCACGAAAAGCTCGAGGCCGTAGAGGGCAAGAGGAATGTACGCAATGGTAATTGTGGTGACGACGGCGAGGGCAAGCTCACCGCCGTAAATGTTGCCGAAGAGGCGCATCGCCAACGTGAGTGGCTTGACGAACTCCAAGAAGAATTCGATCACGCCGACAAAGAGGCCGATGGGGCCGCCCTTAAGGGTGAAGAACTTCCCAAAGTACCCGCCAAGGCCGAGCGCTCGCATGCCTTGATAGTGGAAGTAGACGAATGCGACGAGCGCCAAGCCAACGGTGACGTTCACATCGCTCGTTGGCGCGCGGAACTCATGCACTCGGCCAACGCCTGGAATCAGGCCTGACCAGTTCGACACCGCAATAAAGAGGAAGCAGGCGAGGAAGAAGGTGATGAACTTCTTTGCGCCAGGCCCGCCGATCCCGATCGCGAACGACGAAAGGCTCTCAATCGCAAATTCCAAGAAGTTCTGCACGCCGCTCGGAATCTCCTTGAGGCGACGCGCAACGATGGTGAGCGGAATGATTACCGCGGCCATCACGATCCAACTCATGATGATGGAGCCAGTAATGGATGGGTAGAAGTCAAAGAGTGTTGCTGCATGCGTTGGATCGCCGCCGAGATCAATAACGGTGTGGGGAACGATTGGCTCAAGCGCTTTGCGGATCACGCCGCCAGGGAAATCTTTCAGGCCGACATCACCGACAAGAACGACTGCGATGATGTCAAGGACGATCACGCCGAGTGCGGCAAGAAGAAGGGTGCGCTTTGTTGAGCTCTTCTTCGCCGGAGCGACGCTCATCTACCCCTCCCGATCTCTCGTGCGGCATCGCGCTGGCGTGCCTCACGTTCTCGTTTCGCTGCCTTTGCTGCAACGTCAAGTGCATCGAGGTGGCGCAATGTTCGCTGCACTAATCGTGCTGAGGCCACCGCGCCGGCGACGAAGCCTCCGACGAACCCAAGGATTAGGAAGATTGGTCCGCTGTTGAGCTGACCATCGATCCAGTGTCCGAGGAGTGCTCCACCGAGATTCGCAATGAGAAGGCTGATACCGATCTGCGAGAAGAGGGCGAGATACGCACCCTTGCCGATGTCGGACATCAGGCCAACAACCTCATCAGGATTCTGCGGCGATTCTAGCCGAGGGTCGCCAAACTCGCGTTCG
>JBIIGQ010000078.1:0-3086 GCA_044236365.1 Candidatus Limnocylindrus sp. | reverse complement strand
CAAGGTGGGATTGGGTAAAGAGTTCGCAATGAATCCCTGCGCGGGGCACATGCCCGCCAGGGCTCGGCTACATCTCCTCGGGGGCGGAGATGCCGAGGAGGCGGAGTGAGGCGGAGAGGCTTGCCGCCGCCGCCGCGACAAGGCGCAGTCGGCCAGCCGAGCGCTCAGGTGCCGCCGCGTCGATCACCTTCGCATCGCGGTAGAAGGCAGAGAAGGCGGTCGCAATCTCCGTCGCGTAGGTCGTCACCCCTTGCGTCTCGTGATGCGTGGCGGAATCCTCAACCACCTCCGGGAGGCGCACGATCGCGCGCGCCAGTTTTGCCTCTGGTGAGGTGTGGTCATCGAGCAGACCCCCAATCGCATCAGCGGGCGTCAGTGACTCAGCAGCCGCCTTGCGCAGAATCGAACGCATGCGGGCATGCGCGTACTGCGCGTAGTAGACAGGGTTGTCGCTGCTCTTCGCCTTCGCCGCCTCAATGTCAAAGTCAATCGCCGTCGTCGCGCTGCGCGATGCAAAGTACCAACGCGCTGCATCAACACCGATCTCTTCAAGAAGCTCATCCAACGTAATGAATGTTCCGGCGCGCTTTGACATGCTCATCTCAACGCCATCGCGAACGAATCGCACCCAAGCGACAAGCAGCATCTCAACAGACTCTTTGTCAAAGCCGAGCGCCTCGCCAGCATTGCGCAGGCGGGCAACGGTGCCGTGATGATCTTGCCCCCACACGTAGATCAGTCGATCATGGCCGCGTGAGAACTTCTCCACGATGTAGCCGAGGTCGGAACCGAAGTAGGTATACGCACCACTCGACTTGCGAATGACGCGATCTTTGTCGTCGCCGAACGCTGTGCTCTTAAACCAGAGTGCACCTTCGCGCTCTTCAAGCCAGTTGCCTTCACGCATCTTGCCAATCGCGCGATCAACAAACCCTTCAGTGTAGAGGCTTCCTTCAGATCGCCACACATCAAACTCAACACCGAGCACCGCCAGTGACGATTCAATGCCGGCGCGGATGCGCTCTGAGGCCCAGCGGCCAATCACTGCGATCTCATCATCGGCGATCGTGCCGTCGTATCCTTCCGCATCAATCTCGCCACTGCGCTTTGGCGCGGCGGCGGCGCGCGTCGCAACATCGGCTGGAATCACCGCTGCAAGTTCTGCAACGTAGTCGCCTTTGTAGCCGTTCTCGGCAACGGCGACACCATCGCGTAGGGCGATGACGCTCTCGCCGAGTCGGCGAACCTGCTCGCCAAAGTCATTGAAGTAGTACTCGCGGGTAACCTGCTGACCTGCAGCTTCAAGAACGCGCGACAGTAGATCGCCAACAAATGCGCCGCGCGCATTCCCGACGGTAAGCGGACCGGTTGGATTCGCCGAGACGAACTCAACGTTGACGCGGTAAGCCGGCGCTCCCGCCGCAACAGCAAGGTGCCCCCATGCGAGCGGCGTGCGAACGATGGCGTCGAGGTGATCAGCAAGAAGGCCCGCACGGAGTCGCAAGTTCAAGAATCCTGGCCCCGCAACTTCCGCGTGTGCGATTGGTCCAAGTGCGCCACTTCCACCATGCATGCGCTCCGACGCTTCAGCGGTGAGCTCTGCCGCGATCGCCGCGGCAATCTGTGCTGGGGCACGCTTCAGAATCTTGCTCCCCTTCATGGCGATGTTGGAGGCGTAGTCGCCGTGATCGCGATTCCCAGGGATCTCGACCTCAATTCCGGCAACGAGTGTGTCGAGTGCGGCGGCGTCGTCAGGTGTGGGGAGGGCGCCACTTGCTACAGCGCGTCGCACGGCGCGTGCCACTGCGTCGCGCACGGTGTGGCGGAGCGGGAGCCCGAGCAGGGGGTCGCGCGGCAGCGCAGCGGAACGAGAGGCTGGTGCAGACGGAGTGCTCATGGCTGAATCGTAGCCGCGAACTCTGGCACGATGGCGCCATGACATCTGAGACGGCTCCAGCAGGCACCCCGCCCACGCGCCCACCAGAGGGGGCGGAACTGGCGACGCCAGTCACCCCCGGGCAGATCGCGCGGGTCGGCCTCATTCTCGTCGTTACCTTCCTCGTTGGCGCGCTGCTCCTGCGCTTGCAGGCAGATCGAATTCGCGAACTTGACCTTCCGCTTCCGGCCGGCTGGGTGGCGGTGAGCGCTGACACCGTGCTTGCCGGGATCTCTCCGCAGAGTGCCGTTCGCGCCGCTCGTTCGGCTGATGCGCCCGTTGGCGCAACGCCGCGGGTGCGCCTGATCACGCTCAGTAGCGGCGGTACCGATGCGCCGAACCTGAAGGGCACCTTCTGGCTCATCGTCACCGACGACATTCGCCCCTCCATGGAGATCCCGGTTGGTGATGCGATGGATGTGATTCGGGCGTACGTGCTGATTGATCAAGCTGGTCGCGTCGCACTTGCGGTAGAGCGCGGGTTTGCCGATACCGATCCAACGTTGCCGCCAGACTGATCCGCGCGAACTAGATCTCGAAGCGATCTCCTTCAAGCACCGCAACGATCTCACCAGAAAACTCCGTAGCTGCCGCGCGCACGGCCTCCGCTGGATCAACCTCTGCGCCGAAGTGTGTGAGCAGAAGTTTTACAGCGCCAGCAGATGACGCTGCCTTTCCTGCGCCGTACGCGGTGACATGCGTGTCGCCCTCACGCCACTGCGCCGCACCACCAGCCGCCTCACAGAGGAGCGTGTCACCAGACTGCACGATCGCCGCGAGGTCTTCCCAGTGCGAAATGTCGCCGGAATATGTCAACCCAGGTTGATCCCGCGCAGCAACGCGCAGCGCATACGACTCGCCGGTGTGGCGAACGCGCGCGCTCCGCACCATCAAACTCCCCACAGGAAGAACACGGCCACCACCAAGTGGCGGCAGTGCTGCATCACTCCGCCACGTTGAAAAAGCAAATGGCTGCAACGAGTCGCGTGTGCCAGCGGCCTGCTCCTCTGGCGTTTGATCATTGAGCAGCGTTGCAAGTCGTGGCGCGAGGCCACTCGGACTAATCACCGCAACGCTGCGCGCATCAGCCCCCATCTTGTTGCCATGCACGAGCGCGTGTCGCAGTGCGGCAAGGTCAACCCAGTGATCA
>JBIIGQ010000077.1:0-3106 GCA_044236365.1 Candidatus Limnocylindrus sp. | reverse complement strand
GTGGAGAAGGGGCTCCGTGGCTACGACGCACAGTCGGCCGTTGCACGCCTCGAGGCGGGGATCGACGAGATCTCCACCTGGTACCTCCGCCGCTCACGTGACCGCTTCGATCTCTCCACCAGCGAGGAAGATCGCAATGATGCGTTCGCCACCCTTCATGAAGCCTTGCTCACCCTGCTGCAAGCCGCGTCCCCGATTGCACCGATGCTCACCGACGCGGTGTACGCCAACCTCGTGGCCGATGGCGCAACGGGGAGCATCCACCTGCAGCCATGGCCGATGGCGCGTGTGCAAGGCTGGCGAGATCAGGCGCTCGAGGATGAGATGAGCCGGGTGATTCGCGCCGCCGAACTCGGTCGCTCGGTGCGCAGCGCCGCCACCATTCGCACTCGGCAGCCACTCGCACTGGCGCGCGTCGTCTTCGGTGGTGACACGCCACACGCGGAGCTCCTCGCAATCCTTGCCGACGAACTGAACGTCAAGCGCGTTGAGTCGGTGACCGATGCCTCTGGCCTCTTTGAGCGCAAGGTAAAAGTGCTGCTGCCAAAGGTAGGGAAGCGACTCGGCGACAAGTTGCAGGCGGTGCTCGCCGCGGCCCGCTCAGGCGACGTAGAGTTCCTCCCCGGCGGTGCCGTACGCATTCAGGGTCTTGAGTTTGCGCCAGACGAGATTGAGATCCAGGCGATTCCTCGAGAGGGTGGCTTTGTCGCCGAAGCGGATGGCCTTGTTGTGGAGCTCGAGACTGCTCTCACCCCCGAACTCATCGCAGAGGGAGACGTTCGCGAACTCTCTCGCGCCGTTCAGGATCTGCGCAAGCGCACGGGTCTCCGAATCGGCGATCCGATCAGCCTCTACCTCCCCGAGTCAGCGAAGTCGCTCGTCCCATACACAGAGATGCTCGCGCAGAGCGTCGGTGCGCGTTCAATTGAGTTTGGCGCGACTGCAGGTGAAGTGACCGACGAGATTGAGCTCTCCTTTGGCGTCACCGTCTTCTCGTTCCGCCGGTCAGCCGGATGAGGCGAGCCACCCTTGGTCTGATTGCACTCGGAGTCATCGCCGTAGACCGCGGATCAAAAATGGTGGTCGATGGCATGGACCTTGCGGCCCCATATCAGCTAGTTGGCTCGTACCTGCAAATCATTCGTGGCGAGAATCGTGGCGGTCTCTTCGGCATTTTACAGGGGAGTGCGCCGCTCCTCGCCCTTCTCAGCGTTGGGGTCATTCTCGCCTTAGTCATTTATCACGAGCGCGAACGACTCCCTCGGGTGTCGCCACTCACGGTTGGCATTGGCCTGCTCATTGGAGGTGCGATCGGGAACCTCATTGATCGTGTGGCGTTCGGCTACGTGCTTGACTTCATTGATGTCGGGGTAGGGAGCCTGCGCTTTTGGACGTTCAACATCGCCGACGCTGGGATCAGTCTCGGCATCGTGATCTTGCTCGTGGATACCTTGTGGCGCTCGCGTAGTACGGTGCGTGCATGAGTGAGGCGCGTGAACTAGATCTGCCGATCCCGCCAGAGGCGGCGCGACAGCGAGCTGACCGCTTTGTCGCGGATCGGAGCGGGCTCTCGCGCTCATTTGTTCAGCGACTCATCTCTGAGGGCCATCTCACCATGAACGGCCTCATTGTTCGTGCCAGTGCCACGCTGGTTCCAGGAGAGACGCTGCACCTGGTTATCCCCCCAGTGAGCGAGACGACGCTGCTCGCGGAAGATATTCCCCTGACGGTTGTCTACGAAGACGAGGACATCGTCGTGGTGAACAAGCCTGCTGGGCTCGTCGTGCATCCTGCACCCGGCCACGCAACGGGAACGCTCGTGAACGCGCTGCTACATCACGTCGAAGAGTTGCCAGGGATCGCTGGCGTCGCGCGCCCTGGGCTCGTCCATCGTCTCGACAAAGACACCAGTGGGCTCCTCATTGTTGCCAAGGGTGACGTCGCACAGTTGAGCCTGATGGCTCAGCTGAAGGCGCGACGCATCAAGAAGACCTACCTCGCCTTGGTGCAAGGTTCCGTAGCGGCAGAGTTGGGTCGCATTGAAGCGCCCATCGGTCGAGACCCGAATGAGCGGAAGCGGATGGCGGTGGTTGCAGGCGGCCGCGAGGCGACGACGGGGTATCGCGTGCGCGAGCGGTTCCCCGGTTGGACGCTGCTGGAAGTAGACCTCATTACTGGACGCACCCATCAGATTCGCGTGCACCTGACAGAGATCGGGCACCCGATCGCCGGAGACCCAACGTATGGGAACGGCACCAGCCGGCGTGGCCCCGATGCGACAACGCGCCTCTTCCTACACGCGTGGAAGATCGTCTTTGCCCATCCGCGAGATGGACGTTTGATGCGGCTCGAGGCTGTGCTGCCTGCTGATCTGCATGCGCCCCTTGATGCGCTACGGTTGCACTCCAGCAGAGGGGAGGGGTGATGGAGCCACAGCGACGCGTCGGGGCACCAGGCGCCCAGGTGATCGTGATCTCAGGCCCCAGTGGCGTGGGCAAAGACACCATCATCAATGAGCTGCGCCGCCGCCCAGTGGGCCAGACCTTCCACTACGTCGTTACCTGCACCACGCGACCGCCACGCACGGGTGAGATGGACGGCGTGCACTACCACTTCCAGAGTCGTGAATCGTTTGATGCGCTGAACGCTGCGGGTGAGCTCCTTGAGGCGGCCACCGTGCACGACCGCTCCTACGGCACCCCACGCGAAGAGGTGCGCGGCGCACTCGCTCGTGGGCAAGACGCTCTCTGCAAGATTGATGTTCAGGGTGCGCGCAGCCTGCGCAAGGTCATCCCTGAAGCACTCCTGATCTTTGTGGCGCCCCCGTCTCCTGAGGCACTTGCCGAGCGCCTTGCTGGTCGAGGCACGGAGACCGCGGATGAGCTGGTGACGCGCGCACGGAATGCGATTACGGAGATGGAACGCGCACAGGAGTATGACTACTTGGTGTTGAACGAGACTGGCTATCCCGAGGAGGCCGCGGCTCAGGTCGAGAAGATTGTCCTCGCCGAGCGTGCGAAGCACCCGGAGCGCCGGATTTCGGTGTGACGGGGGGCGCTGAGCCTCACGCGCTGACGTCGACCACGGTCCTGCGCGTCGCCGTTGA
>JBIIGQ010000100.1:0-3112 GCA_044236365.1 Candidatus Limnocylindrus sp. | reverse complement strand
CGAAGCCAGGGTGTAACAATCTCCGATAAGCACATTGAGATCATCGTCCGCCAGCTCCTGCGCAAGGTGCGGGTCGACAACCCAGGCGACACGCACATGCTCCCAACGGAGCTTGCCGACCGCCTCGCCTTTGAGCGTGAGAACGCTCGAGTCCTCGCCGAGGGTGGGGAGCCGGCAACCGCGGCCTCGCAGCTCCTGGGTGTAACAAAGGCCTCCCTGAACACGGAGAGCTTCCTCGCGGCGGCCTCCTTCCAGGAGACCACCCGCGTGCTCACCGAGGCGGCGATCACCGGTGCCCGCGACTACCTCGTGGGGCTCAAGGAGAACGTCATCATCGGCAAGCTCATCCCAGCCGGTACGGGTGCCCCAGACAAGGTTGCCGCACGCAAGGAGGCCGAGAAGCTCCGTGCCGCGGCCGCCCTGGCCGGTGGCGACCTGCCAACCGACTTCGGCAAGGACGACTTCAACGTCTTCCTCGAGTCCGAAGAGGGTGGAGCGAGCCAGGACGACGTCTCCCAGCTGGTGGCCCTCCTCACCGAGGAGAAGCCGGAAGCCGAGGGCGAAACCGAGGCAAACCCCTTCCTGGCGGACGCCGCCGAGGCCCCGAAGGGCGACGAGGGGGGAGCCTAAGGACGAAGCTCAGCCGTCCCGCAAGGGGGGTGCTTTGACACCCTTCGTGCTTGACTGCTACGCTCCGCCGTCCGTGCACAAAGGGCATAACCGCCCTGACATCACGCCAGTCGTGGAATCGAATAGAGAAGGAGCGCGCGTACAACGTGCCTACGATTAGTCAGCTCGTTCGAAAGGGTCGCAAGGTCAAGGTCTCGAAGATCAAGGCCTCTGCGTTCCGCAAGAACTGGAACGGCATTAAGCAGCGTCAGGAGTCCGCAGAGGGCGCCCCGATGAAGCGTGGTGTCTGCTTGATCGTGCGCACCATGACCCCGAAGAAGCCGAACTCCGCTCTTCGAAAGATCGCCCGCGTGAAGCTCACCAACCAGATGGAAGTCACCGCCTACATCCCAGGCATCGGCCACAACCTCCAGGAGCACAGCGTTGTGCTCGTTCGTGGCGGCCGAGTGAAGGACCTTCCTTCGGTGAAGTACCACATCGTTCGCGGCGCACTCGATGCCGCCGGTGTGAAGGATCGCAAGCAGAGCCGATCGAAGTATGGCGCGAAGGCTGAACAAGCCACCGCGAAGAAGAAGTAAGCGATGCCACGTCGTACAACGGTCCCACGCAAGCTTAAGTACGAAGTTGTTCCGCTGAACAAAACCGTTGACCGTTTCGTGGTCAAGGTGATGTTGAGCGGCAAGCGCGGTCTTGCAGAGCGAATCCTTCGCGAAGCGCTTGCACGCGTTGAGTCCCAGGCGAACCGCCCGGGCCTTGAGGTGCTTGACCTTGCGCTGCGCAATGCAACACCACTCATTGAAGTGAAGCCGCGCCGCGTCGGTGGCGCCACGTACCAGGTGCCTGTTGAGATTCGCGGCGAGCGCCGCTTGAGCCTCGGCGTGCGTTGGTTGGTGCAGGCTGCACGCAAGCGCAACGGCAAGAGCATGTCCGACAAGCTCGCCGCTGAATTCCTCGATGCATCCAACAATCTCGGCGCCGCAGTGAAGCGACGCGAAGAGACCCACAAGATGGCGGAGGCGAACAAGGCCTTCAGCCACTTCCGGTTCTAGGAGGCGACGATGGCACGAGCAACGTCACTCCTGCGAACGCGAAACATCGGCATCATTGCGCACATTGACGCCGGCAAGACCACGGTCACCGAGCGCATCCTCTTCTACACCAAGAAGATCCACAAGATCGGCGAGGTCCATGAGGGCGCCGCAACGATGGACTGGATGGAGCAGGAGCAGGAGCGCGGCATCACCATTACCGCCGCTGCCACGACCTGCGCCTGGAAGGATCACGTCATCAACATCATCGATACGCCCGGGCACGTGGACTTCACCGTTGAGGTGGAGCGCTCGCTCCGCGTTCTCGACGGCGCGGTCGTCATCTTTGACGGCGTTGCCGGCGTAGAGCCACAGTCCGAAACCGTTTGGCGCCAGGCTGACCGCCACGCCGTTCCACGCTTCTGCTTCATTAACAAGCTCGACCGCACCGGTGCCGACTTCTGGCGCTGCTTCGACATGATTAAGGACCGCCTCGGCGCAAACGCCGTCCCACTCCAGCTCCCAATCGGCCTCGAAGACAAGTTCGAGGGCGTCATCGACCTCATCGCCATGGAAGAGATCGTCTACCTCGACGACAAGGGCGAGAAGAGCGAGCGCCGACCGATCCGCGCCGAGCTCCAGGCTGAGGCCGACAAGTGGCACGCCTTCATGCTCGACCAGGCTGCGGCTCAGACCGACGCACTCACCGAGATCTATCTAGAGACGGGCACCCTGAGCCCAGAGCAGGTTCGCGAAGGAATCCGCGCCGGCACCCTTGGCTACAAGATCGTTCCAGTTCTCACCGGCTCCGCCCTCAAGAACAAGGGCGTGCAGCCAATGCTCGACGCCGTCGTTGAGTACCTCCCAAGCCCGCTCGACGTCCCTGGAATCAAGGGGACCGACCCGCGCAACGTTGAGAACGAGATGTCGCGCCCAGTCGATGACGAGGCGCCATTCGCCGCCCTTGCCTTCAAGATCGCCGCCGACCCATTCGTTGGGAAGCTCGGCTTCTTCCGCGTCTACTCTGGCGTCCTCAAGGCTGGTTCATACGTGCTCAACCCATCAAAGGGGAAGAAGGAGCGCATCGGCCGCTTGATTCGCATGCATGCCAACCACCGCGAGGAGATTGACGAAGTGCGAACGGGCGACATCGCCGCCGCCGTCGGCCTCAAGGACACCTTCACCGGCGATACCCTCTGCGACCCAGAGCACCCAATCGTGCTCGAGTCGATGACCTTCCCAGATCCAGTGATCGAGCTCAGCGTCGAGCCGAAGACAAAGGCCGACCAGGAGAAGATGGGCGTCGCCCTGCAGCGTCTCGCTGAAGAGGATCCAACCTTCCGCGTCCACACCGACCAGGAGTCGGGTCAGACCCGCATCGCGGGCATGGGCGAGCTCCACCTCGACATCATCGTCGACCGCATGGTGCGCGAGTTCAACGTCGCCGCCAACAT
>JBIIGQ010000076.1:0-3123 GCA_044236365.1 Candidatus Limnocylindrus sp. | reverse complement strand
CCGAAGTGCAGCGCGGTGCCGCTCTTGTCAACGGCGATCTGCACCTCAACGTGATGAGTGTCGACGAGGTACTTCTCGATGTAGAGGGAGCCGTCGCCGAATGCCGCCTGCGCCTCTTGGGTGCAGAGCGAGAAGAGTCGCGCCAGATCTTCGGCGCTCTGAATCACGCGCATGCCGCGACCACCGCCGCCTGCCGACGCCTTCAAGATGACGGGGTAGCCGATCTTCTCGGCAGCCTTTGCCGCCGCAGCCTCGTCGGCGACCACGCCATCGGAGCCAGGAATCGTGGGGAGGCCGTGCTTGGCCAGCAGGGCACGTACCGCCGCCTTGCTCTCGAAGCGCTCGAGCACCTCGGCAGAGGGGCCAATAAAGGTGATGCCATGCGCTGCCGCCGCCTCGGCGAAGGCGGCGTTCTCGGAGAGGAAGCCGTAGCCCGGGTGAATGGCATCGCAGCCGGTGGCGAGTGCCGCAGAGATCACCGCGGGGGCCGAGAGGTAGCTGCGCTTGGCGTCGGCGGGGCCGATGCAGATCGCCTCGTCGGCAACCAGCACGGCGCGCGACTCGCGGTCGGCCTCGCTGTAGGCGACCACCGCCTCGATGCCGAGCTGGCGACAGGCGCGCAAGATTCGCAGCGCGATTTCGCCACGATTCGCAATCAACACGCGCTTGATCACGCCTTCACCTCGCCAACGGATTCGACCAAGAAGAGCTCCTGGCCGTACTCCACTGGATCGCCAGTAGCGCAGCGCAGTTTGGCGACGATGCCGCCATGATCGGCGCGCACCTCAACGGCAACGCCAAGCACATCAACGGTCGCAACCAGTGAACCATTCGCCACCTTGCCGCCAACGTGAATGTCGGGGGCGAGTTTCACAAAGCCAACGGCGGTCGAGCGAACGGGGTGGCGGCGATCATCGGCGGGGGTCGGTGCTGGCGCAGCTGCAGCGGGCGTTCCTCCGCGCGGGGCCGCTGGTGCAGGTGCAGTGGCAACCGGCGCGCCAAGATCTTCGGCGCGCACGCGCACGGTTGCGCCATCGCGCTCAATCTCAATCTCGCCGAGCCCGGTCTCATGCAGTCGCTCAACAAGCACGGGAACGAGTGAGTCAAGGAGTTCGCCGAGTCGTTCAGTTTCGTGCGGCATCAGCTACGCCCCCGCACTATTGCGCTCGATCTCATCGAGCCACTCGTCGTTGATGCCGGCCGGCACCTTCTCGCGATCCATACCGAGGATCGAACGAATCGCGCCAACAAGACCCTTCTTCGTTGGGGCGGCTTCATCAAATGCGCCGTAGGCGCGATAGCGCGCATAGCGCGCATCGAGCAGCGCGTTCAAGTCGCTCATCGATTCCAGCTCATCGAACGTTGCAGAAACCTTCTCCCACATCGCGCGGGCCAAGGTGACGGTTGATTCGGCAGAGAGCGTCTCTGGCTCGGCGATGATGCCGTCGACCACGCCGAGGGCGACCTGCTCTGGCGCGGTGATGCGCAGGGCGCGTGCCGCGGCGGGAGCCTTATCGGAGGTGCGGAACAAGATGGCGGCGCACCCTTCGGGGCTGATCACCGAGTAGTAGGCATGTTCAAAGGCGAAGACGCGATCGGCGGCGGCAATGGCGAGCGCACCACCCGAGCCGCCCTCGCCGGTGACGACCGTGACGATTGGGGTGCGCAGTTCGGTCATCTTGCTGATGGCAGCGGCGATCGCCTCAGCGATGCCGTGCTGTTCGGACTCAGGGCCAGGGTGCGCACCAGGGGTGTCCACCAGGGTGAGCACCGGCAGGTGCAGGCGCTCGGCAAGCTCAAAGGCGCGCATCGCCTTGCGATACCCCTCCGGGTGCGGCATGCCAAACCCGCGGCGAATGTTGCTCTCGGTGTCGGTCCCCTTCTGCGTGCCGACCACCACAATGCGTCGCCCGTCGATGCGCGCAATACCCGCAATGATCGCCCCGTCATCACCGGCGCGTCGATCACCGCGCAGCTCCACAAATTCAGCGCCAAGCGCCTCCAGCAGTTCGGCGGTACGTGGTCGATGTACCTCGCGTGCGCGCTGCACATGACTCCACGCCTCGGCCTCGTCGAGGTGTGGCCCAAGCTCTGGCGCCAGGTGTCGGTCGCGCTGGTTCTCGAGAATCTGGTCGGCACGATTCGCCACTTTCGAAGCGGCGTCGGCAACAGGCGAAAGAACGGAACCGATCATTGCGCCAGCACCCTGCGCGACACCAGTGACCATCCCACCAATCAGGCCCACACCAGGAATCGGAATCTGTCGATAGAGCGGCACCGCTGGTGCGGGGAGTGGCTGCAGGAGTCCGAGTGCGCGCGTCAGCCAACCGCGCAGATTGCCGCGCGGCACGATCGCATCGATGAAGCCGGTCTCCAGCAAGAACTCGCTACGCTGGAAACCAACCGGGAGTTCGTCGCCAATGGTGCCGGCAGAGACGCGCGCGCCACTGAAGCCGATCAGTGCATTCGGTTCGGCAACGTTCAGGTCGCCGAGGGCGCCGAACGAGGCGATGGTTCCGCCAGTGGTTGGGTCGGTCAACACGCTAATGAAGGTGCCGCCGCTCGACTTCAGTCGCGCGATGGCGGCGAGGGTCTTTGGTAGCTGCATCAGGGCGTAGGTCCCCTCTTGCATGCGGGCGCCGCCCGATGCCGAGACGATCACGAGCGGGAGGCGGCGGGCGGTGGCGAGTTCGGCGGCGCGGGCGACCTTCTCGCCCACGACCGAGCCCATCGAGCCACCCATGAAGAAGAAGTCCATGGCGACGAGGGAGACCTCAATGCCGCCAATCAGGGCGGTGCCGCGGATGGCGGCGTCGCGCTCGCCAGTGGCGGCGCGGGCGGCGGCGGCCCGCTCGGGGTACCCCTTGGAGTCAGTGAAGACGATCGGGTCGAGGGAGATCAGGCTGGCGTCGGCCTCAACGAAGGTGCCCTCGTCGACCAGCTGCGCAATGCGCTCGCGGGCAGGAACACGGAAGTGGTGGCCGCACGCCGAGCAAACCCGAAGGCTCTTCTCCAAGGTCTTCTTGAAGAGGAGCTCCGAGCACCCGGGGCACCGGACCCATAAATCGGGCTCGGCTCCGGGGGTCGCCTTGCGGCGTTTAAACGGGTTCCGAAAGCTGGGCA
>JBIIGQ010000075.1:0-3127 GCA_044236365.1 Candidatus Limnocylindrus sp. | reverse complement strand
TCGACGGCGGCGCATCGGTGGTGATCATGTCGCACCTTGGTCGACCAGATGGTCGCGTTGTCGATGGCCTTCGCCTGCGACCCGCAGCTGAGCGACTCACACAGCTTATTCGCGTCAATGTGCCGACAACTGGTGATGCACTTGGTGTTGGTACCGACGACGCCGTGCGTCGCTTGCGACCGGGCGAGCTGCTCCTTCTTGAGAATGTTCGCTTCCATGCCGGCGAGGAGCGCAACGATCCCGCATTCGCCGAGCGACTCGCCTCGTATGGCGACGTCTTCGTGAACGATGCCTTCGGCGCAGCGCACCGCGCCCACGCCAGCACCGTTGGTGTTGCCGCCTACCTGCCGTCATATGTCGGACTCCTGATGGAGCAAGAGGTAGAGGCACTCTCTAATTTGCTTGAGAAGCCTGCACGACCGTTCGCCGCGATTGTCGGCGGCGGCAAGGTCTCGGGGAAGGTGGCCGTACTCGAAGCCTTGATCAAGAAGGTTGACCTGTTGATTCTTGGTGGCGGCGTTGCGAATACGTTCCTTGTCGCCTCTGGCCGCAGTGTTGGCAAGAGCCTCTACGAGTCGAAGATGGTGGACGATGCGCGACGCATCTTGAAGTTGGCGCAGGACCGCGGTGTTCGCGTCCTCCTTCCCGTTGATGGTGTGGTCGCTAAAGAGGTGACACGCGGCACCGAGTTCAAGGTGGTCTCCACCGACAAGCTCCCGGCGAGCTGGCACATGGTTGACCTTGGCCCCGCCTCGATCACCGCAATCCGCGAGGCGCTCGCGCCGATCAAGACCATCCTGTGGAACGGACCACTCGGCGTCTTTGAGATCCCATCGTTCGCCGTGGCCACGCGCGAACTCGCCAAGGTTGCCGCCGAGAAGGCGGATGCGGGCGCGACCGTGGTGGTTGGCGGCGGCGACAGCATTGCCGCCCTGCGACAGTTGGGCATTGCCGAGAAGATGACGCACCTCTCCACCGGTGGCGGTGCCTCACTCGAGTTCCTTGAAGGGCGCGACCTGCCAGGCCTCGCCGTGGTGCCAACTGCCGGCTCGCCATACGAGACGCTCCCGATCGTCTACGTGTCGCCCGTGAAGCCAGGGGGCAAGGCGGCAGCGAAGCGCGCACCAGCAAAGCCGAAGCCGATCATCAAGCCGTCAGCGCTCGACGATGAGGACGACGACGAGAGTGATCCACTGGCATGAGCGACCGCATCGCCGCGATCCACGCGCGCGAAATTCTTGACTCGCGCGGTAATCCGACCGTCGAGGTGGACGTCACCCTGAGTGGTGGCGCACGAGGTCGCGCCGCTGTTCCATCGGGCGCCTCTACTGGCGCACACGAAGCGGTCGAGCTTCGCGATGGCGACAAGGGTCGATTCGGTGGCAAGGGCGTCCTTGGCGCCGTTGCCGCAGTGAACGGGGAGATCGCGCAGGCACTGAACGGCACGTCGGTGAGCGACCAACGGGCTCTTGATGCAGCACTCATCGCTCTCGACGGCACACCGGCGAAGGGCCGACTCGGCGCGAATGCCATTCTCGGTGTTTCGCTTGCGGCGGCCCATGCGCGTGCTGCGCTGCACGGCAAAGAACTCTGGTACGAACTTGGTGGTGACGCTGCAGTGAAGCTTCCAGTGCCGCTGCTGAACATTTTGAATGGCGGCAAGCATGCCGAGCACTCCACCGATTTCCAGGAGTTCATGGTGGTCCCTGTGGGCGCCGCCACCTATCGCGATGCGCTGCGCGCTGGCGCCGAGGTCTTCGCCGCACTCCGCAAGAACCTGCACGATCGCGGCCTCGCAACCGGTCAGGGCGATGAGGGCGGCTTTGCGCCGAGCCTGCCGTCAAACGAGGCGGCACTCGATGCACTCATGACGGCGATTGAGGCGGCTGGGTATCGACCGGGCGAAGAGATCGCCATTGCGATTGATGCCGCCGCAACAGAACTGCTGCAGCCGAACGGCCACTACAAGCTGGAGCGCGAAGGTCGCACCCTCGAGAGCGGTGCACTTGTTGATCTCTGGGCAAGCTGGGCGTCGAAGTATCCGATCATCAGCATCGAAGATGGTCTGGCTGAAGATGACTGGAGCGGTTGGGAGGCCCTCACCGCGCGCATCGGTGGCAAGGTGCAGATCGTGGGCGACGACCTGTTGGTAACCAACACCCACCGCATTGAGCGCGCCATTGACGCGGGCGCCGCCAACGCGCTGCTGGTGAAGCCGAACCAGATTGGCACCCTGACCGAAACCCTCGACGCGATCACCCTGGCGCGCGGCGCCGGCTGGGCAAGCATCTTGAGCCACCGCTCCGGCGAGACCGAAGACACCACCATCGCCGACCTCGCCGTGGCCACGAATGCGGGGCAGATCAAGACGGGTGCCCCATCGCGTTCGGAGCGCGTCGCCAAGCTGAACCGCCTCTTGCGCATTGAAGAGCAGCTCGGCACTCGGGCGATCTACGCCGGCCGCGCCGCCTTCTCGCACGTGACCCACGCATGAGTCGCTTTGTGGATCGCGGAGCAACCGTCGCCGCCTTCGTTGGTATCGGCATGGCACTTACCGTTGCGGTGAGCTTCTTGATGGTGATCCCGATCGATCCGGCGTACATCATCTTCGCGCCGCTCTCTGGTCTACTCATCGGCTGGTACGGCAATCAGCGCGCGGGGCAACTACGCGGTCGCCCTGGTCGCATCTTTGCGAACGCCGCTTGGAGTGGCGCCATCACCGCGGTGACCTTCGCCGCGCTCTTCCTTGCGGTGAAGCTCTTCTTCTTCTCGCTTGACCCTGGCTACCGCGATGAGAAGCAGGGCGGCTCGTTCACATGCGCGGCTGGACCAGAGTGCGTCTACGTGCGCTACCAGGGAGCTGAAGGTGGCAAAGAGGCGCTCGCCGAAGCAGGCATCACCGACGTGGCCTCATTTACCGATTGGTATTGGGATGGCCAGATGGGAACGGTGCGCATCTTGATTCTCAGCACGACAGGCTTCGCGCTGCTGGGTGGGCTCTTCTACTGGCCGAGTGCTCCGCGCGTGAAGCGCGAGGAGCCAGTCGCCTAATCGTCGTCCCGCCACACTGCGCGATGCGCAGCGGGCGGTCGATCGATTCGTTCGCTTAGGCCTTTGGCGCCGCCTT